>JAKAJS010000034.1 GCA_021813685.1 Deltaproteobacteria bacterium | reverse complement strand
CGGCGTTAATCAGAGGGGCGAGGATCATTAGAGAAAATAAGATTGAGGCTGTCCTGGCCACCGGCATGCCCTGGACATCGCTGATCATAGGATACTGGCTCAAGATTCTCACAGGGGCCAAGCTTGTTGTAGACTTCCGCGACCCATGGGTCGGCAACCCTTTCCACAACAAGAACCGCCTGATCCGCTACCTCGACCGCAGATGCGAGTCTTGCGTGATAAACGAAGCCAACCTCGTCATAGCCAACACAGAGTCCCTGAGAAAAGAAATGGCCCTCAGGTACCCGAATGCCGCTCAAAAGCTCTTTGTCCTCTCAAATGGTTACGACGACCAGGACTTCAGCCAAATCCAACCCGCCGCCCGCCCTGCGGGCGGCTTCGTGATTACCCACGCCGGCCTGCTCTACTCGAAACGGGACCCCCTCTGTTTCCTCAACGCCCTTGAGCTATTAAAGAAAGAGCAGCCAAAGATTGCAGACCAAGTTAATTTTCTCCACATTGGAGGGATCGACTCCGACCTCGGGTACAACGTGAAGGATCTCTGCGAATCAAAAGGAATATCGCAAAACGTGACATTCCTGGATTATGTAAAACATGAAGAGTGCCTGGCCCATCTTGCGGCATCCGACGCCCTCCTTGTGATCCAGCCCGGCACTAGAACCCAGGTTCCTTCCAAGCTCTACGAATACATTTACCTGGAAAAACCTATCCTCACCATAGCAGAGACAAACGGGGCGCTGGCCGCGCTTATTTCCGAAAACGGCTTCGGCAGCGCCTTTGAACCGGGGGACTCCCGGCAGATCAGCCAATACCTTGCCGACCTCGTCGTGAAGAAACAAAAGGGGGTGTCGGCAAAGCCGGACTATCGTCAGAAAGCTAAATTCGACGCTCGTCAAATCGTTTCCGAGTTGAGACTGCGAATGGAGTCCTTGTGAGCAATACCGGCGCCGCTCGGTTTTCGATCCGGCTTGGCGCGGCGTCCGCTCGTCTCGGATACACCCGTTCCTGCACGGTCACGCTTTGCTAATCCTTTCTGCTGGCGAACCATCAACAACCCTCAGGAGTTCCCTTGCCCAATAGCGACTCTGCCTTGCCGCAGTTTTCGTACAAAAAAATGCTTCTAAGCAACATTCTCAGTAATTGGGCCGGATACGCGGTTGGGATAGTCGTCAGTTTTCTGCTCACACCCTATATCCTTGCCTCAATCGGGCAGACCAGATACGGGATCTGGGCGCTGGCAAGCACGTTAACGGGCTACTATGGCCTTTTGGATCTGGGGTTCAGAGCGGGCGTCACCCAGTATCTTACACGTCACCTTGCAGCGGGAAACAGCGACAGTCTTAATAAATCGGCCAGCACAGGTTTCTTTACCCTGATGGGGTGTGGCGTCTTTGTCCTTGCAGGGACCACACTCGTCGCAACCCTGGCGCACATCTTCTTTCATGTCCCGCCCGGTCTCTTAAGAGAGGTGAGACTCGTAATCCTGGTCGTTGGCGCTTCGGCGGCGATAGAATTCGTATTTTTCACCTATTCTGCTGTTTTCACCGCCGTTCAGCGCTTCGACATCTCCAACGGTATCGGCATATGCACGCGGCTGCTTTCGGCCTCTTTTATCATCTTCGCACTTAAGATGGGATATGGGTTGGTAGGAATTTCCATAGCGATGTCCTGCGCCAATCTAATCGATTACCTGCTCCGATGGCGCTTCGCAGTCGGGCTCCTGCCTTCGTTAAGGATCGCACCAAGCTTGGTAAATTACCGCAGCCTGATGGATTTCGCCAGCTTCGGCTTTTGGAACTTCATCATAAGGGGCAGCACCCGCTTGATCTCCTGCACGGACGCACTAGTGATAGCGGCATACATGCCGGTATCCGCTGTAACGCCTTTTGCGCTCGCAGCCTCCCTTCGCGACAACCTCGACAACGCCTTTGCCCCTGTAGGGCAGGTATTTTTCCCCGCCGCCACCGAAATGGATGCGAAGGGTAGAGTTGACGAACTAAGAAAACTTTATCTAACCGGCTCCAGGGGAATGTTCCTGCTTTCCTTTGCCGTTGGAAGCGTCGCAATCCTTTGCTCCAGCGGTTTTTTCCGCCTGTGGGTCGGCCCGCGCTTTGCCCAACCCACGGGTTATCCTGCCGTCTCCTTCCTTTTCAGCCTTCTTGCCATCGGCTCTATAGTCACCAGCGGTCAACGCATCGGCTACCAGGTGCTGATGGGCATGAGGAAGATACGGCTTTTGGCAGTTCTATTTATAGCCGAGGGACTAGCTAATCTCATCGTCAGTCTGGCTCTAGTCAGGACATGGGGTCTGGTTGGGGTTGCGATCGGGACCACCGCCCCGGCCCTTTTGTTTCAGGGCATTGTGCAACCATTTTTTGTCTGTGGAGTCCTTGGAATCAGCTGGTGGGCTTATATACGGGAGGTTGTCCTGCGTCCCTGCGCGCTCGCTTTGGTCTTTTCGCTCGGGATCATCGGCGCCAGATATCTAGAACCCGTAGCTGGCTGGGGTGCATTGGTCGCGCTAGCGGCAGCAGGCTCCTGCCTTGCATTGCTCTCTCTCGCCATTATTGGCCTAAAGACCGACGAAAGAAAGACCCTGCTCTTTTCGCCTGCGAGAGGGCTTGCCCGACGCCTGCGAGCATTGCTTTATCGCTGCGCCTGATTTCAATCGGAAGGGGCGCCCCTATGCATAGACCCGTCACATCGCTGTTCAACTCTCCCGCCTCTTTGAATTTTTGGTGTTGTTATGCTGGAATCGATCCGCCAGGAAATCGTCGTTTGGCGCCGGGCTTTGCTTGAGGCCATCCCCGGCGAGACCGGATGCTCGCTCAGAAGAAAGCTCTACGGGTTCAGGGCTGGCAGGGGCGCAAGGGTCCTCAGCCAAGTCCAAATATATCATCCGGAAAAAGTTGTCATCGGGAAAAACGTCGGTATCTCATGCCATTGCCAGCTCAACGGAGGTGGAGGCATTTTCATTGGAGACAATGTTCTCATTGGACCAGGAGTGCTGATCTGGTCCCAGGATCATGTTTTTGCGAACATCGATATCCCCATTTCAGAACAGGGCTACACTTACGGTCAGGTGACGATCGAGCCTGACTGCTGGATAGCGGGCGGGGCCATAGTACTTGCAAACGTGTGCCTTGGCAGGGGCACAGTAGTAGCTGCAGGCGCTGTTGTCACCAAATCCACCGAACCTTATTCCGTGGTGGCTGGGGTTCCCGCCAGATCGATAGGGAGCCGAAGACATTGAAAATCGCAGGTCTGAGAAAGTGCGACTGCCGTAAATATTCAATCAACATCGTGAGTTTCAGGATTCACGAGGTTTCAGGAGCAAGATGGTGACCACACTGGCTGTTCGTGCTGTTCGAAAGTTTCGCAGAATCGCTCTGAGGAAAACCGCCGTATTGCGTTCGCCCCTCAGGGCTGCAATTATCGGGTTTGGACAGATCGCGCCCTTTCACGCTGTGGGATACGAGGAGTCGGGCATCGCCAGACTTGTCGCCGTAAACGATGTGAATCCGCTGGCGCTGGGACTGGCCTTGGACCGCTTGCCCCACATTCGTGCCTACAAAGACCTGTCCACCATGTTGCGCGAGCAAAGGCCCGACATCGTCAGCGTCTGCACCTGGCCCCAGGATCACGCTGAAACGGTCGCCATGCTGGCCGAAGCCGGGGTGAGAGGGATACTTTGCGAAAAGCCCCTGGCCCTGACCTTAGCCGATGTGGAGCGCATGGTGAGCGCCTGTCGGGAGCATGGAGTCAAGTTGGCGGGTGGCCATCAGTACCGGTTTCACCCGCGGTTTACCAGGGCAGCGGAACTGGTGCGCGCCGGGGAACTGGGAGAGATTACTTCCGCGTATGGATGCATCGGCAGCACCATTGCCAACAATGGCCCCCATCTCATCGACACGGTGAGATTCGTTCTGGGCGACCCGAGGCCGCTATCTGTAAGCTGCAACTGCCGCAGAACCAGAGACGAATGGAACAGGGGTTATCCCGCCGAGGATTGCGCTACCGGCTCGATAAGGTTTGCCGGCGACATCGTGTGCAGGTTTGAGACGGGCGACCTGGCAAAAGAGTTTTTTGCCATACATGTAACTGGCTCGCGCGGCACCCTGGAAATCACTCCGAAGCGGCTGGTAGTAAACGGCAGGGTTGCCGCGGACGCTGTTGTCGAAGAACGGGAGTGGCGAGCGCCCCAGTTTCGAGGATTTATAGATTGGGTAAAAGGGGCCAAGCAGCACTACGCTGCCGACGCCGACTCCAGCGCCGAGACCGTTCAGATTTTATTGGCGCTCTATGAATCCGCCCGTCTGGACAGCACCATACAGCTTCCCCTGGAAAATAAAGGAAACGTAATCAGCCAACTCTATCCCGGGGACGATGGGCCCTCCCCCCAGGTCGGTGGGATACAACCTGCCGCTGTTGCAACTCGTTCTCTTAACGGGCAAAGACTTGCGTCAGAAGGAGGCCAAAGGGCTGCAGCCAAGTGGTTCAGCACCAACCCCGCAGTCGGGTTGGCCGAGCTGTCCGGCCTGGCCCGGGTGGTCCTTTCCAAAAATATGAGTTGCACCGGCGGGACTGTGGTCAAGACCCTTGAAGGCGAATTTGCAGCGGCATACGGCAGCCCGGCAGCCGTCGCCTCGACTTCAGGAACTGCGGCCATCCACGTCGCCCTCGGGGCCATAAATCCGGAACCCGGCGAAGAAATAATTACCACTCCGCTTACCGATATGGGCACGATCATCCCCATACTTGCGGCCAACTGCATCCCTGTATTCGCGGATGTGGACCCTCTTACGGGCAATTTGACCGCCGAGGCGATAAAGGCGAAATTGACACCGAAAACCCGAGCGGTGATTCTGGTCCATCTGTTTGGCAGACCCGCCGACCTCGGGCCGATAGCCGATCTTCTCAGGGAGAGAAACGTCGCCTTGATCGAGGATTGCTGCCAAGCCCACTACGCGGAGTACAATGGCAAAAAGGTCGGGACCTTCGGGGACTTCGGGTGCTTCAGCCTCCAGCAGTCCAAGCAGATAACGTGCGGTGACGGCGGAATTACGCTCATCAACCGGCCGGATCGTATGACCCGCGCCGCGTTGTTTGTGGATAAAGGCTGGGATCGCAATCTCGGCCTCAGGGCCCACTTGTTTCTCGGGATGAATTATCGCATGACGGAACTCCAAGGCTCAGTCGCGCTGGCGCAGTTAAAGAAACTGCCACGTTTGATCGCCTCGCGGCGCGAAATGGCCGGCGAATTGACCCAAAAGCTTGCAGGCATCCCCCATGTGATACCGCCCTCAGTACCCAAAACCGGGGCGCTCTCCTCCTGGTGGGTCTATCCCTTCAGCATAGATAGTGTTTCATCCGGAATCGATATCGACGTATTCCAGGGGGAACTAGTTGCCGAAGGCATACGCGTGCGGCGCGAATACGTGGCCCAACCCGTCTTCACCTACCCGGTCCTCAAAGAGCGGAAAACTTATGGAGAAAGTGGGTATCCATTTCCCGCTTCATACGTCCCGCCTTGCATCGACGACTACCCGGGGTTCCGGGGTTTCAACTCTCGCCTGCTATATATTGGATGGAGCCACAGTATCACAGGCCGAAATGTAACGGAAATATCCAGCGGCGTGGCAAAGGTGATCGATGCGCTATCAACACGACCTTAAAAGAGGCGAATTCGCAGGAGCTATCAAGCGCCGGGCGAAGCTGGCCGTAAAAGCCCTCCGTGCGCCATGGGTGACAGGATCAACGATCAGAAATGACACCGAACGTCTGGGCGTCATGGCTGGCGATACCCTTTTGGTGCACTCCTCGCTTTCGTCACTCGGCTTTGTTGTCGGAGGTCAGTCGACTGTTATCCGCGAGCTAATGGCCGTGCTGGGCCCAAACGGTACGCTTGTAATGCCTACGCACTCATGGGAGGCGGCCGAACACGGCAACAGGCTTTTCAACGTGAGGAATACGCCCAGTTGCGTAGGCGCCATATCCGAGGCTTTCCGAAGGATGCCGGGCGTCCGTCGTAGCCTGCACCCGACCCATTCGGTCGCGGCGATAGGCAGACATGCATTGGACATAATAGAGGGTCATGAACACTGCGAAACCCCGTGCGGATACAAAAGCCCCTATTGGAAGATTCTGGCTGCTGGCGGTGGAGTACTGTTCATCGGCGTGGGGCTCGAGTCCAACACCGCCTATCACACGGCTGAGGCTCTAGCATCGGTACCCTATCTTCTCATGGATTCGCCGGACGTCTTTGAAGTTATTGACGAAAATGCCAAAAGTCGGAATATACGCATTCGCAGGCACCGCGCCGGGATCCCCCGCCGCTTCCGCGAACTCGAATCCGATCTGGCCAGCGCATCAGTCGTGCGCATCGGAACAATCGGCACGACAAGATGCCTTCTACTCAAAGGGAAAGAATTTCTGGATAGGATGAATGAGATTTTGGGCAAAGATCCGAACTACCTGCTCGCGACGGAGCGCAAGTGAGCTGAGCTGGCAATGATTTTGCATATCGTAATATAACTGGGCCACACGGTAGGAAAAAAACCGCTGCTCCTTTATTTTGAACCGACTAACCGGAGCGAAACAGGCGAGCCTCTTATCGTACAGCCCGAGTTCTCAGGCTGGCAAGGCAGAAGTTTTTCTAGACAGAGGCGACCGTACAATCAGGGAGTTCCTAATGAAAAAGAATTTGCTCATATTATTGTCCGCTGCCATCCTTTCGCTTTCGTTTGCAGCGATCTCATTCGCGACTGACCCGTTGCTTCAGCAGAGCGATCTAACCTACATGGGGGCGTTCCGAGTCCCACAGACGGGAAGCTCATGCGCATCCTTTCAATATGGCGGAAGGTCGGTCGCATTCAATCCGGTGAACAACTCCCTGTTCCTCACCGGGAGCACAGCATGTGACGAGGTAGCAGAGATAAGCATCCCGACCCCCATATGCCTTGATGGAGGCGGCAACGCAGTTTCTTGCGCAACATATACGCCACCAACCAACGCGACCGGCAGTCTGGGCAATCTCAACACTGCCGCCGTACTGCAGAATTTTGCCGATATCACCGAGGGCAACTCCTACAATATATGCCAGAATTCAAATTGCTCCGGCAATGGTACAGTCAACACGGGACTTCTGGTCTATAACGGGGAACTTATAGGGGACACAAAAGCTTATTATGATGCACTCGACAAGCAGATATATTCGCATTTCACAAATTCTACAAACCTGTTGACAAACAGCTTTTCGGGCTACTATGAACTCAATACGGGCCTTTTCGCTGGCTTATCGCCAGGCCCAATGACAGTGATTCCTGCGGCTTATCAGTCGCAGTTGGGTGGAAAGGTGCTGACGGGTCAGGGGCCGGGGACCGGAATTGTGACGACCCTGTCCTATGGGCCGTGCGCCATCGCCTTCGATCCGGCCAATATGGTCCCGTCGAACCTCCCGTCCAAGACCGTTCCTGCAACCGTCCTTGCATATTACAATGCACCTCACCCGCTCCCGGGAGGTCAATGGGCCGGAGACCAGGCCGCAAACCCGTACACGAGTCCCGCGGACTCCATCGGCGGCGTCGTATTTCCGGATGGAACGCGGTCGGTTTTATATTTTGGAGTGCACGGCAAAGCGTCGACCGACGGCTACGCCTGCTATGGGGCAGGAACCTCCAGCCTCGCGGCGACCTATGCTGACGCCTGCCCGGCGGGCATCGGCACGTGCCAATATTCTGAAAGACTGGTCGGTTTTGCGGGCACGGTTACCTCCGGGACGTTTATTTCCGGAGAGACAGTTACCCAAGCGGGGACAAACGCTACAGGGACACTGGTAAGGTTGGACCCTAGAGCCGGGCTGGAATTCCTGAAATCATCCGCGCCACAGGGTGCCAATACAGCGGGAGTGTGGACAGGCCAGACAAGCAAGGCAACTTTCGCCCCGACTCCAGGGGGGATTGTCGGTGACGAAGTTTGCTATGATCCTGCGGATTCCTCAAAGGGCGTCCACGCCTATCCGTATGTCAACTACGTTTGGGCCTACGACGTCGGTAATCCAAACGGGACAAACACGACCGGGAACAATGTGAACAGCTTGAGCGCAACAAATCCGGGCGAGAACAACCTGACTGCTGTCAAACTGGGCCTCATCCAGCCTTATGAAGTCATCCCGTATGCCACATGGACGTTTACCCTTCCAACCGGCGCGAGCCAGCTTGTGCCCGGCAATTTCAGCGGCGCGACGTGGGATCCCGTCCACAGCCGTATCTATGTGACACAAAAAAACGCAGACAAGTCGGCGTATGCCTCCTTCCCTCTTGTTCATGTATTTCAGGTCGCAGTTAAATCCTCGGCGACTGCGCTGCCGACGGTAACCGGATTGTCTCTAGTAAATTGAAGAACAGCGCATCGGACATGCGAGCCGAGGCTGCTTCACTGAGGGTCATCCTACAGCTTCGGCTCCCCATCATCGGAAGAAGGGCGTCTGCGATCACGCGGACCGCCTAAGTGACACTCGGAGCCGACTGACCCTCGAATTCAAGGTGGCACATAAAAGCCACGTTCCAAGTCGCGCCTATGAATCACTGATGGAAAAATGATGGAATCGAAGAAAGAACTGGTCCTCCTACTGGGGTTCTCCAGATCGGGCACGACCTGGCTGGCCAAAATCTTAGATTCTGCGGCGTCGGTCTACCTGGTTTCCGAACCAGACAAGAAGACCTATGAACATGTCAAGCTCGGAGCTCTTCCTCACTGTACCGACCCCGAAGACTCTTTTTACACAAACGCCTATATCGATGGATTGAATGAACTACAGAAAAAATTTTATGTAGGCCTAAATTCATTTCCCTTTTTCCAAAAGGAATTTATCCGCCACGGCGATTTCTTCAGGTACATGGCTCATCTGTTATTCCTGATCAATTTTCCCCTGGAAAGGCTACTCGGTCTGAATATTTATCTGCCCTACCGCCTCCTGGTTAAGAAGAAGCACGAGTTGCCGATCAGGATGGTTTGGAAAAGCACCAACCAATCCTCTAACCTCAGAACGATCACCAAGGCCTTTCCAGGGATTAAAATTATCTACATTATGAGAAACCCCTTCGCCGTAATCTCCTCTGCGATGCAAAATAGCAAAATGGCTTTCGATGGTGAAGATTGCAGGAGAATTCGCGACCGAGCGTGCGCCACATTCTTTGACTCGGAATCCATAGATTTCGAAAAACTCAAAACCGAGCCGGAGATCAGGAAAAGGGCTCTCCTCTGGAGGATAGAGTGCGAAAGCGCCCTTGCGGTCGGCGCAGGCTACGAACACTTTAAATGCTTCCTCTACGAGGACCTGGTGTCCGACCCGAACGGTGTGGTAAAAGAGCTTTTCGAATGGCTGGGGTGGGAGATGGCCGCTCAAACGCAAAAATTCCTCCAGGAATCTACCGGTCAACTCCCCCCCTCAGCGTGGACAGCAAAGTTCCTGGGTTCCCGTTTTTTCGGCGTCTATCGGGGCCCCGACGGCAATGTGAACGGTTGGAAAAAAAGACTCTCGACCGCCGATTACCAAGTCATCTACGATGTCGTCAGAAAATCGCCCTTATTCCACTACTGGGAAGAGGACTGCAGACGCGATTAAGAATTAGGAATTGAGAAACTTGTGGCACTTGGCTTCGACTATCCCCGTGCCTCTTTGGTGAGATGTATATAATTCGGAATTCCGGAAGCGGCTTTATGAAATCGACGGTCAAAAACGTCCTCGCCCAGCTCATGCGATTGCTGTCCCTGCCAGTCTACCTACTGTACCTGACGGAGTCACTCTTCACAGGGCGCCGCAGGGCCTTCGGCATGGCATCCCAGTGGGCGGCGGGGGGAATTACGAATTACGAATCACGAATCACGAATTACGAATCATAAAACGCGTGATCCTCAGTCTTTAGGGAATCAGGTCCCGTTTTCATCAGCTCATTAAAAAGCGGTTTCGTGAAATCAATAGCCAAGCAAGATCG
>JAKAJS010000207.1 GCA_021813685.1 Deltaproteobacteria bacterium | reverse complement strand
TGCTCTTCGGATCTCCGACAGCCTCGCAAAAAGACACTTTCCGTCTGACGGCCAAAGGTTCGGCAATTTCGAGCATGAGAATATTTTTTATGTCAGCGGTGAACAATCGCCACGCCACCGCGCTGGCCATTTCGCCGGCGCCCTTGACGCAGACCCTGATTGCGGTCATGTCATGCCTCCCGTGTTTTGGTCGGCCCATCAGGCGGCCGGCCCTCTGCTCTTTATGGCCTTAAGCACTTTTTCAGGCGTTATCGGCGCTTCGTTGAACCGGATTCCCAGGGCATGATAGACTGCGTTGGCAACAGCGCCGGTTGGCGCTACGAGCCCCGATTCCCCCACGCTTTTTCCTCCGTAGGGGCCGATGGGGTCGGGCTGCTCGACGAGTATGGACCGGCACCTGGGCATGTCACTGGGCCCGAAGGTCTTGTAGTCGGTGAAGGAGTTGTTGAGGATAAGCCCCCGTTCGTCATAGTAGGTTTCTTCGGTTAGAGCCATTCCCAGCGCCTGCTGCACTCCGCCTTCAAGCTGGCCTTCCACCGAAGGTGGATGAATGGCCCGACCGATATCGTGCGCATTGATTACCTCCAGGACTTTCACTTCACCGGTCTGGGTATCCACTTCCACTTCTGCGAAAGCCGCGGCAAAGGGCGGGCTATTGTGGGAGGCAAAGTAGCTTGCATAACCGAGGATTTGTCCCGGTATGCCCATTCTTCCGCCCGTTGCGGGGTCAAGGAACGGGTAAACGCCTTCGTAGCATATGGTCTTGATATCGACGAAGCTTTCAGGTTTGCCCCTGCGGTAGACCCTCTTGTCCTTGATCTCCAGGTCCTCGACGGTACTGTCGAGCTTGACTGCCGCACGTTCCAGTATCTGGCGCCTGACATCCCGGGCCGCCTCAATCACCGCATTGCCCCCCACATAGAGCGTACGGCTGGCGTGAGCGCCGATATCGAACCCCGATACGTCGGAATCGCAGGCTTTGATATGGACATCCTCGAGTGGAAACCCAAGGCTTTCCGAGGCTATCTGGCGCAACGCGGTATGCGCGCCGGTGCCCAGGTCGGAGCAGGAAAGCAGCACTTCGGCCGTGGCGTCCTCGTTTAGTTTGATCGATACGGTGGTATGCTCGTGGAGCATGGGCATGGCGCCGCTCGTATGGTTCATGACAGCCACTCCCACGCCGCGCCGCTTTACGCCGGTCTGATTCGCGTATGCGCGACGCTTCTCTTTCCACCCGATGGCCTCCGCCCCCTTATCCAGGCACTCGTCGAGGGCGCACGACGAGTAAGGCACCCCCAGGCACCAACCGTCGTCGCCGGTGGTCTTGTGCGACTTCTTGCGCCATTCCACCGGGTCGATGTTCAACTGCGCCAGGCCACGATCGATCAACTGCTCGAGGACAAAGTTGGTCTGAGGGTTGCCGTATCCGCGGTAGGCGCCGCAGGGCGCAGTGTTGGTGTAATAGCGGTCCGACTTGTAGTTGCAGGCCCCCCACTTATACATGCCGATAAGCCATGCGCCGGCCACGAATGCCACGCCTGAGGCGTGTGTGAAGTATCCGCCGCCGTTGCTGATGAAGTGGGCGTCCACGGCAAGGGGCGTTCCGTCGGTCTTAAAACCGATCTTCATCCAGTACTGACCCGGATGGCGGCTTTCGGAAGCTACCCAGTCCTCTTCTCTGAGCGCGCTCACCTTGACATGCCTGCCCGGCACGGCCATGGCCATGGCGCACGTCTCCGGTTCCAGGATCATGCCCAGGCGGGTCCCAAAGCCTCCCCCCACCGTTGTCTGATTGATTTTCACCCGGCTCATCGGAAGCTCGAAAAGCTTCGAGAGTTTGGCATGTATGCATTTGGGCATCTGCGTGGAAGTCCAGCAATTGAGGCGCCCTTCGTCATCGTAGATGGCCACATAGCTGTGCGGCTCCATCTGGCATTGTTTGACCTTGGGGACGTAGAAGGTATCCTCGACGATCAGGTCGGCTTCCTTCATCGCCTCTTGGGAGTCCCCCCAACCATAGGTGTTGTTGGGAAACATCTCCGCCGGAAGATTGAACGCGCGGTTGCCGGGCTTTTCGGGTCGGAACTGAAACGCCTCGGGCTGCATGGATTCCTGAGCGGTCATGTAAATGGGCAGCGGCTCATAATTTACATTGATCAGGGCCGCAGCCTTTTCGGCACTTTCCTCGTTCGTGGCGATTATGCCGCAGATCGCGTCGCCCTGATGCTTGACGTGATCGGTGAAGACATATTGATCCTCGAGATCGCGGAGCAAATTCTTGCTGACGGGCTCCGGGACCATTAAATCCAGAACGCCGGTATTATAGGGTTTGCGGGTAACATCGTAAGGGCCGAGAATTTTCACTACGCCCGGGACCTTCAGCGCTTCGCTGAAATCGAGTGTTTTCACCTTGGCGTGGGCATATTCCCAGCACCGTACGACCTTGCCGTAAAGCATCCGCGGGAATCGAAGATCGTCGGCAAATGGAGCTCGGCCCGTCACCTTGGCTCTGGCATCTATTTTCGGCACTCTTTTGCCTACAGAAATAAACTCCGTCATGAGCATGTCCTCCTTCCGGGCTCGTTCGATATCAATTCACCGGCGTGCTTGACCGCCTCCACGATTTTCACATACCCGGTACAGCGGCAGATATTGCCTTCCAATTGGTCGCGGATCTCGTCTTCACTGGGCGCAGGATTTTTGGAAAGGAGGCTTTTCGATTTCAGGACCATTCCGGAGGTGCAGTATCCGCATTGAATGGCGTGCTTGTCCACGAAGGCCTGCTGAACGGGATGCAGTTCTCCATCCTTTTCCAGTCCCTCGATCGTGGTAATTCTTTTCCCGTTCATCTCCGCTGCGAGCGTAAGACAGGAGAGGACAGCCTTATCGTCATCCAGAAGGACCGTGCATGCCCCACATTCCCCGAGGCCGCATCCGTACTTTGTGCCCACCAGGTTGAGGTCCTCGCGCAATACTTGAAGCAGGGTCCGATTGACCGGGACTTCGAGTCTGTACTCTTCATTGTTGACAAAGAGGGTAATGTCGCGTTTTTTCATGAAATAGGACTCCTTTTTCCGGAAAATGGAGCAGTGCGGCTCAAATCGTCCCGCATGCCGTCTCGATGGCCCTTCTGATCAAAACCCCCGCCACCTCTCGCCGGTATTCGGCCGAAGAGCGCACGTCGTCGATCGGTTTGATCTCCTTTGCCACGGTCTCGGCCAGAGAACCGAACAGATCCTCCGTAAGCGGTTTATCCGCCATGAGCGCTTCGGCTTTCATGAGGCGCAATGGGGTCGGGGCGACGCATCCCATTGCCACTCTGCCCTTCCTGCAGTGTTTGCCATCCATGGTCAGACTTACCGCGGCGTTTATCTTGGATATGTCGAGCTTCGTTCGCGTGAGGCGCACAAATGAGGAAACCGTGTCTTTGGAGGGGGAGGGAATTCTCAGCTCGACGGCCAGTTCGTCCGCTCTTCGAGACGTCTCCCTGTAGCCTGTCCAGAACCCGTCGATCTCCACTTCCCTCTTTCCACCATGCCCCTGAAGGACGAGGCTGCCCCCGTTGGCAAGCACCGAACAGCAACAGTCTCCTCCAGGAGAGGCTCTCAAAAGATTCCCGACCAGGGTCGCCCTGTTCCTGGTCTGAACCGTTCCGTTCTCTTTTGCCGATTGCCAGATAGCGGGATACCTCGTTTTCACCTCCTCGGACTCAGTCACGTCGGCGAGGCTGGCCATGGCGCCTATCCGGAGTCCGTCCTTTTCGGAGAATTCGATATGGTTCAGTCCCGGGACCTCGCTGAGACTGAGTATGTACTGGGGGTGATAGTGCGATACGGGGTGAGCCGGGTCTATGTGCCCGGCAGTGGAAGCAAGCCTCTCCCGGAACGATTTCAGGTGAACAAGCAGGTCCGTGCCGCCTGCCATCACAACCATCTTTTCTCCATACTCGCTCAGGAGCCCGACTGCCTCGGAGATGCTTTGCGGAAAAAACAACTCAAACTCGGGCAAAATGCGACTGCTCATCCTATTCCTCCTTCTATTGATATTTCTCAACGAGATCCCGTTATGGGCGTATTACTGAGAGGGGCTAGGCAATCGGCTTGGAAAAATGATGAACAAATAGCTTGAACTTGAGATTGAGCGTGGCAGTCGGTTTCAGCAAAAGGTGGGCCAACCCTTTCAAACAAAGGACTCAGGCCCTGAGGAAGGAAGTAAACATGATCTATCTTGCCCACTCGAATAAATAATGAAGTATATATAATTTACAACTTTACACTTATGTAAAGTCCGTAGTGAGAAATCGCCCGCGACTTTCTTGACAGTGTAAATTTTGCCTGGCGATGCGGTTATTTTTGTGTTACATAGTACGCGTGGTTTGCGGAAGCCTTTTTACCTGACATTCTTGTGAAAACTATCCGTTTCCATGCTTAAGTTGTTGAATTTTCTAATCCAATTTGATTTCCGCATGGTATTTCTCTAGAATTCCCGATACCAAAGCCACATCCTTGCGTTTGCTGTAAATATGCCCATGCATATATATAACAGTGTGTAAGGAGGCATGAATGGAAGAGCTTTTCGAAGAGTTCATCCGCAAACACTCGATCCCCATTGGGGACGTCAGGCCCGACATATTGAATTCCTGGCAGAGGTGCATCGACAGGGAGGTTTCTCCCCGGGAGCCCAACCCGCTCGTGCTCACCGAAAAGCAACTGGAGCAAAGGATACTTTACAGCCGGGAATATATCGAGGCGATGCAGCCGGTAATCGAGTGCGTAAACGATCTTATCGGCGCTTCCAGCTACGTTGTTTCCTTTGTCGACCGTGACGGTTTCATCCTTTCCATCTACGGGAAGCAGGAGCTGAAGGAGCTTCTGGGTCTATTGAATTTCAAGATAGGAGCCAACTGGAACGAACAAAACGCGGGCACGACCGCCGTGGGCATTGCGCTGGTAACCGGTCGCCCCAGCCACGTTCTTCATGCCGAACATTTTTGCGAGCGGCTTCGGGAATTCGCCTGCACCGCGGTTCCTGTCCGGGACCCGTTTACAGGAGAAATCAGCGGGATACTTGATTATGTCAACTACCTCGATGACAACCGGCCCTCTTTTATGGGGATGGCTCTTCAAATGGGCCGTTGCATCGAACTGGAAGTCTACCGGAGCCGCAAAGAGAAAAGCGAGTTTTTCCGCGAGTGCAGCGCTCAACTGACTCTGGACGAAATGGAAAGAGGCCTGATGGTGCTCGACGAACACGAGATCATAAGGCGGGCTAATCTCAAGGCGGTGGAATATTTGAACATGGAAACCGATAATGTCCTGAACAAGAGCTTCGAGCGTTTGCCCATTCCAAAGGTTCCCAGAAGCTTAAAGAGGGACAACTCGGAGTTTACCCTGAATGGGCGAAAGATCCGCATCGAGCGAAAGCCTCTCATGCATCAGCAAAACTGCATCGGGACCCTGATCTTTTTGGAAAATCTATCCGGTTCAGACAAAACCCCGCGAGGGGGAACCCCTCGGCTCAAGGGCTCAACGGAGCCGGTCGGAGCGTCGTCCGCCTTCCAACGGGTGCTGGCGATTGCCGACAATGCCGCCCGGTGCAACTCCAATGTTTTGCTCCAGGGAGATACGGGAACGGGCAAGGAAGTCCTTGCCCGTTACATCCACGATAGAAGCGCCCGCGCGGCCAAGCCTTTTGTAGCCATAAACTGCGGCTCGATTCCCCGCGAACTTCTGGGCAGCGAGCTTTTCGGCTATGAGGCCGGCGCCTTTACCGGCGCGGCGCAGAAGGGGCATCCCAGCAAGTTCGAAATTGCAAACGGCGGGACTATCCTTCTTGATGAGATTTCCGAAATGCCGATCGATTCGCAGGTCTATCTGTTGCGAGTCATAGAAGAGCGAACGGTCAACAGGCTGGGAAGCTCGCGATCCGTTCCGGTCGATATCCGTATTATCGCGACCTCGAACAAGGACCTGCGCAAGGAAGTCGAAGCCGGGCGCTTTCGGGCCGACCTTCTGTTCCGGATAAACGTTCTTCGAATCGATCTGCCTTCGCTAAAAGAGAGAAAAGACGACATACCCCTTCTCTTGAACCATTTTTTCGGGCTCTTCGGGGATGCTCCGGAGAGGGGATCCATCCGGATAGATACCGACGCATTGTCTGCCCTGAGTGCTTATGAATGGCCCGGGAACGTACGGGAACTGAGAAATACCATAGAACGGGCCCTTGCTCTTGCCCAGGGAGACCGGATAGGGCTTGAAAGCCTCCCGGATCATATTCGGATGGCCTGCGTCCCCTCGGGCCCGGTGCGAAAAAATAACCGGGACCGCTACGACGATTTTTTAAATGTCTATCAGGAATATCAGGGAAATATTTCGCAGATATCGAAGGCCCTGCGGGTGTCCAGGCCCACGGTTTATGCCTGGCGAAAGAAGCTGGGGATCGGGTAAGACCGCGGGCGCCAAAACGCAGAAAAAGCCCCTCCTGCCCCCCCGGGCAGCAGGGGCGAGAACATGCCAAGGGCCGTTAAGATGTGCACGGAGGCAAGAATTCACTCTACAACGAGACTTTTTTACCGCCCGGCAGATAGCGATATTCGATAAATTCCGCAACCCCCCGGACATCGGAGGTGGAGAAGAGGGGCACTCCCGCATCCACCGCATCATCGGTGACACAGGCGATGAGGTTGTCGTCCGGGCCGCAGACGGGCCTTTGGGCAATGGCGGAACGAAACACCTCGATTTTCGGGAAACCGGCTCTTTTGAATCCCTCAGTGATGACAATGTCTTCCGTCCAGAAGAAACGCGCCGCAATTTCCTCCAGACATAGCTCGCCCCGGGTGCTGCGGATCGAGGCAAACCGGCCCGGCGATGAAATCGCCACGGCCTCGGCGCCGGCCCGTTGCAGCCTCCAGGTGTCCTTCCCTTCCCTGTCCATTTCGAATCCATGCACATCGTGCTTTACCGCTCCAACCCTGTAGCCCCTGGATGCCAGTTCCGGGATCAGGTTTTCGAGAAAGGTCGTCTTCCCTGAGTTGGAAGCCCCCACAATTGAAATTATCGGCACCACTCGCTCCGTATCACGGACCAATGTGGACGCGGCGATAATCTCTCCTATTTTGATCAATCGATTATTCTGTTCGGCAATATCGGATGCGAATTGTTCCAGACCCAAGCCCGGCTCGGTAAATCCAGCATCTCTGGCCCGCCCGGCCCAAAGCCTGCAGGACCTTGCGTGCTCTTCGTTATGGAGTATACACTGTTCCACCATTTGGCGAAGTTCGGCCGTTGCCCGGGAAACGTCCGCGTCCTCGTGAGGGTGGCCGCAATCTTTTGTCTGATCGTGTCGCATACATCGAACCTCCGCTTTCTGGAGGGCTTCGGTACCGTTATAGCATTGCTCACCGCGGCATCAGCGCGAACACACCCCAGCCCAGGTATTCACGCGTGTACGCTGCGTAGCGCACGGGTTCCGAGGTCAGGTTGGCTCGAACATCTTTCGCGAACTCGTCGTCGGGATTGGCTTCAAGCCATCGGCGCATGGTAAGCCATTTGGCCGCCTCGTATCTGTCCCAACCGTCCTGGTCAGCCAGAACCATTTCGACTACATCGTAGCCAAGGCGGCCGAAAGACGCGAGAAGTTCCGGAAGCATGAGAAAATCGGAGATTGCGTTGGCAAGACACCCCCTGGCAACATCTTCGGTCGGCGGTAACTGCCGCCAGAAGGGCTCGCCGACGAGGATGATTCCTCCGGCGCGCAGACTCCGTGCCAGAAGCTCGATAGTGCCGACGACTCCCCCTCCGATCCAAGTGGCTCCGACACAGGCGGCCACATCGACCTTCTCGTCCGAAACGTAGCCCGCGGCATCGCCGTGGATGAACCCGACCCGATCGGCGACGCCGAGTTCTTCAGCGCGACGTTTCGCTTGCTCGGTGAACAACGGGCTCATGTCGATGCCGGTGCCGATGACGCCGTGATCGCGTGCCCAGGTGCACAGCATCTCCCCCGAACCGCTGCCGAGGTCGAGCACGCTGGCTCCCGATTCCAGACGCAACGCCGCACCGAGAGAGGCGAGCTTTTCGGGGGTGATCGGGTTGTGGATGCGGTGAGCACTCTCAGTGATGTTGAATATCCGTGGGATGTCCACTGTGGAAGATTTCCTTTCCGGTGTGAATGGATTCGGTCACGGACTAACAAGTTATTCTGCTGACCTGTATAGCATCTTGATCGAACAAGCAACCGAACTTGCCAACATGGGAATCGCCGTCGGGGCGGCGCTCAACCTCAATTCTACGGATCGCTCTTCTCAAAGGATGTGGTCGTATTAAAAGAGATCGTCGATGACCTCAGCGATGGCAAAGCTTTCTATGGGATGTTTGGACTTTCCCTTTTCCAGCCGGCGTAGCTTCAAGAGAGATCAAAGACCTTTTCCGATCCCGGGGCAGGAGGCCACCCTGAAGTCGCGGAATCCGTCAGCTTCCGGAGGTCCGCGTCGCTATTATATAATTCGGCATATAAGTCGGCGGACTCTTTCAGGCTTTCCAGTTCCAATTCCCTCATCAGGCGGCGCAGAGCTGCTCGCACCATGGAGCTTTTGTCTTTATACCCATATTTCCGGTGGTCATTTAAAAAACCAATCTGGGTTTCTTCTATGTTGAATTTTACTTGCCGCATGATAACCCTCTATTTCCCGGACACTAATTGGTTCCTGCTTTTGGGTCTAACATATGCCTGCCAACCTATTGAATCAACTCCTTTGTAAACCTTGCGCCGAGAAGTCCAAAATAAATAGTCTGATCGCGCCCACGCCAACCGTGAGGGAAACCAGGGGTACGGTACACAAAACGGGCCCATTCTTTATGTAGATCCGCGCCAATTACCGATTATGCCTGGCACGATCCCGTTCGACGAAAAATTTTTAGGCACGGTCGCGCTTTCAATCCAAATAGGCATACAGAACAAATCTACCGTGCCCCATGCCCTCGTGCCCCTTGCTAATATCAGTACGGTGCCATAAAATTATGGCACGAAGGGATGCGCAATGCCGAAATCTACGTCACGCAATTTCCATGTACCTCTTCCTGAGGCTCTTTACGAACGCCTTAGAAGGGAAGCCGAACAATCCGCCGAGCCTGCCACGGAAATCGCCAGGCAGGCCATTGAGGAGTCTTTGGAAAAAAGGCGAAAGGATGCCCTTTATCCTGCCATAAATGAGTATGCCACGAGACATGCTGGAACAGGTTTTGATTTGGACGAGGAGCTTGAGTCCGCATCCCTCGAGCATTTAGGCGATCCAAAGAGGAGGCGGAATGAGGCGAGGGGATGTTTATTGGACTGATAGTATACCGCGTTCCGGCTCTGAGCAAACGGGGAGGCGACCTGTCATAATTGTCTCCCACAATGCTTTTAATGATGTTCCCGGTTGGCGTTCGATAATAATCGTTCCTTTATCCACATCGGCGACCCAAGCTGCATGTGGTCCAACAGCCATTTTCCTTCAGCGTGGAGCGGCCGGCTTGAAAAAAGACAGTGTGGCGCTATGTCACCAAATTACTACGTTGGACCGTCGAAAAATCACAGAACACATCGGCGCCCTCACTCCGGGCGCCATGAAGGAGATCGAAAGGGGGATAAAAGCAGCCATCGACCTTTCATAGCGCGCCAGGTCGGTTGTTCACAATGGTTTTCAACCCTGGAGGATACTCCATAGTTGAAATAACCGGGGATGCCCCGGGCGCCCGTTTCCCCGCGGCTATCCATGGAGGATACTATATGATCCGGGACCATGGAAGAGGGTGAAGGGTGGCAGAAGCCCCATTACGGCAATGGAATAATTTCACAACAGAAACGACGTCCAATGTGAATTTACTATTTCAAGGGCGGCTCCGGATCCCTCCTGAACAGTCAGCGCGGCGGTTGCGTGAACATGCAAATGCCGTCACCGGATAGTCAAGCACGATAGTGGCCGGATTATCGGACCTGCGTCGATGCATAGAGCTTTTCCCAATCATCCAATCATCGAGGCGACGATGGGTACTGAAGCCTGCCTTAAACGGCTCTTTTGTACCACATTGACCGGCTAATCCGTACCACTTTGCTGTTTGAGGAAAGTTTCGAGTGAGCTGCGGAGTCGAACAAGGCTTCTCATAAGGCACTGAAGTTTTCGACCCGCACTCTGATCGCTGAGCTGACGACG
>JAKAJS010000145.1 GCA_021813685.1 Deltaproteobacteria bacterium | reverse complement strand
TCTTGGGATTGGAGATCACAGCGAGTTGAATCATCCGGTTGCTGTCCCGCATCAGGATGGTGCGCACCTCCTTTTCGGCCAGCATGGCGAGGCGGATTTTTTCTGCGATATTCTTTTTCTGCACTTTCTGGAGCAGGGTCTCCTCCCTGACTGTGGCCTGCTCCCGGTCGATTTGCCCCGAGGTCTCATCGAGAAAACGCATGGCTTCAATGAGCAGGTGCTCCCAGGGCACCTCGATGGTTGTGTCGCATTCTTCGGAACGAGGCAATGTAGTAAAGCTTCCCCGCCGGGCGTTGAGGATTGCAAAGAAGGCTTCCTGACCGACCAGATCTCCCGCTGCGGCGTGGCAAACCTGCCCCCCGCGGACATGGATCGTACCCACAAGCGTCTCGGAGCGAACCTCGACAATGCGGTCGATGCTGTCCAGACAAATCAACTGAACGAGATCGGTCAGGGCGATCTCATTTAGATTGCCCCAAAATCGGCGGGAGGGACTTTGGGAGCCGCAGTCCCCGTCTTCGGCTTCCACTTTTTTTGCGTGCAGCTGAACCGCCTGGATGAGCAGGTATTCCCACCCGCGCTGAATCGAAACGCTTGCCTCTTCCGGAAACGGCTCGGTTTCAAAATGGCCGCCGCCCCACCCCAGCAGCTCAAAAAAAGCTTCCTCCCCCGTAAGATCGCCGGATTGGGCATGGACGACCCTGCCATCCTCCAGGTAGAACCTGCCGGTTCTCTCGGAGGAATCGACCTTGATCACATGACTCAATTTGGCCAGGCAGGAAACCTGGATGAGATCGATCAGCCGGATATATTCAATCGTGCCGCTGAACCGAGGACTGTTTTCGTGACTGGGAGGCATATCAGGTCCGTTTCGATCGGAATTGCTCAGTTGCGGCTCACGCAGATTGTTCCTGTCCGGCGTAGATATCCTCTCTTTTTTTGCGAAATTCCTCGCAGGCCCCGTCTATGCGCCCCTGCAGTTCGAGCACCTGCGATTCGGCTTCTTCGACGATCTTGAGTTGCTGCGAAATCACGATCGAGTTGACGATGTCGCTCTCTCCGCGCCTGTGAAGCGAATAAAACTCCATACCAAGCCTTGCGGTCGCCGAATCGAGCTCTTTTCTGGCTTTGCGCAGTCTTAGCCCGTAGGACCTGGTTTTGACAAACGAAACACACCATGCCCAGGCGAGCTTACCCCACTTCACGGCCGTTCCCGATATTTTTCCCACTACTTCATTCTGCTCCACCTTCGTCTCCTTTGTGCAGGCTCCAGCCCGTCAGCGATTCAAGCTGTTCGATCATTTTGCGCCGGTGGCTCCCCGGCCAGTACACCCTGCCACATTCAGGGCACTTGCGGAAATCTGAAACCGTTTCGAAAACGTAGTCCGGCACGAAGCCAAAGGCGGCTTCTCCGGATATTTGATCCAACGCGACGTTGCAGAGGGTGCACCGTGAAAAAAGTCGCACCTCCTCCCTTCTCAAGTTAACCAGATCTATCAACTCCATCAACTGCTCGAAGGGATGATCGCTTCGAATAAACACAACGCCTTCGACTTCCCTGAATTTTTCCCTGCGGGTAACCGGGGTACACCCTTCGTTCATCAGAGCCGTCAAGACGCCCGGATTTTCGAGCGATATCGACCGGGCATCACACCCAAGCACCCGGAGCCACCTGGCAAGTTTTCCAAGCATACTATCCACGACGAAGCGGTTTTGCCGCTCTTCGTCAGCGTTCATTTTACCGTATCCAGATCCACCCGCCGCAGTCCGGTGAGGCCGGGCAAACGGAAGGCCCCCGGGGGGAACCGTTCGGCATGCTGCATCTTTTCCACGTGTATTTTCATGCTCCACCCCTTCGAGGAGATGCGAATCGTTTCGGGCGTCGATTCGTTGTCGAGTCGGACCGCAGGGTCATATACCACCTGGCCCTCGAACCGGGAGGTACCGATAAAGACACGCGTGAGGGCGCCTGAGACGATCTGCCATTCGAAATATCCGTTCGGCCCCTTCGCTATCAGGCGAAGCAATCCGTCGTCACCACTGCTGCGGATCTTTTTCAAACGCTCCGGCGGAATGGAACCGCTCAGCACGCTGCTGAACAAATCAACCGGCAGACTCCCCCCCAGAAACCGACGCACGAGGGTCTCAGGCCGCCTGGCGGTGAAGATTGTCTTTTGAGAAGGGATCAGCAGAAATGGCCCGGCTTCGTTGGAAATATAGAGAGCCGCGGTCGTTCCGATGGGGGTAAATGTTTCAAACCGTATAAAATTCGGGGACTTGACCAGCACGATGGCGTTCGTGCTGAAATCGCCGCTCGTCCCTTTCACCACGATACCCAATTTGCACTGAAAATCACGCCACACCTGCGCTTTTTGTTCCATTTGGACGATTGCTACCGAAGGCGAAAGGGGAGCCACTCCGGGAGGTTTTCCACCGGTAAGGGGCGCCTGAACACAACCCGATACCAGAACCAGCAGGAGCAGAAGACAAAGGACAGCAGAGGATAGACGCGCAAAAGTTGAATACATCTCCGACAGACTCCATGGGGAAGTAGTTGCCAGTTTCTAGCTATCCTGGCAACAACCAGCGACTAGCAACTAAAAACTAAAAACTAGCAACTAGGAACTAGCCTTACCTTGTGGCATCGAGTTTTGTTTTTATCTCTTCCGCCCCCGATTTTTTGAACTGGAGGGCTTTGCGGTAGGCCTCGCCGGCCTTGGCCTTATTGCCCAGTTTCAGGTAGACATCCCCCAGATGTTCCTGGATGGTCGAGTCGTCGGGCACCCGCTTGACCGCTTCGAGCAGCGTCTCGAGCGCTTTTTTCTGTCTGCCCATCTTAAAATAGACCCAGCCGAGACTGTCCAGAATATAGCCGTCCCCGGGAGAAATGGTGAGCGCCTGCAGGATCAATTGCCTCGCCTCCAGCAGATGTATCCCCCGTTGCGCATAACTGTAGCCGATAAAATTGAGGGCATCGGCGTTTCTCGGTTCCACGGCAAGGATTTTGCGCATCGTCGCGACGGCTTCTTCGCTTTTGCCGAGCTTCGCCAGAACGACTCCTTTGCGAAAGAGCAGATCGGGGTTGTCGGGAAGAACCGCGAGTCCCCGGTCGAGGGTCTGTAAGGCGTCCTGGTTTTTGTTTGCCTCTTCATAGAGCAGGGATAGATAGATATAGAGATCGCTCGCCCGGGGGTTGCGTCCGATAGCCGCATTCAATGCCGCGGTGCCGTTTGTGAAATCTCCCAGTTTTCCATAAAGAGAAGCCATACGCGACTGGGCGGCGTTCCACAGGGAGCTTTGCGGAGCAATGGCGGCCAGATTTCGTATCGCCTCCCGGTAGTCGCCGGTCCCCTCGCAGGCGAGCGCCAAATAGTAAAGAGCCTGATCGTATTTGGGATTAATTGCGAGCAGGACCTTGAAATCGACTTCTGCATCCTGATAATGCTTTTGCTGCAGGTGGATGATTCCGATCTTCAGGCGGGTTTCGGCGTCCTTGGGGTCGATTTTGAGCAAACGGTCGAACTGCCGGATGGCCGCCTCATCCCTGTTTTCCCGCATATACAGGTTTCCCAGTCGGGTAAGGGCCTGCACGTTGACCGGATCGCGCTCCAGAAGCTTCAGATAGGTCTCCTCGGCCTTCATGGAACGATCGGTCACCTCATAAATATAGCCCAGGTCGAGCATTGCAGCCTCAAAACCGGGTTCTTGGGCAAGCAACTGCTTCAAGATCTGTTCGGCCTGGTCATAGTATTTCATGTCCAGGAAAATCCGCGCCTTGTAATAAAGAGGCATGGGATTGCCGGGTACCTTTTGTTCAAGCGTATCGAAGGTCTCGATGGCTTTATTGAACCGGCTCTCCTGAGCATACAGGGCCCCCAGGAGCAGGTAGGATTCCGGGGCCGTGGGATCCATCCGGATTGCCTGCTCATAGGCCTTCTCCGCCTTATCCAGCCGGCCCTTCCTCGCATAGAGCTGTCCAAGGAGCAGATAGGCCCCCGGCCGGTCGGGAGAGGTCTTTACCGACTGTTCGAGCAGTTTTAACGCAGGATCGAGCTTGTTCTGGCGAAAGTAGAGCAAGGCGAGTTCGCTCTGCAGTTGGGAGGAGCGCGGATCGATCTGCAGGGCCTTCCTGTAAGCTTCTATTGCTTTATTGTACTGTTTTTCGTTAACATACTGCTGCGCAGCCAAATACTCATAGTAGGCCTGCGCCCGAACATCCAGGCGGGCCTTCACGGCGGGGGCAGGCGGCGCCGGGCTCAAAAGAGACTGGCTGCATCCGGAAACAAGTACGACACAAAAAAGAGTAGCGAGCAAGCGAGTGTAGGTCATGTATGAGACGGAGCCCCCTGTTGTCACGAGCGGGAAAAGCAGTTACAGCACAGCTTTCCAGAATTATCATGATTATGGTTTTTGCGTCAATGAAATCCGGCTTTTCGACCGTTGAAAACGCATCGATTTAAACCCCTTGCCCAGGGAACCCTATGACTCAAAACCCACACCCAAAACTTCGAAGAGGACTCGAAGCACTCCCCTTCGAGCATTCCGGAGAAAAGTTGTTTGTCGTTCGCGACCGCATCGGCTACACGCGTCAGAGCCTCATCTTTTCCCCGGCAACGATCCATATTTTGGTCCGGATGAACGGCAGCAATTCCCTTAGAGACCTGCAAGCCGATTTTATGCGGCAAACCGGCCAGTTGGTTCCCATCGAAGAACTGCAGGGCCTGGTCAAAACTCTCGATGAAAATCTTTTTCTCGACAACGATCGGTTCCGAAACCACGCTGCACGAGTGACCTCCGAGTTTTTCGACAGCCCCGTGCGAAAAATGCGACATGTCGATGCAAGCTATCCGGCGGACGCCGAGAAGCTTCGAGAAAAGCTGAGAAGCTTTTTCATCCCCGAAAACGGCGGCCCAGGCCTTCCCGACGCTTCGGGCGCACACGCAGGAAAAATAGTCGGCCTCGTTGCGCCCCATATCGATCTCAAAGCAGGGGGCGCCTGCTTTGCCCACGCCTACAAAGCGGCGGTCGAGGCGCAGGCGCCCAGCACCTGGATCATTCTGGGCACGGGGCACGATTTTGTAGAAAACTGCTTCGCACTGACCGTCAAGGACTTCGAAACACCGCTCGGCACAGTCGCCTGCGATAAGGATATCTGCAACGAACTGCTCCGACGATCGCCTTTCGATCTCCGCGCAAGCGAATATAATCATTGCACGGAACACACGATAGAATTCCAGGCGGTCTTTTTGTCTTTTCTGCAGCCGGGAGCCCGCATCGTTCCCATCCTTTGTTCCTTCGGGGCCGAAGAGTGGAACTCGTGCGGCCCCATGGTCGATGGTTTCGCCCGGATGCTGTCGGAACTCGTCTTCGAGAGCAACCATTCGGTGGGGATCATTGCGAGCGTGGATTTTGCCCATATCGGCCCCCGCTACGGAGACAGCTTCAAGCCGCACATAGGGATGATTGAGGAAAATCTTTCGCGCGACGCGTCCCTTCTCAAACTGCTCGAGCACTGCCGCTCGGCGGATTTTCTCGCGACCATCAACCGGGACGGCAACGGCAGAAAAGTGTGCGGGGTCGCCCCCCTCTACACGATGGCCAAAGCCCTCGAAGGGCACGCGCAGGGAAACACGCTCAGCCAGTCGCATGCGGTCGTCGATGAGCAGGGTTCTTTCGTAACATTTGCCAGCATGGCGTTTTACAGTGAGCAGTGAACAGTGAAGAGTGAACAGTGGATGCAATGATACCGCGAGGAAACGACGACCCAACGGTTGCTATCGAAACGCTGGGCTGTAAGGTCAACCAGTTTGAGACCTCCTACTTTCTCGAAGTTTTGACCCGGGCCGGCTACAGAGCGGTTTCCTTCCGGGACCGTGCAGACCTCTATATCGTCCACAGCTGCGCCGTAACGGCCAAAGCGGGATCGCAGACGCGGCAGCTGCTGCGAAGAGCCCGGCGCACCAATCCGGAGGCAAGGGTCGTCGCCGCGGGGTGTTACGCCCAACTGGAGGGCGAGCGCATCGCACGCGAGGGGCTTGCGACTCACATTCTGGGAAACCCCGCAAAACTGGACCTGATCGAGTGGCTCAGCCGCCCGGGCAGCTTCGAAAAGCCCTGCCTGGCAGGCGCTTCCGCTCCGCGTTCGCGCGCCGAATTTGAAATTTCGCCCGTCTCGCGCATGCACACAGGTCGCACCAGGGCCTTGCTCAAGGTCCAGGACGGCTGCGATTCCTTTTGCTCCTACTGCGTGGTGCCCCTTGTGCGCGGAAAGAGCCGCAGCCTCGCACCCGCACTCGTTGTATCGCAGCTGCACGAATTTCTCCGGGCGGGCTATCGGGAGATCGTGCTTACCGGCATCCATCTTGGAAAATGGGGTAAAGACCTCCAGCCGGCGCAGACTCTTTCCGATCTGCTCGAAAAGATCTCTTCGTGCCCCCCCCTGCCCCCGCGCCTGCGGCTTAGCTCCATCGAACCCGAAGAATTCGATTCCAATCTTCTGGAGGTGATTTCCCGGGCGCCCTGGATTTGCCGCCACTTCCATATTCCTTTGCAAAGCGCAGACCCCGTGATTCTTTCCAGAATGCACCGCTTATATACTCGCGAATATTACGGGGAGCTTGTCGCGCGCCTCCGCGCGCAATTTCCCGAAGCGGCGCTCGGAGCCGACGTACTCACGGGATTTCCGGGGGAATCCGAAAAACAGTTTGAGAACACCTGCGAATTTATCGAGAAGCTGCCCTTGAGCTATCTCCACGTATTTCCCTTTTCCCCTCGCCCCGGGTCCGCGGCGGCCGACTTCTCCGACCGCGTGGAGGCAGAGGAGCTCAAGCGGCGAGCGGCACTTCTCCAAGCTCTGAGCAGGCGAAAAAAGCGGACGTTCCGGGAAAGCCTGGTCGGCAAAACCCTCGATCTCATCGTGGAAGCACAAACCCGGCCCGGCTTGTGGGAAGGGATCTCCGGCAACTACGTGAAAGTGTTTTTCTCCGCGGGCGAAACCTTTTTCCCCGGCAAATCCGCCCGGGTAACCGTGAGCGGGTTTCTCGGGGATGACCTTCTTGGGACTCCGCTTGCCTGAGAGCCGAGGCAAAGATTTTTTCCATTTGCCAAGTCTACCCGTTTTTTTGTAGAAGCCTGTTTCCATGCGGGATTTCCGCAGGGACATCAGCTCAAGTCGAAGGAAGTCATCAATGAAGATTTCGGGATTCACGATAGTTAAAAACGCCATCAACCTGCAGTATCCCGTAGTGGAATCGATTCTATCCATTCTTCCCATCGTCGATGAATATGTCGTTTTGTTGGGAGACTCCCAAGACGGCACGCTCGAAATGCTAAAGGGCATCGGAAGCGAAAAGATACGCATCCTGGAAGATGAATGGCACGACGACTTCAAAGCGGACGGACAAATCTTCAGCCACCTTACAAATATCGCCTTGAGCAAGTGCAAAGGAGACTGGGCATTCTATCTCCAGGCCGATGAGGTCATTCATGAAAAGGACCTCCCGGCACTCCAGCAGCTGATTGCGGAATGTGACAAAAAACCCTCAGTCATGGCCATCAGCCTGCGATTCATCCATTTCTACGGGGATTACCAGACACATAACCCCTACATGCACCGAAAGGCTTGCCGCATAGTACGAAACAACGGCCAGGTCGTGAGCATCTGGGATGCGGTTGCCTTCGGCCTGCGCGGCGCTCCCGGACGAATTCTCGCAGGCCCGAAGAAACATTACGTAAAGAGCAATATTCCCGTATACCACTATACCTCGGTGAAAGACCCCTCGAAGCTGCTGGAGAAAGAAAACCTTATCCGGGTCCACTACAGCGGAGACCAGGTCCAGCTTGCCGACTCGCACCACTACAACCTGACCATGATGAAACGGTTCCGAAAGTCCCACCCCAAGGTCATGGAAAAACGAATCGCCGAGTTCCGCTCGCCCCTGCCGCCGTATCGCAGCCGCTGGCTAAAACCCGAGTTCTATTCCTATCTGCTCAGGCACGGGTACAAGGGATAGGAGGAAGCGGGGAGCGGGAAGCGGGGAGCGGGAAGCGGGAAGCGGGAAGCGGGGAGCGGGGAGCGGGAAGCGGGGAGCGGGAAGCGGGGAGCGGGAAGCGGGAAGCGGGGAGCGGGAAGCGGGGAGCGGGAAGCGGGAAGCGGGGAGCGGGAAGCGGGAAGCAGAAGAAAAGAGCGGGGGCGTTTCGCCCCCGCACCCCCACGCCGCTGCGCGGCTCATTTAAAAAAATCACGATACAGGGCGCGCATCTCTCTTTTGAGAATCTTGCCGCTGGGGGTTTTGGGCAGTTCCGGGCAAAATACGACCGCTTTGGGGACCTTGAAAGGCGCAAGCTCCTTTTTGCAAAGTTCCACGATTTCCTGTTCGGTGATCGTCTGGCCGCTTTTGGGGACCACAACGGCCGTGACCGCCTCCACCCATTTCGGGTGGCCGAGGCCGATCACCGCCACCTCCTGCACGCGAGCATCCTTGTAGATCACTTCCTCGACTTCTCGGGTGGAGACATTTTCCCCCCCGGTCTTGATCATGTCCTTCTTGCGGTCCACGACGCTCACGTAGCGATCCTCATCCAGCACGCCGACATCTCCGGAATGGAACCAACCGCCGCGCATCACCTCTTCGGTCTTCTCGGGCTCTTTGAAGTACATCATCATGGCGTGCGCCCCTTTGCCGCAAATCTCGCCCGGGCAGCCGATCGTGTCCACTTCGTTTCCCGCCTCGTCTTCGAGGCGTGTTTCCATGTTGAGGCCCCCCATGCCCGCAGATCCCAGTTTCTTCAGGGCATCTTTGGCCTTCAGGACCGTATGATAGGGCGCAAGCTCCGTCTGGCCGTAGTAGTTGATGATTTTGGCTTCCGGAAATTTCCCCAGCAGTTCTTTGAGAATCTCAACCGGCATGATGGAGGCGCCGTAATAGCATTTCCTGAGGCTCCCGAGATCATATTTGTCAAAGTCCGGATGCCGCAGCAGGCCGATCCACACGGTGGGAGGAGCAAAAAACATCGTCGCCCGGTGCTCGGCAAGGTTTTTGAGTATCATACCCAGATCGGGCAGGGTCAAAACGTTTGTGCCCCCGACCCAGAAAACGGGGGTCAGGAATACGTCGCGTTGGGCGCAGTGATAGATCGGTAAGGCGTTGACGTTCAGATCGTCTTCCTCGTAGCCCCCGTCCACGATGGCCCCCATGTACTGGGACATGAGCGCCTGGTTGTTCAGGATAACGCCCTTGGGAAGCGATTCGGTGCCGCTCGTATAGGTCATCTGGCAGGGGTCTTCAATGCGCAGGACGATATCGGGCTCCTCGGCGGAGCTTTGGGCATACCAGGCGTCGTAATCGCGAAACCTCCCGTCCACCGGCGGCTCGCCGCTTCCCTGGCCGGACCAGATGAGCGCTTTTACTCCCGGCATTTCCTCCAGCACATCCTTTACCAGAGGGTAGAGAGCGTCTTCGACGATAAAGACCTTGCTTTCCGAATGGTTGATGCAGTAGGCGATGTCTTTTCCGCGCAGCATGTAATTGATGGCCAGATAGATGGCGCCGGCCTTGCAGCAGCCAAACCAGGTGAGCACATGGTGGATGGTGTTGTGGGCAAGGATCGCCACGCGGTCGTATCTCCTGACACCAAGATCCAGGAGACTGTTCGCAACCCGGTTGCAGTCGTCTTCCAGGGCGCGGTAGGTAAGGGTCTTATCGCCGAAAACAAGTGCCGGCTTATCCGGGAATCGGTAGCGGCTCCGGCGCAACATGTCGGCGATCACCCAGCGGTTTACCCGGTTGTAGCGGTTTAGAAGAAACTCGATGTTTTCCCTGTCGATCGTATTGTACCGAGCCTTCTCGGCTTCGCTTAGTTTTTTCCACTCTGGCATGGCGACCTCCAGTCAGTGATAAGTGATGAGTGATCAGGTATCAGTGAAAAACTCCATCGCTTTCAGTCAAGGCAAATTTCACCGGTCGATCCACTGGATGAACGGAGAGGATAGGAAAGGGCCGTAGCGCGATTGGCAAAAGGAAAGTGAGTGTGTCAAAGATACCACCAAGGCCGCCGATTAGGAAGGCTTTCTTCAATGCCTGCGCAGCATGAGCCGCGCAGCGGCGTGGGGGTGCGGGGGCGAAACGCCCCCGCGCGCTTGCCTTTGCGCTCTTAGAGATCGAAGCGGTCAAGGTTCATCACCTTGTTCCACACGGCGATGAAGTCGCGCACGAACTTCTCGCCGGAGTCCTCGCACCCGTAGACTTCGGCCAGGGCTAGCAGCCGGGAGTTCGATCCGAAGATGAGGTCCACGCGGGTGCCGGTC
>JAKAJS010000155.1 GCA_021813685.1 Deltaproteobacteria bacterium | reverse complement strand
TGTCGTCAGGTGTGTCTTTGCGACGAACTCGCGATGGCCAACCCCGTGACCGTGCGCGAGCATCTTCGGGTATGCATGTCCGAGGTGGCGCCGGAAAGACTCGCCGTGCATTTCTATGACAACAGGGGCATGGGGCTTGCCAATGTCTTTTCGGCCTATGAGGCGGGGGTTCGCATTTTTGCCTCAAGTCTTGGCGGGGCGGGCATCCACACCCATTTTCAATCGGTCCTTCCCGAAAGGTCTCCGGAAAAAGGCGATCCGCACGGGCTCGCGACCGAGGACATTGTCTATGGCTTCGAAGAAATGGGCATTTCGACCGGGATAGACATCGATTGCCTGATCGAGTGCGGTCGATTTCTGGAAAAGCTACTAGGGATCGGGCTCTACAGCCGGGTGCGTTCGAGCGGCCTTTGCGGGGAAACGCTGGAGCGCGCAAAAGCTGCGGGACTCTCCGGGGCTTTCGCATCGCCGTCGGCGCAGGGGAAAGAGGGAGCTCATTAAGAAAAAGAGCGCGGGGGCTATCGCCCCCTGCACTCCCCACGCCGCTTCGCGGCTCATGCGGGCGGCACGGGGAACCATTGGAAGGTGACCAACCGTGGAGGGCTGGCTATGGAAGAGGATGTACGGGCACAGTGCCTGAGACATTGGGAGGAGCAGGACGCACTCGTTGTCGAGAGGCGAAAGGAAGCCTACGACATTGGCGGCGAAAAGCAGATCGCGCGTCTTGGCAGACAGGGGAAAAAGCCGATGCGCGATCTTGTCCGAATGCTGATAGATCCCGGGACGGAGTTTTTCGAACTGGGGCTCGAGGCGGGCTATCACATAGGTGACATCAAGCTCTACGGTGGCGACGTCTATGTTTCGGAAAAACGCGGCCACATTCCGGGCGGGGGAGTGGTGACGGGCATCGGGGTCGTGCAGGGAAAAGATTGCATGATTTTTGCCAACGAAAACCGCCTTGCCGCGGGGAGCTATTTTCCGATCACGTTGAAAAAGCACATGAGGGCGCAGGCGATTGCCGAGCGTTTGAGGCTTCCCTGCATCTACATAGCAGATTCGGGCGGCGTGAACCTGCCGCTGCAGCTCGGCTGTTTTGCTGACGACGGCCATTTCGGCAGCATGTTCTTCAACATGTGCCGCATGTCGGCCATGGGCATAAAACAGTACACCCTCTCGACGGGCGGAAACACCGCGGGCGGAGCCTATATGGTGTATCTGGCCTCCGAATCGGTCATGATCGAAAAGCTCGCCTTCGCCTTCCTGGCGGGGCCTCCCATGGTGAAGTCGGCTATCGGGGAAACGGTCAGTGCCGAAGACCTCGGCGGGGCCTATGTCCACACGCAGCACTCGGGCGGGTGCGACCATTGCGTAAAGTCCCAGGAAGAAGGAATCAGGAAGCTTCGCGACATCATGGAGTTCGAGCCCTCCCAACCGCTCTACTGCGAGAAAAGAAAGCCGGTCGAGCCCAAATTCGACTACCGGGAGATGATGCGCTCGACTCCGGTGAGCACCTACAGCGCCATTCCCGTAAAAGAAACCATCAAGTGCCTCGCCGATGCGAGCTATTTCCATGAATACAAGCCCACCTACGGCATGGTCAGAGGGCAGTCGATCATTGTCGGCAAGATGTGGCTCAAAGGCATGCCCGTAGGCGTTGTGGCCTCCAACGGGAGCGGCATCATCTACACGGAGGCTGCACAGAAGGCTACCGAATGGATGATCCGGTGCGGAAATTCGAAGCTTCCGGTGATCTTTCTCCAGGGCTCTCCGGGTTACATGGTCGGAAAGCAGGAGGAGTGGGCGGGAATCGGGAAGTATGGAGCGGACATGGTGCGCGCGTGCAGCGCTCTTAACGTTCCCAAAATTCAACTGGTGATCGGTCCCGACCACGGAGCGGCGAACTACGGCATGTGCGGAAGGGCGTTTAAGCCGGTTTTTTGCTTCACCAACATGAGGGGCCGCACGACGGTGATGTCGGGAAAGACCGCCGGCTTTGTCATGGAAAGCATTCGCAGGAAAAACATCGTCGATCGCGGTGAAAAGGTCGATGAGGAGGAAATGGCCAATTTTCGAAAAACGATGATGGAGCGCTACGATGCCGAGGGGCATCCGTTTCTTACCGGCTCGCTTTTGTTTCACGACGGGATCGTCACCTTCAGCGAAACGCGCGACAAGCTTGCGAGGGCGCTCGAGCTTTGCTACCGCGTGCCCATCGAAAAATCCGACTGGGGAGATCTGAAAGTTTAGACCCTATAAAAAAGGAGGCCTTGTACCATGACCGAATACGATTATTGGAAAATATTTCCGAGAATGCCCAGAAAGGTGAGCATCGGCGACATAACCGTTCGCGACGGCTTTCAGCACGAAGAGAGGTTCATCTCCACCAACGCCAAGATCTTTTACGCCCAGGAGATGATTCTGGCGGGGGCAAAGGAAATCGAGGTGACCAACCTCGGGAGCCCGGAGGGCATTCCCCAGTTCCGAGATGCCGAGCAGGTGATGAGCGCTCTTCGAAGCGATGCCTTTAGAAAGCGGTGTGAAAGAAAGGGCGTCGACTACGATGCGGTCGTCATGACGGCCGTAACGATTCGCGAGGCGGCCGTCGACAGGGCGATCGAGCTCAAAAAGAGGGGAATCGGCCCCGACCGGGTCCTCATGATGGTTTCAACCGATCCCGAACACCATTTTGCCAATTCGGGTACGACTCTTTCCCAATATTGGCGAGAGGCGGAGCGCTCCATCAAAAAAGCGGCCGATGTGGGCATGCGGATGTGCGGCACCGTCAGCACCATCTGGGGGAGCCCGATCACCGGCGCCACGCGGCTCGAAGACGCCGTCGAATTTACGAAGCGCTGGCTTTCGATCGGCGCCTATGACATCGAGCACGCCGATCACGACGGGTCGGCTTCGGCGGCGCAGGTCTACCGTTACTTTTCCATGATTCTCGACGCCATGCCCGACCCCGAAGCCCACCTGTGCCATCTGCACGAAACCAAACGCGTGGCTTCGGCTTCCATTCTCGCGGCCCTCCAGGCCGGTATCACCCGCTTTGAAGGCACCCTCGGCGGGCTTGGCGGCCAGCCCGCCAACTTCCTCGACGACTGCCCGGTGCGGGGTACGGGCGAATATTACTACAAGGACACCCGGTACGTGGGACTCATCACCATCGAAGACCTCATCGTAATGATCGACGAACTGGGGATCGAACACGGCTACGATGTCGACCGGGTACTGTGGCTTGGAGCGAAGATGGAGAAAACCATCGGGCGAAGACTGCGCTCGGAAGCCGTCTGCAACGGACGAACCCTCAAGGAGGGGCACCGGGAATACGCCCGGCCGGGTCTTTCCACGCTCATCGAAAAACTCGGAGAAAAGCCCGGGTGCCTGGTGCCTCCCGAATGGACCGCCTCTGCCGTTTTGCCCCAAAAATGGGGGCCTGCGGCATGGAAATAGTTTGAGAAAAAGGTGAGCGGCGGCTCGCCGGGGTTTCCCGGCGAGCCTTGGACACCAGGAGTTTCGGAGGCGCAGCATGGATTTTCAATTTTCCGACGAACAGCGCATGATGAAGGAAACGGTCTATAAGTGGTGCGTAAAGGAACTGGGACCACTCCAGGAAAAAATAGACGAGGAGGACTGGTTTCCTCCGGACTTCTTTTTGAAGTGCGCCGAAATCGGCATCCTCGGCATCACTATTGACGAAGAATACGGAGGGCTTGGCGGCGATGTGCTCATGCAGACCCTGGCCATAGAAGAGATGAGCCGCATCTGCCCGGCCCTGGGCATGACCTATGGGGCGCACTCCAACCTGTGCGCCAATAATATTCACAAAAACGCGAGTGAGTCTCTGAAGAAAAAGTACCTGCCCCCGCTTGTTTCCGGGGAAAAAATCGGCGCCCTGGGGCTCACCGAACCAAACGCCGGCTCGGATGCCATGAGCCTTCGCACACGTGCGGTGAAGCGCAAAGACAGGTACATCCTCACCGGGACCAAGATGTTTATCACCAACGGACCCATTGCCGACACCCTTCTCGTCTACGCCAAGACGGCCCCGGAAATGGGGCCCAAAGGGATAAGCGCCTTCATCGTCGAAAAGGAGTTTCCGGGGTTTTCGGTCGCAAGGAAGTTGAAAAAATGCGGCATGCGCGGCTCACCCACCGGGGAACTGATCTTTGAGGAGTGCGAGGTGCCGGTCGAAAACCTTGTCGGCCGGGAAAATAACGGCGTGGGCGTCATGACCAGCGGGCTCGACATAGAACGCATTGTCCTTGCGGGAGGCTCTGTGGGTATGGCCCGGCAGGCCCTCGATTACTCGATCCGCTATTCGGTCGAACGCGAGCAGTTCGGAAAGCCGATAGCAACGTTCGAAATGATCCAGCAGAAGCTCGCAGACATGTACGCCCGCACCGAAGCCGCGAGGCTCCTGGTCTACCGGGCCGCCGACGCCGCCCAAAGAGCCGCACGGGGCGGCAAGGGTACCGAGCTTACCCGGCTTGCCGCTGCCGCAATCCTTTTTGCCGCCGAAACCGCCACCTGGGTCTGCGACCAGGCCATCCAGATCCACGGCGGCTACGGCTACTGCCTCGAGTTTCCCGTGCAAAAACTCTGGCGTGACGCCAAGCTCTACGAGATCGGCGCGGGAACGAGTGAGGTTCGCAGGATGATCATCGCTCGAGAGCTCACCGCGGAAGGATTTGCCAAACGGGGCGCGCGCTGCGGGAGGAACTAGTCTCGGGGGGGGAGCGGGGGAAGCCTTCCCCTGCTCTTTCCTGCTTTACCCCTTCGCAGCTTCGTAGAGCAACGACAATGGCTCGGTGTCGATGGCACAATCATAGTTTTGCCCTATCAGTACACTACATATCTTTCGTCTAACACATTTCCTCCTTCTTGCTACAATGGTATTCCAGATCAACCGGTCTTTTTAACACGTATTTTTGAGCATTCTATTCGATATGGGATTTCATTGGTTCCTTGTTGACGAAACGGGGGGAGAACACTGATGAAGCAAGTGCAACGTGAAGGCGACCCGGAGAGCGTGGCGGAAAAGACAGGAATGGAGCGGCGGCGTGTTCGCAGACACCCGGTGTTGGATGACTCGTTTTCGGTAGGGGCTCCGAAGCATTCCCGGAGGGTGCGGGAAAATGGTTTCGGGGGGGCCGGGGGCCTTGACGAGCTTCTCACGCCGACGGGCGGGTTTGCGGAAGACTATATCTTTCTGGTCGATAGAACCCGGTCCATCCGGTTTTCCAACGTGTCTTCGCAATCCATATCGGGTTGTTCGTCCGAGGTGGTTTTTGAGGAATTTGACCTCAGGGGCTTTTGCGAAGCGTTGGGAAAACAAATAGAAGCGGTTTTCGAAGCGGGAAGACCCCAGTCGGTGGAGCTCAGTACGGGAAAAACCGCTCGTAAGATTTGGTACCATACTCGGCTTACGCCGGTTAGAAACGAATCGGGCTCCATCGATCTGGTTCTGGGGATTGCGCGGGATATCTCGGAACTCAAGCGCAGGGAAAAAGTGATAGAAACCTCGCGCGACGAGTGGTTGAAGGCCATCGATGCGATGCCGCACCTCATGGCGGTCGTAGGTCCTGATTTCCAGATCAGGAAGGCGAACAAAACCCTGGCGAGCTATCTTGGAATAAACGTCCGGGAAATGCAGGGCCGTATTTGTTATGAAGTCTTCGGGGCAGAATGCCCCACCGAATTTTGTCCGCTGCACCATTTGAAAACTGCCGGGAAGCAGGCGACAAATTTTGTTCATTACATCCAGGGGCGTCCTTTCCTGGCAACCGTGTCGCCTCTGGCCGGGGAAACCAAAGAAATGACGGGCTGCCTTTTCGTTGCCCGAGATCTGCCCGGCCGCATCGAAAGCACGGAGGATACGAAAAAAAATGCGGAGGAATTGAAACTGGTTATGAGCCGTGCCGACTATGTGATCACGATGCAGGATGAAAGTGGAAAATACCTCTCGATAAGCGCTCTGCCCGGAAACATCCAGCTGCCCGAACAGATTGTAGGAAAGACCCCCTTCGATTTTTTCGAAGCCGAGACGGCCGCAGAACTTTGCGGACGAGTTCGCAAAGCGATCAGGGACGGCAGGGATTTTAGCGTCCATCGGGAGCTGAAACTCGCCGGGGAGATTTTTCATTTGCTCGACTATGTCCAGTTGGTCCGAGATGGAGCAGGAAAAATCACGTCGGTGATGACCACATCGAAAAACGTCACGCCGCGCCGTGAAGAAAGTGGTGAGAGCGCCTGCGAGATGAAGGGACTGACGAAGCGGGAAATGGAGATACTGCAGCTCATCAGTGCGGGGCTCTCCTCGTCGGAGATAGCCGCAAAGCTTTTCATCAGCAGAAAAACCGCCGAAACGCACCGATCGCGGATCATGCAAAAACTCGACATTCACAAAGCCTCGGCTCTGGCACGCTACGCGGTCGAGGCCGGCCTTTCCTGAGGTTTGGTCTTGCCGGCCTCACTTTCAGTCGAGTTGCAGGCGCAGGGACAAAAAAGTCGCGATCTGTTTCCCGTATCGAAGCGTTGGCACTTCGACGGCCACATAGCAGGCCCATGCGAGAGGGGTCGTAACACCAATTGTTGCAACGGCGAGCAGGACCTGGGGAAAACAGCCGCCCGGGTTTTGCAGGCCAAAGCCGACAAACACCTGCACCAGCCCATAGACGACCGCCAGGTGAACCAGATACACGCTATAGGAAATCCGCCCGAGGAAGCGGACCGAGGGGGCATCCAACCAGCAAAACCTGTCTAGGGGTGACTCGCAAAGGGCGGCGGCCAGAATCATCGTAGCGCCTGCGGCGACCAGGAGCAGGTTTCCGGTGAAAGTCGGCATGCAGGCCCTGTGAAGGAAAAGGATGGCGACGCCTGCGGCAAAGAGCGTACCCGGCCACCGCAACCCTGCTGTGAGGTCCGGAAAACTGGCGAGAACCACCCCGATCTGAAAACAGAACAGATAGTGAAGGGCAATTTCGTGCACACATGCTCCCAGGGCGAGCAAAATAAAAAGAGTAGCGAAGCCGGCCCATTTCCTCGTGCGCGTGATGGCGACCAGCAGCGGGACCATAAGGGAGCAGACCGCCTCGACATACATCGTCCAGGTCAAGGGGTTGATCGTGAAGCTTGCGAGGCGGAAGTTTCTCCCGATCGCTTCGCCGGTGATCGGGGTACTGAAAATGCGCGTGTAGAAACTGGTCTGGAGGGAAGCGGGAAGGGTATCGGGCAGGGCCAGGCGAATCGCTGCGATGGCGAGAATCGAGACCCACATTGCGGGGAAGAGCCGGAAGGCTCTCTTTACGACATAAGGAACAAATTGCCGGGGCAGCGAGTCCGGGGATCTCAGAAAGGACAGGGTGAGCACGTAGCCGCTCAAGAGAAAAAACAAAACGACGGCTCCCTCCGGATTGAGCAGGGAACAGAGGATCGTCAGGACTTTCGCGCCGGGGGGCTGCCTGAGAAACGGCACCAGATAGTACGCCTTGAGACCTCCCACAAGCAGCAGGCCGAAACAGTGAGAGCAGAGAACGCATAGCGCGGCCACGCCGCGCAGACTCTCGAGCCTGGGATTGAACCGGCTGATTGGGCGGGGGATTTGCCCCCTTACGGTTTCTGTCCGTTTCTCGTGAACTGCATCCATAAGCTATTCCCTTCCACGATCACTCGTGAGCATAGTATCAGATCGTAGATCACTGCAATGACTTTGTGCATGATAGATCGAATTGCATATTTCTCCTTACAAAGTATACAGGATTAACCCGATTGTTCATGACTGTCACCTTGAATACAATCCTACCTAAATAATTTACAATTCATCAAATTGTCTGCACGAGTGTCATTGTGGCCTTAGTGTTTCTCTATATAATGGTATAATATCGGAGGAAATATTATATGTAACCGAGTCTGCAGAGCTGTGCCAAAAAAAAGCAGCAAATTTGTCTTATTGTATCAATGACTAATGGTGCCCATTCCTAAAGATAAAGATACCCATGAGCCGTACGCTATTGCAATCCCTCGTGATCTTGGCGTTGTTCGCACTGTCTGCCGGATGCGCTCGCGTGGCGGGTGGACAAGGCGCACCTCCCGGCCTTTCCTTGCAGCCCTTCGGTTCGCAACCCCCCGGGCCTGTACCGGCGGTCGCGCTTCGAAGCGGTGATGTGATCGAGGTCAAATTCGCCTTTGCCCCACAATTGGATCAAACGGAGACGGTGCGTCCGGACGGGAAAATCGAACTCCAACTCGTGGGCGAGGTTGTCGTGCAGGGGAAAAGCCCCTCGGAGCTTCAAGCAGAACTTTTCAGGCGCTATGCGGTTCAGTTGCAACACCCGCAGCTCCAAGTCCTTGTGAAAAGGTTCTACGATCGCCAGGTCTATGTGGGCGGAGAGGTGAGAAGGCCCGGCCCGGTGCAGATGCAGGGTGAGCTGACCGTGCTCGAGGCGGTCCTGGACGCGGGCGGGGTCAATCCCGAAACGGCCGAGGCGGGCAATGTCCTCGTGATTCGAAACGTGGACGGCCGAATGGTAGGGCGAACCATCGATCTTGCGGGGACCGTCAGGGGCGCACAAACGAAGCCCTTTTATCTACGGCCTCGCGACGTCGTCTATGTTCCTCGGACCCGCATAGCCAATATGGACCTGTGGGTCCAGCAACACGTGTGGAAACTGCTTCCTTCGATAGGACTCGGGGCAACTCTATATTGATTCGCATTTCCGGAAAGGCGTCGAAGATATGGCCGATAGCGGGCTGCAGCGCAGCTTCCCCCTGCCCTCCAGGCGGGATTTCTACAATGTCCTTTTTCGCCACAAGAGGAAAATGATCTTCTTTTTCCTCGGCGTGTTCCTCGTAGTTGCCCTGGGTACGTTTCTTGGCTCCAGGGTCTATCGGTCCGAAGCCGAACTCCTGGTGCGCCTTGGCCGCGAGAATGCCACAGTTGGCCCGACCGTCGCCACCGGAAGGGTCATAAACATCAACGCCGACAGGGAGACCGAGATCAACTCCGAGGTGGACATCCTGAAGAGTCAGGAACTGGCCGAAGAGGTCGTAGAGGCTGTCGGGGCCAAACGGATTCTGCACGGGGCAAAAGAAACACTTGCCCCGGACGCATCCGCGCCCACAGTGGTGCGCTTTTATATCAGACGGGCGGTCGAGTACCCCTTTGAGCTCATCTCCCATCTTCTATTCTTGGAAGGTCGTGCGACTCCACACAGTCGCCTGCTCCAAAAAGACCTGGCTACCGAGGCACTGGGGAAACGCCTCGATGTCGAAGCCTCAAAAAAAAGCAATATCATCACCATTACTTACGAGACCAACGATCCGGCTCTTGCCCGCAATGTGTTGAACCGGCTCGTAGGATTCTATGTTCAAAAACATATAGAGGTAAATCGCACACCGGGTTCGTATACCTTTTTCAAAGAGCAGAAAGCCAAACTCCAAAGTTCTCTTGATCGAACGGAGGAAGAACTGAGAGAGCTCAAAAACAGGAGCTCCGTGGCTTCGGTCTCCGAGCAGCGTCGCTTGATTCTTGATAGAATCGGGGCGATGAAAAGGGAGCTTGCACATATTCAATCCTCCTCGGCCGCAACGACGGCCAGGGTGAAGGCGCTTACGGCCACTCTTGCGAGGCTGCCGGGCACGGTGCAAAAGAATGAAATAACCGGGTTTGCCAGTTCGGCCGCCGATGAGATGAGAAAACGGGTTTACGAACTGGAGCTCGAAGAACAGAAGTTGCTATCCACCTATACTCCGAACAGCATACCGGTTCGGGAAATTCGCCGTCGGATACAACAGGGGAGGGCCCTGCTGGTCAAGGCGCAGCAGCAGAACCAGGTGACAACGGGAATCAATGAAAATTACCAGAAAATCCAGCTCGATCTTGTAACCGAAAAAGCCAAGCTGGCCTCTCTTAAGGCCAGAGCGAAGGCAATCAGAGCTCAACTCGAAGGCGCCCGCGAAGAAATGGTCTCGCTAAATGGCACTCAATTGCGCTTCGAACGGCTCGAACGCGACCTCGCCACGCAAAAGTCGAGCTATCGCAAATATTCCGACAGTCTGGAGCAGGCTCGCATTGATGAGGCGCTCGACGTGCAGAGAATATCCAACATCAGCATTGTCGAACCGGCGACTTACACCATAAAGCCCGTGCGGCCCAAAGCGTTTGTGAACCTTGCCCTGGGATTTTTCCTTGGAATCTTCGGGGCCTTGGGGCTCGCCTTTTTTTCCGAGTTCCAGGATGATTCCTTTCAAAAGCCCGAAGACGTGGCCAGCCGGCTGCGCCTTCCGGTCCTTGCGGCCCTTCCGGTCGCCTCCCCCGGCCTTACTCTCGGCGAGTCAAACCCTTTGCCGGAAGCCGAAG
>JAKAJS010000141.1 GCA_021813685.1 Deltaproteobacteria bacterium | reverse complement strand
ATTGGGCCAACACTGACACTTGTCTGCTTCCCCCTCTGATATTTATCCATCCTTGCCGGTGAAAGATGTCAAAGCCGAAAAATATTTTCATCTACTCGGGCTTGCCGAAAACTCACGATCTTCTCCACCTTGCCGTCCATATCAGCGGCGATCACCTCCCGGGTGTAGAAGTCGGAAATCCACAAACGTCCGTCATGCCATCGAGGCGCTTCCAGAAAATCATAGCCGGAAATAAAGGTGGAACATTCTTTCGTTGTCATGAGTCGTAGACCTCCTTTCAACGTTGTTGTTGTGTGCCATCTCCTCCGCAATGATTCGAATAGGACCCGTTATACGTTCACCCCGCAAGATAGAACGATCGTCACACATTGTACGGACACCGCGCCCGACGCGAATCTGGCCGGCAGACAGTGGCTCTCTTTGGACTCCTCCCGCCGAGATGCTCGCCAGACGGCTTAGATCCGATACGTCCCTTTTAAAAGCCGATTCTTTGCGTCACTGGCAACGGTTTGGTAGTCGTGAGTTGTTTGATCGCTTCGATCAAGGCCAAAATTGCCTCGTCGTGATCGGAGAGCTTCCTTTCAAGTTCAGCAATTTTGTAAGCAAGCTCTCTGTGGTCAGCTAGGATCTGACGCAACTGCACGAAAGCCCTGACGATAAAGACGCTCATGTCAACGGCTCGGGGTGAGTTCAGGACGGCAGCCGCCATAATGTCGCCATGCTCGGTAAATGCGAACGGAAGCGCCTTCGAGAATTTGAGCTTTTCAAGGTGGTAGCAATTTGCGATTACTTCGACCTTTTCCTCAGCCGTGAGTTGGGATACGAAGTCTTCAGGAAATCAATTCCCGATTGCGCTTAACCGGTTCATTCAAAAGAGGTGTCCGCACCCCGTAGAACGCTGCAAGGTCTGACATCAACGACCCCGGGGAGAAATGCACGCAGGATCTTCTTGGGAAAATATTATAGCTTTCCGAGTGAGGTGAGGGAGAACCGCAATCTCCCTCACCTCACTTTTTCGACTTACAGATTGGAAAAGAATTGTCACGGCTCGAAACCGATAACCCGGCCTAGTCATCCAGTGTATTCAGAAATTTGACCACCTTCAATTCCTGCTTGAGGGTCAGACCCAAATTCCCCATTTCCACCTTGTTTACATTGTCGGAGACTTCGGGATCAGGCCAGATACCCTTACCCGTGTCCCTTGTGTTGTAGAAATGGACGATGTCATACATCGTTGCAAAATAACCGTTGTGGCCATAGGGTGCTGTTCGGGAAATATTTCTCAGGCTGGAAACCTTGAATTTTCCGAGTTCGAGCTTTGGGTCGCAGCCCGGGCATGCGTACTTCAACAGCTCTGTCTGAGCGCCCAGACCATTATCCGTACTCTGGGGACCTGCCAATTTGGCGATTTGAGGATTAACCGGGATACCCAGATTGTCGAAGGTAAAATCGGTCAGTAGCGGGTTGTAAGTCCCCGGGCGCGGGCCATTTGTGGGTATGTTCGGATCGTTTTTCGCGACAACATGATTTTGTGTCAAATGACAACGGTAGCACTGCCCGCCATTTTCATTATCAGGATCTTGCTTAAGGTTGCGCTGCGTGTAGGAATCTGCATTGAAGATGGCAAGCCCATCCGCTTCGTCGTAGCTGAAATACCTTGACTTGAAGTGCTTTGGTGGCCCGACATACTTTCTAAAAGTCTCATCCTGGATCGTGATGGTGATGACGCCAAAGGAACTCACGTCTCCACCTTGCTCTTTAACAAATTTGTCGAATTTGGAGTTGAATTTGGTAACTGCGCTCGACCTTTCGAAAGCCGCGAGAGCGAGGCTTGCGTTATTGTAGGCTACCTTCACATCTGCAAAAGCATCTTGCCCGAACACTTTTTTAAACAGTTTTGCATAACTTGAGCGTTCAATGATTCCAACCACGGCCGCTTCCGTGGTCAGCTCGGTATTTTCAAACGTTAGCCCCATCTCAACCGGATTTCCGGGAGGTCCTTTCGCCTGGTCTGCCAACGGATCGCCCGTTGGACCGGAACCCAATGTTCCTGTGGCCGTGTAATCCGGGCGCCCGCTCGCTCGACCATCCCAGAAAAGGCCGCCGGTAAATACGCTGTTGGTCTGATCGTAGTGGAAAATGGGGCTGAAACCGGCATAGGCAGACATGGGAGCGTTTCGACCGCCGTAAAGCGTGGGAATGGAACCTTGGGAAACCGGAAACCATTCGGGAAAGATACGGTTTTTTGGATCTGCAAATCCTGCACTGGGGTGATGGCATGTCATGCAAGCCATATTTTCATTGATCGAGAGAGTTAGATCCCGGTATATTGCTCCGCCCAGCCTTTCTTTCAGATCTTCCTGATCGGGTCCAATCCCGGCATCGGCAGCAATCGGGAAAGCAATCGCGGATAGGATAATCAAGAAACAATAGAATTTATGAAACAATGTTTCCTCCTCGTGAATAGCGAATAGTGAAAAATGGAACTTGGGTTATTGATGCAATGGTTATGTTGTAGGTTCCGCAACTGTATTCAGGTAATTATTACCTGTTTACATGCAAAGTTATAGGTGCGTGAATTGAATATGCTAAACGATATCACGCTTTGAAGTAAAACAAATTGTCAACAATGTTATTCATATCAGGACAGAAAGCCATACAGTGTTTGCCGTATTATTCATCAGATTATGCAGTATCTAATCGGTAAAGTGCGTGCGGGATCGACTCGATTGGACATCGGGATCAGCCCTCAATCCCCCGGAGTTCCACGCTTCGGGGGAATCAAGCGGGGTAGAAAAGGGCAGAAGCAAAAAGCCTCCGCCCTCTGTCATCCCGCCACCTCGATGCGTAGGGGAAGAGCGCACTTCCCGAGGTTTGGCGAACTGCCTTGGGAGAGCAGGGGACCGTGGTTCAAAGCCCATCGCCCCGATTGAGTTTGGGAATCGTCGCCAACAGCTCCGACCAAAAGTCTTTTGCACCCTTCAACATCCGTCCGGGATATCGATTTTTCTGCATCTCTAATTGCCCCGATTTTGATCCGGTAGCGCAAAAATTCTTCCGCGGCCGGCAGTTTCATCCGGCTCGCGCAACAGTCTGCGTAAATATGGTCCTCTGACTCCTTTGAGCGAAAAAGAGTTCCGTTACTGTGTAACCGCTGTGAAACTTCTTCCTGATATAAGCGCTTAACAAGAGGAGAGGTCGCGTCAGGTCCTTCTGCGAAGAGTCAAAACACTTCGGGGTGACTCTCCGAAGACAAAGCGGCAATCATGGAAAGGAGAAAGCTATGAAAGCGACGATGATTGTTCTATTGGCACTGGCCATGGCGTTCGCCCTGATTCCCGCGGGCGTTGCCGGAATCGGTTCTGCACATGCACAGGGCTATCACTATGCAACCGTGGCGCCTCCTTTGCACGCCACATGCCAGGGCGCTTTTATTTTCGGCCCGACTGCCCCCGTCCCCATGGGCTCGGTCGGTGGTGCTGCTGGAGGATGATCGTCTAATAAGCAGAGGCGTGAAAATTTTACAGTGGCAGTCCAATCAAAAAATTTCGCCCTCAGGAGCTCAGGGCGATTTTTTTGGTATCGCAAGAATCTCGAAGCTGCCGGAATGACGATTTGCATGAGACGGGCAGGCTGCATGACAAGGCGGCTGGTCTGCCCGTCTCGGAGGCTTTTCGTTCTTCATTGATCGTGAGGAGAGGGTATTTTCCTCTTGGTGCGCGGACCTTGCCGAAATTTCGTTGATTCCTTCCACCGGCTGATTTAATTATGCTCAAGCATTGTTCGAAAGGAGCCGCCGATGTCGGAGCCTGCAAAAAACCAACGATACACTTATGAGGACTACAGGAATTTTCCGGATGATCTCCGGTGCGAACTCATCGACGGCCAAATTTACGACATGGCCCCGGCGCCTTCGACAAACCATCAGGAAATAGCCGGGAAGATCTACCATCTTGCAAGAAGTTTTCTTGAAAGCAGCGGAAATAATTGCCGGGTGTTTATCGCCCCCGTGGACGTCATTTTGGCTGAAGATCAGGTTGTGCAACCAGATGTCTTCCTGGTCTGCGACAGATCGAAAATTCATGAACGCGGCCTTTTCGGCGCACCGGATGTGGTGTTTGAAATCCTTTCGGCGAGCACGATCAAAAAGGACCGAACCAAGAAGTTGGACCTCTATCGACGCTACGGAGTTTTGGAGTACTTCCTGGTCGATCCCGATAACGAATTCATAGAAAAGCACGAGTTTCTGGAAAGCAGGTCCGAGCAGCGTGTCCATACCTTTGAGGGCGAGCAGACTTTTACCATCGATACAGTCGGCCTGGAAATAGTGGCTAAAGAGCTCTTTCCCGTCGGGTTGCCATAAGATTGGCGATGATTGGGTTCTACGACCAATAGTCGCTGCCCTCCGGGCCGCTCGTGTCTTTCTATCTCTTCTTACCTCCTCGGGCGCCCGGTCTTGCCGTCTCGATATCGACCCACTGTCTGCCGTTCCATATTTCGATGGGAAAAAGACAGCCGCCAGCCAGGGGGATGGGCTGAAATGAAGCATACCACTCGGAAGGGGCGGCGCCCGTTTCAATACCCGCCTGCTCGAGGCCGGCGGCGGTTTCTTCGGATATCCCGCTGGTTTTCTTGTAGCTCTCCCAGTCGCAGGCCCGCACCCTGGTTCGATTGATCTCGATCCGGACCGGCGGGTGGCCTGCCTTGAACAGTTCCTCTCTGGTCGCTTCGGGGACGGCGGGGACGCTGTCTCTATCTCGTATTTCGTTTCTTGCGGCCTGTTCGAAATCCGGATTCGAGGAAAGCCACACCGCCGGCAGCTCCTTTTCGTCCGTCCCGATGGATGTCCCTTTGATTTTCCGGGTCTCGATGATGTTTGCCAACCGTTTGGTCGTAGTATAGTGCCACAGCCGTTTTGCGACCCGTTCCGCGGGTGGTACCACAGGCTGGTCTTTCTTCACTTTCAACTTGTTGCTCACCGTCTTGCCTCCTCAAAATACCCGGTTTGAATGCAAAATTCCTTTATGGGGCAGTTCATGATCACAATACAAAAAATCTTCTACTTTGCAAGTCTCCTTTCCGGCAAGCGGGGAATCCGGATTTTTCGCTTGACGGCCATCGGCAATACAGTATAAAGGTTGGACCAATCGATGATTATAATGTTAAAAATGAAGTGCGCAACCCCGGACGGATGGGTCCGGTCCTGTGACGAATAATTCCATGCCCGGCACACCGATCGATGCGGGCATTATTCTTTTACGGCTTGTTTGAGCTGACGTCCTGACAAGGAGCTTGGAGCAATGAGTACGACGACTTCTGAAACCATCCTGCGCGAGGCGGTTGCCTTGGCCGAGACCTGGCAAAACCGGGCCAATCAGTTGCTGACCGATGAGGAAAAAGAAATTCAGGCGCAGATGCTGCGGCTTCTCACCAATCCCATCGATAAGGTGATCATGGTGCGGATGATCGACCAGAGTTTTCGGTCTGCCAACTCCAAGCGCGTGGCGGATCAGATCAACCATCTGCTGAGGACGTACGGGGTTCCCGACTTCTTTTCCACCTCGGACCGGCTGCTCATGAGGCTTTTTCTGGGTGTCGGGCGGCATTTTCCGCATGTTTCGGTGCCCAAGGTGATCGGCAAGATGCGTGAAGACAGCAGCCGTTCGGTCATTCCGGGCGAAAAGGAGGTGCTCTACAGCCATCTTGCGAAGCGCAAAAGCCAGGGGGTGACGATAAACATCAACAACCTCGGGGAAGCGGTTCTGGGGGAAGAAGAGTGCCGGCTGCGGCTAAACAAGTATCTGAACGATTTGAAAGACCCGGCAATTCAGTATGTTTCAGTCAAAATATCGACTATTTATTCGCAAATCAAATCGCTTGCCTTCGACCACACCGTAGCGGTGCTGATGGATCGTCTTTCGCAGCTTTTCCGCGCCGCGCAGAATAACAAATTCGTCCGTAACGACGGTTCTTCTGTGGCCAAGTTCGTAAACCTGGACATGGAGGAATACAGGGACCTGGAAATCACCCTGGAAGCCTTCACGCGAACGCTTGACCTGGAGGAGTTCAAAGACCACTCGGCGGGGATCGTTTTGCAGGCCTACCTGCCCGATTCCTACGAGGTTCAGAAGCAACTGACGGCCTGGGCGCAAAAAAGAGTGGCCGAAGGGGGCGCTCCCATCAAGCTGCGCATCGTAAAGGGCGCCAACATGGAAATGGAGATGCTCGAATCGGCGCTCCACAACTGGCCGGTCGCCCCCTACGACAATAAGCTGGAGGTGGACGCGAACTACAAGCGGATGGTCGAATACGGGATGGAGCCCGAGCGCATCCGGGCGGTCCACCTGGGGATCGCTTCCCATAATCTCTTCGAACAGGCCTATGCCTATACGCTTGCCCGCCACAAGAAGGTGACCGAATATTTCTCCTTCGAAATGCTCGAAGGGATGGCCGATCACGTGCGGCGCGCCCTGCAGGAAGCCGGGGAGGAGTTGGTTCTCTACGCTCCGGTCGCGACCATGGAGAATTTCATCAGCGCCATCGGCTACCTGGTGCGGCGCCTCGATGAAAACACCGCCGAAGAAAACTTCATGCGCTATGCGCCCGGGTTGAAAACGAACTCGAGAGAATGGCAGCTTCTGCAGGATGGTTTCATCGCCTCCTGGAATTACCGGGACCAGGCGGGAGCGACTCCGCACCGGATACAGAATCGCCTCACAGAGGTTTTCCCTGAAAATACGGGGACCTTCTACAAGCAGGAGTTTGTAAACGAGGCCGATACCGACTGGTCGCTTTCGGGCAACAGGAAGTGGGCCGAGGAGATTCGCAGGAAGTGGAAAAAGAGCGCGGGCGACGCCCCGGTTAACGTGCCGGTGGTTATCGGGGGAAAAGAGCTTTTCGAGGGAAGAAAGACCGCCGAATGCATCGATTCCTGCCAGATCCCCGAGCAGGTGTGCGTGGCCCGCTACGCCATGGCAAACGATGAGGACGCCGCAAACGCGGTCACTGTGGCCAAGGCCGACCCCGACGGGTGGCGAAAGTTGAGCCTGGAGGAAAGACACAGGATTCTTTCCCGGGTGGCGATGGAACTGAGGGCGGCAAGGGGGGATCTTATCGGTGCGGCTGCCGCCAATACGGGGAAAATATTTACGGAAGCCGATGTAGAAGTCTCCGAGGCAATCGATTTTGCCGAATTTTATCCCTATTCCGTAGAGACCTATGAGGGGCTGAAAAACGTTCAGTGCCACGGCAAAGGCGTGGGGCTCGTCATCCCGCCCTGGAATTTTCCGATCGCCATTCCGTGCGGCGGCATTCTGGCTTCGCTTTCGGCCGGAAACACGGTGATCTTCAAGCCTGCATCGGCTGCGGTGCTGGTGGCCTGGGAGCTGGTCCAGTGCTTCTGGCGGGCGGGGGTTCCCAAAAATGCGCTCCAGTTTGTGCCCTGTTCGGGCGCAACCACCGGGGTAAAGCTCACGACCCATCCGGATGTGGACTTCATCATTCTTACGGGCGGCACTGATACGGGCCTCAGCATTTTGCGGGAACGACACGATGTGTTTCTTGCGGCCGAAACGGGCGGGAAGAACGCAACAATCGTCACCGCCATGTCGGACCGCGATCAGGCGATCAAAAACGTGATCCACTCGGCGTTTTCCAATTCCGGCCAGAAGTGTTCGGCGACTTCTCTTCTGATCCTCGAAAAGGAAGTCTACGAGGACGAAAAGTTCAAAAGACAGCTCGTCGATGCGGCGAAAAGCTGGGATGTGGGCTCGGCCTGGGATTTTAAAAACAATATGGGCCCGCTCATTCAGCCGCCCCGGGGGGATCTGCAAAACGCGCTCACACGTCTTGAGCCCGGGGAGTCGTGGGCTCTCAAACCGGAAAATATCGACAACAACCCCTACCTGTGGACTCCCGGGATCAAGTGGGGTGTTAAGCCCGGCTCCTATACGCACATGACCGAATTTTTCGGTCCCGTGCTCGGGGTCATGTGCGCGAAAAACCTCGATGAGGCGATCGAGTTCGTAAACCAGACCGGCTACGGGCTCACTTCGGGGCTGGAAAGCCTCGATAAGCGCGAGCAGGAGCGCTGGAAGGCGGGGGTGAAGGCGGGAAATCTCTACGTAAACCGCGGCACCACGGGGGCCATCGTGCTCCGCCAGCCCTTCGGCGGCATGGGCAAATCGGCCCTGGGTGCCGGAATCAAGGTGGGTGGGCCAAACTACGTGGCCCAGTTCATGAACTTTGAAGAAACCGGATTTCCCGCCATCGGGGCCATCAATAAAGAAAACGGACTTCTCGCCCTGGTGCAGGAATGGCGTCAGAAGCTGGTCTGGGGGCAATTCCCGGAATACGCCGAGGATATGGAAAAGATCATTCGTGCCGTGCAAAGCCTCGTGTATCACGCGGGAGAGGAGTTTTTGCGGGAAAAGGACTATTTCCTTTTGCGCGGACAGGATAATATTGTGCGGTATCTGCCCGTGGGTACGGTTGTGGTGCGTATCCACGAGGCCGACAGTCTCTTTGACGTGGTGACAAGAATTGCTGCGGTACGGATTTCGGGCTGCAACCTCGTGATCAGCCTTCCCAACGGTCTCAGCAACGGTGTTACGAAATTTCTCGCAAGCCGGGCGGGAGAAAAACTTCTGCACCATACGCCTCTTACCTATCACACCGACAGTGATTTGATCGCCATGATGCCCAGGGTGCAGCGGATCCGGTATGCCGCCCCCGATCGCGTGCCTGCGGAGGTCTCCCGGGCTGCGGCGAAAACGGGTTTCTATATCGCGCGAGCAAAGGTGGTGATGCAAGGGCGCATTGAGTTGTTGCAATATTTCCGGGAGCAGAGTATCAGCGACAGTTACCATCGCTACGGAAACCTCGGCGAACGGGCTCTCATAGGATAATTTTCGACCCGGGCTACCCGGGAAAAAGGAATGGATATGGCCAAGGCGAAGTTAAAGGCGCTCGTCATAAACCGTGAGTGGTGCAAGGGATGCGGGATATGCGTGCATTTTTGCCCACAGAAGGTCCTCGAACTGGATGGGGAGGACAAAGCGGCGGTGGTGCAGCAGGAGGAGTGCATCTGTTGCAGGTTGTGCGAACTCAGGTGTCCGGATCTTGCCATAGAAGTCATCACGGAATCGGAACAGGTTGAATCATGAGTGAAACGATCAAATTTGTCCAAGGCAATGAAGCCTGTGTGGAAGGGGCGTTATACGCGGGGCTGGACTTTTTCGCAGGCTACCCCATAACGCCTTCTACCGAGATTGCCGAACTGCTGTCGCAGCGGTTGCCGCAACGGGCAGGCAAATTCATCCAGATGGAAGATGAAATCGCCTCCATATGCACCATTATCGGGGCGTCTCTTACGGGCCACAAGGTCATGACGGCCACGAGCGGCCCCGGGTTTTCGCTCATGCAGGAAGGGCTGGGCTTTGCCGTAATGGCCGAGATTCCGTGCGTGATTGTAAACGTACAGAGAGGCGGGCCATCGACCGGTCTTCCGACCGGGCCGAGCCAGGGCGACGTCAATCAGGCGCGCTGGGGAACTCACGGCGATCACGAAATAATAGCGCTTACCGCCTCCAACCATCAGGACGTTTTCGAGATGACGGTCCACGGCTTCAATCTTGCCGAGAGCTACCGCACGCCGGTGATTCTGCTCTTCGACGAGGTGATCGGCCACATGAGAGAGAAGCTCGAAATCCCTGCGCCCGGCAAATACCCGGTGGTCGAACGGCTCCGGACTTCGGTCAAGGCAGGCGTCGACTACCATCCGTACCTGCCCCGGGAGGACGGCCGCCTTCCGATGTCCGATTTCGGCGGCGAACACCGCTACAACGTGACCGGCCTGATCCACGACATGTGGGGATTTCCCTCCGACAACCCGGCCGTGGTGCATGGGCTGATCCGGCACCTGGTGGATAAAATCCGAAACAACGTGGACTCCATCACCAGGTATAAGGAATATTATCTGGAAGATGCTCGCACGATTTTGATTTCCTACGGCTGTTCGGCGCGCTCGGCGCTGCATCTGGTGGAAAACAGAAGGGCGCGCGGGGATCGCATCGGGCTTTTGGAACTGCAGTCCCTGTGGCCGTTTCCCTATGAGATGGTCGAAGAAAAATGCGCCAACGCCGAGCACATCCTGGTGGTGGAAATGAACACCGGCCAGGTGGTGCGCTCCGTAAAGCAGGCTGTTCGCAACCCCGAGCGGGTCGTGCTCGCCAATCGCATCGACGGCCAATTCATCAACCCGACGGACATCAAAAACGTGGTGCGGCTGATCCAGGGAAAGGGAGTGTAGCGTTATGGCTTCGGTCAAAGAATATATTCGGGAACGTTTCTTCCCTCATATCTGGTGCCCCGGGTGCGGCCAT
>JAKAJS010000168.1 GCA_021813685.1 Deltaproteobacteria bacterium | reverse complement strand
AAACCTCATCACGCAGCGCGCCTGCGGCGTTTGCACCTACGTGCACAGCCTGGCTTCCAGCCGCGCGGTCGATAGCGCCATGGGGGCGAAACTCGCCGATAACGGGCGCATCATCCGTACCCTGCTCCACGGCTCCCAATATCTCCACGACCATCTTGTCCATTTCTATCACCTCCATGCGCTCGACTGGGTGGACATCGTGAGCGCACTGAAGGCCGATCCGAAAAAGACCGAAGCACTTGCCGTCAAGATAAGCCCCAACGCCCACGGAGACGGGGTAAACGATTTTTTTGAAGTGCAAAGACGGCTCAAAAAATTCGTCGAAAGCGGCCAACTCGGCCCCTTCGCCAACGGCTACTGGGGACATCCGGCCTACAAGCTTCCGCCGGAAGCCAACCTGCTCGCCGTTGCCCATTACCTCGCGGCGCTTCGCCAGCAGACCCGCACGGCACGGCTCATGGCCATCTTCGGCGGCAAAAACCCCCACACCCAGAGCATGACCCTGGGCGGGGTGACCTGCGCGCAGGATCTTTCCCCCGACAGGATCGCCGAATTCAAGTATCTGTGGCAAGAGACCATGGACTTCGTCAACAATGTCTACATTCCCGATCTCCTGACGGTTGCCGCCTTCTACAAGGACTGGGGCAAGATCGGGGGCACGAAGAACTTTCTATCCTACGGCGACTTCCCCATGGGGCCAAAGGAACCCGATGACTTCCTCATGCCCCGCGGCGTCATCTTCAACCGCAACCTGGCCAAAGTCGAACCGGTCGATATCGAACTGATCACCGAGCAGATCAAGCACAGCTGGTATGCAGGCGACCCCAAGGGATTAAATCCTGCGCACGGCGAAACGAAACCCGAGTTCACCGAGCTCGATCTGAAGGAACGCTACAGCTGGATCAAGGCGCCGCGCTACAAGAACGAGCCCATGGAAGTGGGGCCGCTCGCCCGCGTTCTCATTGCCTACGGCAAGGGAGTCCCGGCGGTCAAGGAAACCGTCGATATGGTATTGAAAAAGCTTGCGGTGCCCAAGGAGGCTCTTTTCTCCACCCTGGGCAGGACTGCGGCCAGAGGCATCGAGACCAAGGTCGTGGGAGACGCTGTGGGAACGCTGCTCGGCCAGCTGGTCGATAACATCAAGAAGGGAGATCTCAACATCTGCGATGCCACGCCATGGGAAAAGATGCCTGCAGACGGCACCGGAGTTGGCTTAAACGATGTGCCCCGCGGCGCGCTCGGCCACTGGATCACGGTCAAGGACAAAAAGATCGCGAGCTACCAGATGGTTGTTCCCTCCACGTGGAACCTCGGCCCGCGCGATGCGGCCGATAAGATGGGCCCTGTTGAGGAGGCGCTCCTGGGCACTCCGGTGGCCGATCCCAAAAGGCCTGTGGAAGTGCTTCGCACCGTTCACTCCTTCGATCCCTGCATCGCCTGCGCGGTGCACCTGATCGACGCGGAGAACGACGAAATCTACAAGTTTGAAGTTGTCTAAGACCGGCTTTTTGAGTATCTATTAGGGGATTCGGACCGCGCTTGCGTCCTTCCGGGGGCGGGTGGGCCCGATTCCCTTTTTTGTTGCCCGATACTGATGAGGCACTCTCCAGATGTCTGAAAAACATATACTGGTGCTCGGGGTGGGGAACCTGCTGCTGGGAGACGAAGGCACTGGCGTTCGAGTGATCGAAAAACTCGAAGACGAATACGTTTTTTCCCCGAACGTCGAACTCTACGATGGGGGGACCCTGGGGTTGCGGCTCCTCGAACCGTTTGCCCGGGCCGGCGCAGCCATAGTTGTCGATATCGTGCACATTGGCGGGCAGCCCGGCACGATCTACCGAATCGAGGAGAAGGATTTTTTTAAAAAAATCCCTTACAAATCCTCGCTCCATGAGTTGAACGTCCTGGAGACCCTCATTTTTGCCGAAGAGCTTGGAGGCAAGCCCGAAACGGTGGTGATCGGAATCGAGCCCGCAGAGTGGACTTCTTTCAGCACCGAATTGAGCGCCCCCGTGCGAAACCGTCTGGAGGATATCGTCTCGGCGGTCTTGAAAGAAATCGAAAAGGCGGGGGGCTCCTGGAAGAAGGCGGAGCAGCCCGTCAGGACCGCACGGGCGCTGTAAAGGGAAACTCGGTCCCTTTGATGAAGGGGGGGAAACGCGGTCCAGTCCGCATGTGAGGTCGGAGTAACGGATGGACGCTAATCAGAAAAGGATACACAATGTGCCTGGCCATTCCGGGTGAGGTGGTGCAGATCGAAGAGGGAGTTGCGACCGTACGGGTTGGAGATTCACTGAGAAAGGCCTCCCTCCTGCTTTTGTCCCGGGAACCGCAACTCGGTGATTATGTCATAATGCATGCGGGTTTTGCGCTTCATGTGGTAGACCCGGCGGAAGCCGAAGAATCGCTTCGCCTTCTCCGCGAGATGGCCGCGTTCGCCAATAACGATTAGTTGCTAGTTGCTGGTTGTTAGTTGTTAGTTGCTGGTTGCTGGTTGCCCGAAGGGAAATAAGAAGATGACCTTTGAACAATACAAGCCGGCGGTGCGTCGGCGGTGGCTGTTTTTCGCCGCCGGGATCGAGTGGTCCGCCGTGGGTGTGGGGCTGATGACGGTTGCGTGCTATTGGCTCTACCATTCGACATGGCCCTTGAGAATCGGCATTGCCGCCCTGAGCGCCGCCATGGGAATGGGGATGTATTTTTTTGCCCTCTCGCGCCTCGTCAGCAGGAACCTTCAAAGGATCGGCTGCAAACCGGAGGTGGTTTGCCTTTTCGCCTTTCAGGCCAAACGGGTCTATTTTCTCATCCCTCTTATGATGGCGATGGGGTATGCGATACGCCACTCGTCGATCCCCAAGGACCTTGCCGCTATAGTCTATTTTGCGATGGGGCTGGCCCTTGTCCTGGGAAGTTCTCTTTACTTCCGGCAGTTTTCCATCGTCTCCACCAGATGATTTCGGTGAGAAAGGAACGCCAAGCGTGGCCGTATCCAATCGCAAACGCTACGAGATAAAGCTCCGGGACCGTGTCCTTGAACTGGGTGAGCGAACGCTCATTATGGGCATTCTCAATATAACCCCGGACTCTTTTTCCGATGGAGGCCGTTTCGACGACTACGACCGGGCGCTTGCCCACGCCTTCGAGCTGATTTCGGCCGGCGCGGATATCCTCGACATAGGGGGAGAATCGACAAGGCCCGGCTCGGCCCCGGCGCCTCTGGAACTCGAACTCGAGCGCGTGCTCCCGATCATCCGGGAGGTGCGCAAAAAAAGCGACATCCCCATCTCGATCGATACGACAAAGGCCGAAGTGGCGCGCAAGGCGCTCGAGGCCGGGGCGGACATCATAAATGACGTAAGCTCGCTTCAGTTTGACCCGGACATGGTGCGCATTGCGGCCCGCTCCGGTGCGCCGCTCATCCTGATGCACATGCTGGGCATCCCGAAAACCATGCAGGTCGCCCCTTCCTACCAGAGCGTCCTCTCCGAAATCATCGCGTTTCTGGAAGAACGCATGAGGTACGCGGTGGGAAACGGCGTGGAACGCAGCCAGATCATCGTGGACCCGGGGATAGGTTTCGGCAAGACCGTCACGCACAACCTCACAATTATAAGAGATCTCGACACCTTTTCCTGCATGGACCGCCCCCTGCTGCTCGCGGCTTCGCGCAAGAGGTTTCTTGGCGCGATCCTCGGACGCCCGGAGATGGAAAGAGAGCTGGGAACCGCGATCGTCAATGCCTTTGGCGTTGCCGGCGGCGCCCATATCCTGCGAGTTCACGACGTCGCGTTTCATCGGGAGGCGGTTCGCGTTGCGGAAGCGGTGCGGGACGGGTGCTTTTCGGCCTGAGCGGCTGCCAGGCTTTTGCCGATTGCTCACAGGTTCTTTTCTTCCTCTTCTATGGAGACACTATGGGAAAGCTTTTCGGAACCGACGGAATTCGGGGTGTGGCAAACGTTTATCCCATGACCACCGAACTGGCCATGAAAGTGGGGGCGAGCGCCGCCTATATTTTTAAAAACAAGCACAGGCGGCCCAAGATCATCATCGGAAAAGACACGCGCATCTCCGGCTACATGATTGAAACCGCCATCACTTCGGGAATCAGCTCGATGGGGGTCGATGTTTTGCTGGTCGGTCCCCTGCCTACGCCCGGCATCGCCTATCTCACGAGCAGCATGCGCGCCGATGCGGGCATAGTCATTTCGGCTTCCCACAATGCGTACGAATATAACGGAATCAAGATATTCGGAAGCGACGGGTTCAAGCTTCCCGATGAAACCGAAAACTACATCGAACAACTGGTTTTGAGCGGCGAGATAGACAAACTGCCAAAGCCCCCGGCCTCAGGGATTGGCCGTGCGCGGCGAATCGATGACGCCCAGGGCCGCTATATAGTCTACCTCAAAAGCACCTTCCCCCGGGACCTGACCCTGGAGGGACTCAAGATCGTGATAGACTGCGCCCATGGGGCCGCCTACAGGGTCGCTCCGGCAGTTCTGGAGGAACTGGGCGCCGAAGTCGTGCTGACAGGCGACCGGCCCAATGGAAAGAACATCAACAAAGAATGCGGGGCCCTATACCCCGAAAATATGGCGGCACTTGTCCGCGACAGCGGCGCCAACGCAGGTTTCGCTCTCGACGGTGACGCAGACCGCGTAATTCTTGCCGACGAACACGGCGAGGTGCTCGACGGCGACCAGATCATGGCCATTTGCGCAAGCCATTTCCTCGAACGCGGCACGCTCCGGGAGAATACCGTGGTTGCAACCGTCATGAGCAATCTCGGCTTCGAAGTGGCGCTGCGCGCCCGGGGCGGCAATCTCGTCAGAACCCCCGTGGGCGACAGGTACGTCGTCGAACACATGCGCAAAAACAACTTCAATCTCGGGGGCGAACAGTCGGGTCACATGATTTTTCTCGATCACTCCACTACCGGCGACGGCATTCTTTCGGCGCTCCAGGTTCTGGCCGTGATGCTTCGGGAAGGCCGCCCGCTTTCCGAACTCAAAAAAATCATGGAACATTATCCGCAAAAGCTTGTAAACATCCCCGTAGGGGTTAAAAAGCCCATCGACGAAGTCCCGGAAATCGCCGTGCTACAGCGCAGCATGGAAGAGCGTCTGGGGAGCAGGGGACGCATCGTGATTCGGCCCTCGGGAACCGAACCGCTTATCCGCGTGATGGTCGAAGGGGCCGATTCCGCACTCATTGAGGAGGTCGCCTCCTCTATGGCCTCATGCATTCGGCGGCACATGAACGGCGAACACTGAACAGGATTACCCGATGCTACTGGCTTTAGATATAGGAAACACCAACACCGTACTGGGTTTATTCGAAGACGAGGTCCTCGTGCACGACTGGCGTATTCGAACCGAGGTCAATATGACCATCGACGAGTACGCCATAACGGTTCGCAGCCTCTTTTCCGTACATGGAATCGAACTCGACAGGATAACCGACGTCATCATCTCGTGCGTTGTCCCGCCGGTTTTAAACTCCGCCGAGCGATTCTGCCGAAAATATTTCGGAATCGAACCGCTTCTGGTCGGCCCCGGCATCAAAACCGGCATGCCCATCCTCTACGACAATCCCAGGGAAGTGGGCGCCGACAGGATCGTAAGCGCCATTGCGGCCTTTGAAAGGCGAAAAGATGCGGTCATTGTCGTCGATTTCGGAACGGCGACGACCTTCGACTTTGTCTCCGAGCGCGGCGAATACATGGGCGGGGTGATAAGCCCCGGCATCATGATTTCCTGCGAGGCTCTTTTTCAGAAGGCCTCCAAGCTGCCACGCGTGGAGATATTCGCACGCCCCCCCTCCATTCTGGCCAAAAACACCATTTCGTCGATGAACGCAGGGATCGTTTTCGGCTATGCGGGCCTGGTCGAAGGCATCATCACCAGGATAAAAAAGGAGGTGGACCGTCCCATGTACGTGATCGCAACCGGCGGGCTGGCCGCGCTGATCGCAAGCGAGTGCCCGCTGATCGATGAGGTGGACGAGTATCTCATCTTGAACGGCCTGAGAATCATTTTCGAGCGCAACAAGGTCCGGCGTGTTTCCTGATGAGGTGCAAAGCCGGATTCCGAAAACTTGGCCCGGGAAGCACCATTGCCCTGGTAGCGCCTGCGGGCACTTTTGATACGGAACAGTGTGAAGAAGGAGCGCGCATCCTGCGCGCGGCGGGCTTCACCCTGGTCCCCGGCAAACACGCCTTCAAAAGGCGGGGATATCTTGCCGGAGCGGACCGCGAGCGACTCGTGGACTTGACCGAAGCGCTCACAAACCCGGCGATCGAGGCCGTCATTTGCATTCGCGGCGGCTATGGCAGCGGCAGACTGCTTCCCCTGATCGACTTCCAAAGCTTACCTGCGGCGCCCAAACTCTTCCTCGGCCACAGCGACATCACTTTTCTCCATCTTGGCCTCGCGGCCAGGGCCGGCTGGACCACATTCCACGGCCCCAACCTCATCGGAATGAGCGCCGGGGAGAACAAGACGCAAACCGTCCTCGATCTTCTCTGCGGGAAATCCTCCTTCCACTGGACGCTTGGTCCCGAACAGGTCCTCAAACCCGGCAGGGTCGAAGGCCCGGTTTTCGGGGGAAACCTGAGCTGCCTTACCCGCCTCATTGGAACCCCGTACATGCCCGACACCGCAGGAGCACTCCTTCTCATCGAAGACTGCGGGGAGGCCCTCTATCGACTCGACCGGATGATGAACCATTTACGGCTTGCCTCGGTGCTCCAAAGACTTGGCGCAATCCTTCTTGGAGACTTCGATCGATGCGGCCGGGAAGAAGAGATCTACGCGATGCTCCTGGAGCACGTAAGCGATTGCAGCTTTCCGGTCGTTTGCGGCCTTCCTTTCGGCCACGGCGCAAGAAATGACGTGATCCCGCTGGGTGCGCCCTTTTTACTGGATACGAACGAACGTGTGCTCGCCATACTCGAAACCCCATTTATCCGCTGAGTGGCGCTCCCACCTCGATGCCGAATTTGCGGCGGCCCTGGCAAGAGGGGTCTTTTCAGGGGCATCCCTGCTCGTTGCGCAAAACCGCGAGCCTCTGTTGGAACGTACGTGGGGAACGGTGCAAACGGGGGGCGCCCCGGTCACCCGGTGCGTACGATTCGATCTTGCCTCGCTCACCAAGCCCCTGGTCACGGCCCCGCTCTGCATGACAGCGATCGAAAAAGGCCTTCTGGACCTGGAAGATCCCCTCTCGAAGTTTTTTCCCGGCCGCGTCCCGGAGGATAAAAAAACGATCACCGTACGGAGTCTTCTTTCCCACTCCTCCGGCCTTCCCGCCTGGGCGCCTTTCTACCTGGAACTGGTGAAACTGCCTTGCGCCGAAAGAGACGAGGCGCTCGCCGCGATGATCCTCAACACCCCTCTCGATACCCCGCCCGGCATGGCCGCAAACTATTCCGATCTTGGCTTCATGCTGCTCGGCCTGATCCTTGAGCGGATTTTTGGCGCAAGCCTCGATGCTCTTGCCCGCGACCTTCTCTTTTCTCCTCTGAGCATCGAAGAACTCCATTTCTGCCCGCTCGAAGCCGGCGCGACCCCTTCGGCAGCGGCGCAAGCCCCCCCCTCGCCCGCGGCTATTTTGCAAGCGGGCAACCTGGCGGTGGCGCCAGCCGCCGCCGCCACGCAGTTTTGCCCGTGGCGAAAGAGGCTGCTTTCGGGGGAAGTCGACGATGAAAACGGCTGGGCGTTGGGTGGGGTCGCAGGACACGCCGGTCTTTTCGGAACGGCCAGGGGAGTCTTCCAGTTTCTTTCCTTCCTGTGGGGGCTCTACGAAGGGGATGCTCACGATTTCTCTTCCGCCTCCGCGCTCCATCCCGCTATCACCGCACGGACCCTCCGAACATTTTGGACACGGTCCGGAAAAAGCGACTGGTGTCTTGGCTTTGACACGCCGAGCCGCAAGGGGTATTCGAGCACGGGACGTTTTTTCACACAAGACACGGTCGGCCATCTCGGCTTTACCGGAGTCTCTTTCTGGCTCGATCTGGAAAAGCGTATCCTGATCATTCTTCTTACCAACCGTGTCCACCCGACACGCCAAAACGACGAAATCCGGCAATTCAGGCCCGTCTTGCACGATCTCGTCATGAAAGAGCTTCTGCATGGAAACTGAGGGTGTAAAGAAAATATACCTTGTGGGGATCGGGGGAATCGCTATGGGGACCCTGGCGACAATGCTCAAAGAGAGCGGATTCGAGGTGGCGGGGTCCGACCAGAACCTCTATCCCCCGATGAGCACGCATCTTCAAAGCCTGTCCATTCCGCTCTTCGAGGGCTTCTCGGCGGAAAACCCCGGCAGGTTCTCCCCGGACCTTTTCGTCATGGGCAACGTCATACGGAGGGAAAATCCGGAGGCACAGTTTGTCATGGCGCAGGGAAAACCCTGTCTTTCAATGCCCCAGGCAATTTCGAGATTCTTTCTGGACGGGCGAAAGAGCATCGTCGCAGCCGGCACTCACGGCAAGAGCACGACATCATCTCTTCTGGCCAGGGTCCTGGAGCAGGGCGGCAAGGACCCGCGCGCCTTCATCGGGGCCTTCGTAAAGGATTGGGGTGCAAGCTACCGGCTGGGAGCGGGCGAATACATGGTGGTGGAAGGCGATGAATACGATACGGCCTTTTTCGACAAGGGACCGAAATTTCTCCACTATCAGCCCCACATCGGGATAGTGGGAAGCATCGAATTCGACCATGCCGATATTTTTAGAGACCTCGAAGCCGTGCTCAAGGCGTTCCGCAACTTTGTTCGCATCATCCCGCAAGACGGCTTTCTCATCCTCAATGCCGACGACCCCAACTGCGTCCCCCTCGCCTCCGAGTGCAAGGGAACCGTCATTACCTTCGGCGAATCGCACCGGGCCGACTGGAGAATCTCAAAGGTCCAGTTTCATCCCGGGGAGGTGTCCTTTCAACTGCGAAATCCCGTAACGCTCAAGGAAGAAATTTTTCGCTCAAGGCTCCCCGGCAGGCACAACGCCTGGAACCTCGCGGCGGTCATCGCGGCTGCGACTCTTGCGGGAATGAGCCTCAAATCCATTCAAGAGGCGGTGCTTACCTTCGGCGGAGTAAAGAGGCGACAGGACGTACTGGGAGAATTTCGAGGCGTGCTGATAATGGATGACTTCGCCCATCACCCGACGGCTGTCCGGGAAACGCTTCTCGCCCTCAAACTCTTCCACCCCACGCGGCGCCTCATAGCCGCCTTCGAGCCCAGGAGCAACTCCAGCAGGCGAAATGTTTTCCAGCAGCTCTATGCGGGATCCTTTTCCGCGGCCGACCTCATCTGCATCAAGCAGCCCCCCGCCATGGACTCGATCCCGGGGGAGGAAAGACTCGACGCAGCACGCCTTGTCGAAGACATTAAGAAGCGTGGGAAAGACGCCCGATTCTTCCCGCGCACCGATGAACTGCTCGACTTCCTGGCAGATTTCTCCCGCTCCGGCGATCTCATCGTCTGCATGAGCAACGGGAGCTTTGACGATCTACCCCGGAAACTGGCTGCACAACTGCAAGAACCCGTTGGGGTGATCCCTGCGAACCATCCACTGTAATCCGGTTAAACACGGCTATGTCGATCATGCTTGCGATTGACCGTATTCGAACATCCATCGCTACATTGCCGGCGGCAAACTCGATCGGGAATGGGCGGGGAAATTGGAACTTGAGGAAGAGGATGATTTCGGCGAAACTTGACGCACCAGCTTTGTGTAGTCGGGATTCTGTCGGGGTTCCCTTTCGGTCACCCCAGCCTGCGCCCGGTCGGATCGGCTGTGCCCCGCCTCTCTGCTTGACTTAAGCATGGAGGACGATATACATCTCCAATGTATATCCGCACAGGGGTCTGCCATGCGAGTTTCCAAATGGGGTAACAGTCTGGCCGTTCGGTTGCCGGCCTCGGTCGTCGAGCCCCTGGGGCTTAAAGAAGGCGACGATATCGAAGTGTTGGTTGCCGACGAGAAACGAGTTTTTCGAATAAGCAAAAAGACCGGGAAAGATGCGGCCCTCGAACGGTTGCGCAGTTTCCGGGGAAAACTGCCTGCCGACTTCCGGTTCGATCGGGACAACGTCAATGCCCGGTCCTGAGGCATTCATCGACACCAATGTCCTTCTCTATCTGCTGTCGGCCGACAGGGAGAAGGCCGACCGGACTGAAAATATTTTGCGGGCGGGCGGACTGATCAGCGTCCAGGTATTAAATGAAATGACGGCCGTGGCGCATTGGCAGCTGGCCATGTCATGGGAGGAATTAGACGAGGTATTGACGCTTATCCGGTCGATGTGCCGGGTCGTTTCTTTGACGGTCGAAACGCATGACAGGGGAATCGCCGTTGCGAAACGGTACGGATTGGACCTCTACGATACAATGATAGTGGCCGCCGCCCTGCTCGGGAACTGCAAAACCCTGTATTCCGAGGATATGTGCGACGGACTGCTGATCGAGAGCCGGCTTCTCATACGCAATCCATTCATCGCGCACCCGAGTGCGTAATAGTTCTTAGTCTACATGGAGTGTTAATTGGCCATGCCGCGAATCCTTCTTCATATTTGTTGCGGCCCCTGTTCGCTCTACCCGGTTTCAGCGCTGCGCGGCGAAGACTTCGTCGTCCACGGTTTTTTCTACAATCCTCACATCCAACCCTATCAGGAATTCGAAAAAAGGCTCGAAACCCTGCGCTCCTGCGCGCTAGACCGGGACCTGCCCCTCATCGTACGCGATGACTACGACCCGGAGACCTTCTTTCGGCAAGTGGCCTTTCGTGAAACCAACCGTTGCAGGTATTGCTATTCTCTGCGGCTGGAAGCAACGGCGCGCCTGGCCAAAAAGAGCGGTTTCGACGCCTTCACCACCACGCTTCTCTACAGCAAACGCCAGAAGCACGAACTCATCGCCTCCATTGCCGAAGAGGCTGCGCGCAAACAGGGGATCGCATTCCTCTACCGGGACTTCCGGGTCGGGTGGCGCGAGGGGCAAAGGGAGGCAGAGGCCCGAGGGTTGTACAGGCAACAATATTGCGGGTGTATTTACTCAGAGATGGAAAGGTTTTGTAATGATCGCAGAACTCACCCCCAGCGGCATCCGGGTCGATGAGAACGGAGACTGGTTCTACAATGGAAGCAGGATATTCCGGGCCGAAATTCTGGAGGCCTTCTATGAAAAGCTCGAACTTTTGCCTACGGGCGAGTATGTCCTCTGCGACTCGAAGGGACGCTGCCTGCTCGAAGTGGCCGACACGCCCTTCGTGGTCTCCCGGGTGGACAGGCAACTGGACGGTGCGGGCAGGGAACGAATCAGGATAGGCTTAAAGAACCTTTCGCGCGCCGAAACGCTCGACCCCGACACGCTTGTGAGCGGAAAAGACAATGTTATGTATTGCAAGACGGCCCAAGGCCGATTTCCGGCAAGATTTTCGCGCCCAGCCTATTATCAGCTCGCCGACTTCATACGCGAGGACGAATCAGGGCGTGGATTTTTCTTAGAACTCAACGGAAAAAGACATCCCATCAAAATCAGTGAGCGGTGATGATCAGTGAACGGTGATCGGTGAACAGTGATTAGTAAGAACTACTGAGCAATCACTGTTCACTCTTCACTGCTCACTGCTCACTGTTTTCACTGACACTTACCGCATTGCCTCCGGCTTTCTTTGACTTGTACATGGCCTTATCGGCGCGGTTGAAGAGCTTTTCGATGGACTGGTCGCCCTCGAGGACCTGGGCCACCCCGATGCTTATGCTCAGGCTGATTTCGTGTTTGTGATAAACCAGGCGGGTGTTTTGGATCAATTTCCGCAGTCTCTCCGCCACGGTGGCCGCACTTTCCAGGCAAGTGGCCGCAAAAATCAACACAAATTCGTCCCCTCCCCACCGTCCGATAAGATCGGTTTCCCGCAGAATGGGTGCGATGCGCTTTACGATCTCCTTGAGGCATCTGTCGCCCGCCCAGTGGCCGTGTTGATCGTTTATGGACTTGAAGCGGTCGATATCGAAGACAACGAGGGAAAAGATCTGGTTATATCTCTGGAAGCGGTACATTTCGTTTTTGAGGCGTTCCTTCAAGGCCCGCCGGTTGGCCACACCGGTCAGAGAGTCGATGAGCACCTCCTTTTCCAGGGCCTTGCGCTTTTCATGGACCTGGTCGACCTCCTTTTTCATTCTGCTCAGGTTTTGATTGAGCGATTCCATCTCCTCTCGGAGGCTCTCATGGCGTAGCGCCTCCGAGCGGCGCTTTTCCTCAAGAGCGCTGCGGATCGATGCCAGCCGGGTAAGGACCAGTTCCCTGAAGTCGGCGAGCGTCGTACTGAGCTGTGCCGATTTCTTCATGTCTTCCATGTGATTTTCGACGATCTGGTTGAAATTTTTATTTTCCTTCTCGCTCTGTCCCGTCTGGCTCATCGTGCCGATATAGAGCCGCTCGAGTTCGAGGAGCCCCGCGCCCATCTCCGCGATGAAATCGGTGATCTGGGTGCGTTCCTCATCTATCGACTGGTTGTAGAGTTCGACGAGCGTGGCAATATCCTGTTGGAGGCTCACGACATCTTCAATGCGGGCGCATTTTTCGATTTTCCCGCGAAGTCTGGCCACGCGCCCGGAATATTCTTCTCCGAAGTCGCGATCGAATTCGCCGACCAGGTGGAGAAATATAGAGCGGAGTTGATCGAGAACGGCTTTTGTAAGGCCGGCAGGGGCGGCATTTTTTGCCGGGTGGGCGGCGTCTGCCTTCGGCGTTCCTCCCTCGACATCGTCACTTTCGAGTATCGCTTTTTTTAACGCCTGGAGGCTTTCTTCCAACTCTCCGACGGCTGCTTCTCTTTGCACGGTGTTTTTGAAATCGAGAAGCCTGGCATTCACCACCGAGTTTTCATCCCTGGCCAGAGCGCACATGGCGGCGATCGAGCGCTTCAGCAGGTCGCGCATCTTCATCGCTTCTTCATGATCCTCAACCGCGCCTTTCAAGTCGGCCCCCATCCCGTTGCCCTTAACCGCCGCATGCTTTTCTTCGGCACCCTTTGTTTCTTTCTGCCGGCCGACATCCAGCTGCCTCATAGTTAAAATCCCCTCCTTCTTATTCCTTCCTGCTTACTGTCCGTCTTTTTGCACTTCGGACTGAAAAGCTGGCATTGAACGCCGGAGGCAGCATAGACTACCTGGTCCGGACGTCTGGACGACTTTATGCCCCAGGCGTCACAGCCATAAGGCGTTCCGGTGATCCACGTGATTACATAGTGAGCGCATCGCGTGCAATCGACCTTTGCCACACCAATCTCCTCATCATTCCCTGTTTTTCCGTTTCTCACCCGCCGTTGGTCCATTGCGAGCGCACTGCAGAAGCTATCAAGTTTTGTGCCAACCTCGCTTCTCCCCGGTTCCCGGCAGGACACCAAAAGCGAACGGCAAAAAAAGAGAATTTACATTGCTTTTCGGCCTCATTTTCTTTAAGTAATCTCAGATGAATTCCGATTCCTTGTCAGGAGGAATTGCGGCATGGTTATAACAGGCTACCAAGTCCAGAATGTCCTGCGGACCTATACGAAGCAGCTGAAGAAGTCGAAGCTGAAATCGCAGGCGGGCGGCTATCCTGACGATTCGGAAAACGATGAGGAGAAAGTATCGATCTCCGGCGAAGGAAAGCGTAAGCTGATAATGGACCGTTTGACCAGCCAGATTTTAGAAAATATGTGCCCCAAACAGGATGAGGAAGCCGGCTCGGCAGGAAGGGAATCCGCGATGAGCGACGGGCCGGTGGCGGAAGGAAATAGATGAACATCATGAAAATCCCGCCATATCAGACGAATGGTGCGGAGAGCGCAGCGCCTGCGGACGGAAAAGCAAACACGCCGGGAAAGACCGCTACGACCGGGGTTGCTTCCGACCGGGTGCAGCTTTCCCAAAGTTACATGAACCTTGCCAATGCGCAGAAGTCGATCTCGGGGCCCCAGGAGATCCGAACGGACAAGGTTGAGCAGATAAAGGGCCAGATTGACAGCGGAAGCTACCAGATAAATCCTGGAGCCATAGCGGGAAATATGCTCAACGAGATCATGTAGCCAGACATTTTATTGACACCATTTGTAAAGGCCCGGCGTGATGGTTTTGACGCGCGTCCGGGCCTTGCCTTTTCCCCGTGAATTTTGCCGGCGCGGCTCTGGAAAAAATTCTTCGGAAATAGTATATTCTTCACTTTGAGTGAGGAACATACATCAACCCAACCTGAGCCCCGAAATGACGCTGATATCCAAGATCGCTACGTACGGAAGGCTGATTAAGTTCAGCCACACGGTTTTCGCCCTTCCGTTCGCCCTGGCGGCCCTGCTGCTTGCAAACAGCAAGCACCCGGTGAGTTTGGCAACCTTTGCACTGATCATTGCGGCCATGGCCTCCGCAAGGTCTGCGGCCATGGGCTTCAATCGCCTCGCCGACTATCGCTACGACCGTCTGAACCCCCGAACGGCAAACCGGCCGCATGTGACCGGCCAGGTTGACCTTCCCTCGGTTTTGGTGTTCGTTTTGGTCTCCGCTCTGGTATTCGTCGGTGTGGCCGCCCTGCTGGGGCATCTGTGTTTCATATTGTCCCTGCCGGTGCTGGCGATTCTTCTTTTGTATTCGTTTACGAAAAGGTTTACCACCCTTTGCCATCTGGCGCTCGGTTTCGCCATAGGGCTTGCGCCCGTAGCGGTCTGGGTGGCGGTGAGCGGGAGTCTCAACTGGAAAATTTTGCTCCTGAGCTTTGCTCTCATGACCTATATCGCGGGATTCGATATTCTCTACGCATGCCAGGACGTCGAATTCGACAGGGAACACAACCTGTTTTCCCTGCCTGCCTGCCGGGGAGTGTCCAATGCGCTCCTCTATTCGAGCGTGCTTCACCTCTTTACCCTCCTTTTTCTTTTCCTGGTCTATTTCGCGTTCGATCTTAGCCGCGTATACCTTTTTTTCCTCCTGGCGATAAGCATCCTTATTTTTGCCGAACACAAACTCGTGCGGCCCGACTGCCTCGACAAGGTCAACATAGCTTTTTTCCACGTAAACAGCGCGATATCGATCCTGCTCTTCCTGGGGGTCCTGGCGGGAAGGTGATTGTTTCAAACCACATGAAGACCGCATTCCAAAATCTCGGGGAATTTATATCCGAACTCGAAAAAGCGGGGGAGTTGCTGCGCATAGACGGACCGGTCTCCAGCGCGCTCGAAATCTCCCACATCACGGACCTGGCCTCCAAAGCCCCCGGAGGAGGCAAAGCTCTTCTTTTCGAACGAGTCGAAAAGTCGCCCTTTCCCGTTTTAACCAACGCCTTTGGGTCCCAACGTCGTATCTGCATGGCCCTGGGGACCGACTCGCTGGATGCGCTCGCCCGGAGGATCGAACGTTTCCTGCGTCTCGGCCCCCCGAAGTCTTTCCGTGATGTGGCGGAGCTTCTTCCCATGGGAATCGACCTCCTCAAATCCCTTCCCCGCAGGACCGCCAAGGCCCCCTGCCAGGAAGTCGTGCTCCGGGGAGATCAAATCGATCTTTCGAGGCTGCCCGTTCTCACCTGCTGGCCCGGAGACGGCGGACCTTTCGTAACGCTTCCCGTCGTCTTTACCCGCAGCCTGGAGACGGGCCGCCGAAACGCGGGCATGTACCGCCTGCAGGTCTTCGACCGCAATACGACCGGCATGCACTGGCACATTCACAAGGACGGCTCCCACTATTTCCAGGAATACAGGAAGGCGGCCAGGCGCATGCCCGTTGCCGTCGCGATCGGGACCGACCCCGCAGTCACCTGGGCGGCTACCGCCCCGCTTCCGCAGGGAATCGACGAGATGCTTCTGGCGGGCTTTATCCGGAAAAAACCGGTCCCCATGACCCGCTGCGTCTCCATCGACCTGGAGGTTCCCGCCGAAGCCGAATTCGTGCTCGAAGGGTATGTGGACCCAGATGAGCTTCGCCTGGAAGGCCCCTTTGGAGACCACACCGGCTATTACTCGCTCGTTGGCGAATATCCCGTCTTCCACCTGACCGCCCTCACCCACCGCAAAAACCCGGTGTATGCGGCGACCCTGGTGGGACGCCCCCCCATGGAAGACTGCTGGCTCGCCAAGGCGACCGAACGGTTCTTCCTGCCCCTGCTCCGCTCGATTCACCCGGAGGTGCACGATTTCTGGATGCCCTGGGAAGGAGTCTTCCACAACCTCGTGGTCATGAGCCTCGCGAAAGAATATCCCGGCCACGCCCGCAGAATCATGAGCGCGGTCTGGGCACAGGGGCAAATGAGCTTCACCAAGGCCGTGGTACTCCTTGACGACGATATCAGCCTACGCCGCCCCGCCGACGTCCTGCGCACCATCCTCGATGAAGTCGATCTCGAAAGCGATCTTTTCATCACCGAGGGCATTCTCGACGTCCTCGACCATAGCGCCCCCGACCCGCTTTTCGGAAGCAAACTCGGCATCGACGCCACCCGAAGACATCCGGGCGAACGGCCACGGCCTACGCGGCAAACGCTTCCGCTCCCGGCCAACGACACTGTAGGAGAGGCCCTCAGGGAGATATCCCGGAAACTCTTTGCCTTTCACCTTCCGCCTCTTAACACCCGAAACCGCGTGCTGCTCCTCAATCTGGAAAAAGACGGCAAGATTTCGGGCCGCACGCTCGCCCCGAACCTGCTTGAAAGCACCGCCCTTGCGCCCTTCTCGATCCTCGTTTTGCTCGATTCGTCCATAGCCTTGAACGACTACCCGCTCGTGCTCTGGAAAATCGCGAACAACGTCGATCCGGGAAGAGACATCGTCGGAAAAGAGGGAAGAATCGTTGTCGACGCTACCTCCAAGGGTCCCGAAGACGGCCACACCCGCCCCTGGCCCGCCGACATCCAAATGGACCCGGAAGTAGCGCAAAGAATCGAAGAGCGTGCTCGGGAACTCGGCATCGAAGAATTCCTGCCGCAGGGCTAAAGGCAGAGGCGAAGAGCAAAAGATCGGGGGCTTTCGCCCCCCCCGCGGGGATGAAACGATACTAATTGCAGTTTCAAGCTGGAAAAAAGATTATAGTTCGGTTAGGTGACACAAGCCGGCCACCGTATAATCAAGTTCGAGGAGGGGGTCTATGCAGTTCAATGATATCCCTGAGATTAAGCGTTTGAGTACGCCGGAAAAGATCCTGCTGGTCGAAGACCTTTGGGACAGCATCGCCTCGGAGGAATCGCAGGTACCCGTCCCTCAGAGCCATATCGCCGAACTTGACAGAAGGCTCGCGAAATACAGGTCTCACCAGGGAACTCTTCTCTCACTGGAAGAACTGCAGAGGAGAGTGGAAAGCAGAAAATGAAATCCACATTGCGTTTTCTTCCCGAAGTCGAGGAAGACGCCTTGGCGGCCTATTCCTGGTACGAGAAAAAGGCAAAGAGGGATTGGGCGACGAATTCCTGCGCGCGTTCTATGCAAGTGCCAATGAGATTGCACGGAACCCTTTGATTTCTCCAGTCGTCCATGAGGCATTCAGGCGGCGATTGCTTCGGCGGTTCCCTTATGCCGTCTACTTCCGAATAGAGAATAGTGAAATCGTAGTTTTCGGTCTTTTTCACTGTGCCCGGTCCCCTCGAACGATTATGTCCACTCTGGACGACAGGGCCTGACCTCAGTTGAAACCCTCAAATTTCAACATTTGAAACCGAATCGCCCTCCATCTACCCTCCATACGTTTTCCGAAATCCGAAGTGATCAGCGAGATCGAGGATTTTGCCCGCAAAAGACCGGTGCTTTCCATCGGTGCCGCACTGACGACCGGGGTCCTCATCTGGTGGCTTTCCTCTTCTTCCGGGAAAAAGGTGCAGAAAGGCAACGGCGGCCGAACGCCCTACGTTGAGGACATAACCGGTAGAATGGAAGAAGAATGCGTATGAACGCATATCACGAAACCATAGTCACGACCAGGGAAGACACAACCTATGCTGCGAGTGCCAGATCGTAGAGGTCGATAGAAGATTGTTCGGGAGGCACCGCCTCTTCAATCTGGCCCCCCGCAAAGCAACTCGAAAGGGGGGACCTGCCGCACCTCTACTTACCTCAATCCACAAGATTACATTATTCCCCTACCTGTGGAATCCACCATTTCGTGGTAATAACCTAACCTCCAAAACCACAACTGATTAGCTCGCTTACAGGGTAAAGGAGAGTCGGTATGATTTCTTTGTTATCTTTTTCGTCGGCACGGCAACCGGTAGAAGCTCCTGAAACACACAAAGGCTCAGGGCATTCCCGGGTCGTTCTTTTGGCAGATGATAAAGCGCAGGACTACCTTCTGATGAAAGAAACCTTTGAGGCCAGTCCGGTCAGTGTGGACCTGCGATGGGTGTGCGATGGAGAGGAAGCCCTGGACTACCTGTTTCAAAGAGGCGACTATCGGTATCCCGGCTCCGCTCCGCGCCCGGATCTGATTTTACTGGACCTTATCATGCCCGGCAAAAGCGGCCTGGAAATCCTCAGCCATATAAAGGGAACCGGCAGACTCCGAAACATTCCCATCGTGCTTCTGGCCTCCTGCCGCAAACAGATTCATGAGGCTTCGGGGCTCAGGCTCGGGGCAGATTCCTTCATCGTAAAGCCCCGCGATTTTGACGAACTGGCCAACATATTCGCGGATCTTCACGAACACTATTTCGCCATTTTCTGCCTGCCCGATGCTCCGGAAATCGGTGGGTTACGTTCCGACAACCGTTTATGCACCTTGGAGAAGCCTTCGATTTGTCGGGTGCGATACCGTCGCTCGGGAGCGGCCATGCGCTGGAGGGCCGGGAGGATGCTCGAAAGGGAAAACCAACGAAAAGCAACTGGAAAAGCATAGCGACTGAACTAATCGCGCCTGGAGACAATTCTGTCCCTTAGCATGAGCCGCACAGCGGCGAAGGGGGGTGCGGGGGGCGAAAGCCCCCGCTCTTTTCCTTTTGTCTCGACTTTTTGCCTCTCGCCTTTTTTTCTCCCCTCGGCCTGCCGATCCGCCCCTCCGGCGATTTACATTGAAATAGACCCGGAAAAGTGTTATAAATAGTCGTTTTCCTCGAAGTTCCAATAATTTATCTGCACAGCCGAATGTAGCGCCCGGCGCCGAAAAATTCCGGGCCGAAAGAGGGATTGCCGTCTTATGCAAAATATCGAAACGCTGCCCGAAATACCCCGCGACGATTACACCGCGCAGCGGATAACCGTGCTGGAAGGGCTGAGCGCCGTACGTGTACGGCCCTCCATGTACATTGGCAATGTCTCGACCGAAGGTCTTCACCACCTGGTGTACGAGGTTGTGGACAACAGCATCGATGAGGCCCTGGCCGGCCACTGCAACCAGATCCGGGTCCAGATTCACGTAGACGGCTCGATCACCGTGGACGACAACGGCCGCGGCATCCCGGTCGATATTCATGAGAAGGAAAACATCCCTGCGGTAACGGTGGTAATGACCAAACTGCATGCGGGCGGAAAATTCGACGACTCGACTTACAAGGTTTCCGGTGGACTCCACGGGGTGGGCGTGTCGGTGGTAAACGCTCTGAGCGAGACTCTGGATGTCGAAATCCGGCGCGACGGCAAGGTTTACTATCAGCACTACGAGCGGGGAGAGCCCCGGACCGAGCTTCTGGTTCGAGGCGAGACGCATAAGCGTGGAACCCGGGTGACCTTCAAACCCGATCCGCTCATCTTCGAAGATACGGAGATAAGCTTCGACGTGCTGGCCGAGCGCCTGAGGGAACTGGCCTTTTTGAACAGCGGCGTGCAGATCGAACTCATCGACGAGCGCATCCCCAAGGAGAAGCGCTTCTTTTACGAAGGCGGGCTGGTCTCTTTTGTGGAATACTTGAACAGGAACAAGGAGCCTCTTTTCCCTGATGTCATCTCCATCTCGGGAGAAAAGCAGGGGATCGCCGTCGGCTTTGCGATTCAGTATAACAGCACCTACAATGAAAAAATATTCACCTTCGCAAACAACATAAACACGAAGGAAGGCGGGACGCACCTCGTGGGGTTCAAGGCCGGACTTACCCGGTCGATCAAGCAATATGCGGGTCAGAACAAGTCGATCAAGCAGCCCGATCTGGACCGGATGATCGGCGACGATGTGCGCGAGGGGCTCACAGCGGTTGTGAGCATAAAGATCCCGCAGCCCCAGTTCGAGGGGCAGACCAAGACCAAGCTGGGCAACAGCGAAGTCAAGGGGATGGTTGAAAACCTCGCCTACGAGAAGCTCTCGGCCTATTTCGAGGAAAACCCCAAGATCATCCGTGCGATTCTGGACAAGGTCATGGAGGCCGCCAGGGCGCGCGAGGCCGCACGGCGCGCAAAGGAACTCACCCGCAGAAAGGGAGTGCTCGGCGATCACTCTCTACCCGGAAAACTTGCCGACTGCCAGGAACGCGACCCCTCGAAAAGCGAGATCTTCATCGTCGAGGGGGATTCAGCCGGAGGCTCGGCGAAGCAGGGCAGAAACAGGGCCACCCAGGCCATTTTACCCCTGCGGGGAAAAATTCTTAACGTCGAAAAATCGCGTTTCGACAAGATGCTCGAAAACCAGGAAATCCGCAACATGATCTCCGCGCTCGGAACGGGAATCGGCAAGGACGAATTCAATCCCGACAAGCTGCGGTACCATTACATCATCATCATGACCGATGCCGACGTCGACGGAGCGCATATCCGCACCCTGTTGCTCACCTTTTTCTTCCGCCAGATGCCGGAACTGATCGAACTCGGGCGGCTCTATATCGCCCAGCCGCCGCTCTATCGGCTCGCGGTGGGAAAGGCGGAGCATTACCTCAAAGACGACGACGACCTCAATGCATTTCTTTTGAAGCGCGCCGCCGAAAAAAAGCAGGTGTTTTTGCCCGGCCGCGACGAGCCTCTTCCCCCCGAGGAACTGATAGCCCTTCTGAGGACCTATTCCAAATACGAGGAGTGGCTCGACCGCCAGGCGCAGCGGGGCATCTCCAAAAAGCTTCTGGAACAGACCATTCATATTTTCGACGAAAACCGGCTCGATGAGCAAGACCCGCAGCAGTGGGCGACCGTGCTCCAGGCCAAATTCGAAGAATCGGGCTACGAGGTGATTTCCATCGAAGCCGAAGAGGAACATCGGGGCTACGATCTCGAGGTCATGGATCCGGCGAACGGGCAGAAGAAAAAGCGCATCAGCTTCGACTTTATGGCCTCGGCCGAATTCCGCAAGCTCCTTTCGCTCTATCGACAACTGGCTCTTTTGCACGCGGTTCCCTATGTTGTCCAGGATAAGGATGGCCGGGAGGAGTTCGATAATCCCAGGGCCTTTTTCCAGCACCTCATGGACGAAGCCCGCAAGGGCGCAACCATTCAGCGCTATAAAGGCCTGGGGGAAATGAACCCCGAACAGCTCTGGGAAACCACGATGAACCCGGAGAAAAGGACCCTCCTGCAGGTAAAAGTCGAAGACATGGTCACCGCCGACGAACTTTTCACCACCCTCATGGGAGATCCGGTGGAACCGAGGCGGGAATTCATCCAGACCAACGCGCTCGATTTCCGGGAACTGGATATCTAAAGGGCGTCGAGGAGCCACTATCATGGGATGGATCGACACGCTTAGCAAGGAAGCTTTTCAACTCGCCGTCCGGGAAGCCATGAAGCCGGAGGTGGAAAGCTTGAGGGCGAGCCTTAAGGAAGAAGCGGGGATTCTGAGAAACGACCTCAAGGAAGTGAACAAGCGCGTGGGGGACCTGGAGCAGCGCGTCTCCCGCCTCAAAGGAACCATTGAGGGCACGATGCGGGCTTGTGAAGCCAATATGGCGCGAATGTTCGCCGAATTTCAGCGAAACATCGAACGCGACGTCTTTACCAGGCTCCTCGAAGACAGGGGCAAGTCAGCCGCATAACTTAGCGCGCTCCTTAGAATGAACGGAACCAATGGACCTTAAAACCATAAACATTGCCGATGAAATAAAGCTGTCCTATCTCGATTATGCGATGAGCGTCATAATCGGGCGGGCGATTCCCGACGTGCGTGACGGCCTGAAACCCGTGCACCGGCGCATCCTCTTTTCGATGCACGAGGTCAACAACGACTACAACAAGCCCTACAAGAAGTCGGCGCGCATCGTCGGAGACGTCATGGGTAAGTATCACCCGCACGGGGATGCGGCCATCTATGATGCCACCGTCCGTATGGCCCAGGACTTTTCGATGCGCCATCTGCTCGTCGACGGCCAGGGCAACTTCGGCTCGGTCGACGGCGATCCTCCGGCGGCAATGCGTTACACCGAAATCCGCATGTCCAAGCTGGGCATGGAATTCATGCGGGACATCGAGAAGGAAACGGTCCCCTTCCAGCCCAACTATGACAATACGCTCCTTGAGCCGACGGTGCTTCCGACGCGGGTACCCAACCTGCTTTTGAACGGCTCTTCGGGAATTGCGGTCGGAATGGCCACAAACATTCCCCCGCACAACCTGCGCGAACTCTGCTCGGGCCTCATCGCCCTGCTCGACGATCCGACTTTGACAGTAAAGGGCCTCATGCGCTACATCCAGGGGCCCGACTTTCCTACCGCGGGCTATCTGTGCGGCTGCGATGGAATCACCGAAGCCTATGAAACCGGCAAGGGGGTCATCAAGATACGCGGCCGGGTCGAGGTCGAAGACTCGGGAAGAAAGCAGCACCTGATCGTCACAGAGCTTCCCTACCAGGTGAACAAGGCGAGGCTGCTCGAGCGTATCGCAGAACTGGTGAAGGCGAAACGGATCGAGGGCATCCAGGACATCCGCGATGAATCCGACCGCCAGGGAATGCGCGTCGTGCTCACCCTGCGCCAGGGCGAAGACCCCAAGGTCGTCGAAAATCAGCTCTACAAGAACACGGCGATCGAGACCACCTTCGGGATCATAATGCTCGCGGTGGTGGACAACAGGCCCGAGGTGATGAACCTCAGGGACATCCTCCAGCATTTTCTCGACTTTCGCCGCGAGGTCGTCGTCAAGCGCACCCGCTACGAACTCAGGCAAGCCGAGAAGCGCGCTCATATCCTCGAAGGATTGAAGAAAGCCCTCGACAATCTCGACGCGGTGATCGCGCTCATACGCTCGGCCCCGAATCCGCCCGAAGCCAGGCGGGGCCTCATTGAACGGTTCGATTTCAGTGAAATTCAGGCGCAGGAAATCCTCAATATGCGGCTCCAGCGCCTCACCGGGCTCGAGCGGGAAAAAATCATTCAGGACTACCTCGACATCATGAAGGAGATCGAACGGCTGAAAAGCATCCTCGCCTCCGCCGCCCTGGTCGACCAGGTCGTACGGAACGAACTCCAGGAGCTGATCGACGAGTTCGGCGAAGCGCGCAGGACCGAGATCATTCCGGATGCCGGAGATATTTGTCTCGAAGACCTCATCGCCAGCGAAGAGATGGTGGTGACGATGTCTCGGGCCGGGTATCTCAAGAGGACCCCGCTGTCGGTCTATCGCAACCAGAACCGGGGCGGCAAAGGCCGCACCGGCATGAGCACGCGCGAAGAAGACGTGGTTACGAGCCTGTTTACGGCCCTCACCCTCGACTATCTTCTGCTTTTCACCAACCGGGGGCAGGTGTTCCGGCTAAAAGTCTACGAAATACCCGAAGTGGGCCCCACGGCCCTGGGCAAGGCCGCGGTGAACCTTCTTCCGCTTCAGTCCGGCGAAAAGATCCAGACCATCCTGCCGGTCCGCGAGTTCTCCCCGGGCCTTTATGCGGTGATGGCCACCAGAAACGGGATCATTAAGAAAACCGAGCTCTCCGCCTACTCCAACCCCAGGTCGACCGGCATACGGGCGATCAATCTGGACGATAACGATGAGCTCATTTCGGTTGTGATCACCGACGGGGAGCGCGACATTTTCCTCATGAGCCGCGAGGGCAAATGCATCCGGATAAGTGAAGGCGAATTCCGGCCGCTCGGACGTGTCAGCCGGGGCATCCGCGGAATGAACATAAAAGACGGCGGACTGGTCGGAATGGACGTGATCGATCCGCACAAGTGCATCCTGGTGGTTACGGAAAAAGGATTCGGCAAGCGCACGCCCGAGGAAGACTACCGTTGCCAGGGCCGGGGCGGGCAGGGAGTGCTCAATATCCGGGTAACCGAGCGCAACGGCTCCGTGGTCGGCTTCCGCCAGGTCGCCGAAGAAAACGGGATCATGCTGATCACGGACAAGGGCCGGCTCATACGAATGTCTGTTTCGCAAATCAGCAAAATTGGCAGGGTAACTCAGGGAGTAAAGCTCATCGGCCTCGATGAAGGCGAAAAAGTCGTCGATCTTACCGTTCTCGACGAAGCTGAAAATCCCAAAGAAGATTCAAAAGAAGAAACAAGAGAGGAAGAATAGCATTGATCGACAATTTGGGACCGGTCGGTGTGATCGGGGCCGGGGCCTGGGGCACCACTATCGCCCACACGCTCGCCGCAAACGGTTTGCAGGTGCATCTCTGGGTCTTTGAAAAAGACCTGTGCGAGACCATACGCAAAACGCGGGAAAATAACGTATATCTTCCAGGCTTCACGCTGCATGAAAATGTGCACGCAAATAGCGCTGTCGAGGAAATCGCACAGGCCTGCCGCCTGCTGGTGATGGTCGTTCCCTCCCACGTCTATCGCGGTGTGGCCGGGAGCCTCCTTCCCCATCTGCAGCGGGACGCCGTCATCGTCAATGCGACCAAGGGCATTGAAAACGATACGCTTCTCACCATGTCGGGCATTTGGCAAGAACTGCTCCCCAAGGGAAGCGGGGTAAGGATTCTCTGCCTCTCCGGCCCTTCCTTTGCCCATGAAGTGATGCGGGGAATTCCCACAGCGGTCACCCTGGCCGGGCCCGATATGGAAATCACCCTGGAGGTCCAGAAGGCCCTCTCCGCGCCCAGGTTCCGCATTTACACCAGCCTTGATGTTACCGGAGTCGAGGTAGCCGGCGCCTCGAAAAATGTCATAGCCCTTGCCGCAGGCGTCTGCGACGGCCTTTCGTTCGGCTACAACGCCCGGGCCGCCCTCATTACCCGGGGCCTGGCCGAAATCTCCCGGCTCGGCGTCAAGATGGGCGCACACCCCCTCACCTTCTCGGGCCTTGCCGGCATAGGAGATCTTCTGCTCACCTGCACCGGGGATCTCAGCCGAAACCGCACGGTCGGAATGCAGCTGGCCAAAGGCAGGAAGCTCAAAGACATTCTCGGCCAGATGCGCCAGGTGGCCGAAGGGGTCGTCACCGCCAAATCCATCCACATGCTTGCCCAGAAAATGGAAGTCGAAATGCCCATTTGCGAGCAGGTCTACCGGGTGCTCTATGAAGAAAAAGATCCGCTGCTCGTCGTCTCCGAACTGCTCGAACGCGATCTGAAACATGAAATGGAGCATGACCCGGAGATCGGAATGAACCAGGGAAAGTGAAGGGCACCCCGGCTCCAACCATATTTCCTGTTTGATCGACTGATGATTTCCAGTGCTTATCTTGTGAAAAGGGGCTGTACAAACCTATGCAAGGAGGCCGGAAAGCTATGGATCTCGTCTTACAGGATGAAATCAGGGAACTGATGCGCAAGAGCAGCGACTCCTGCGTGTCACTCTATCTGCCCACACACCGGGCGGGACGCGAGACGCTGCAGGATCCGATCCGACTGGATAACCTACTGCGAGAGGCCGAAAAAGGTCTGGTGGCAGGAGGCGTACGCGCCTCCGAGGCCAGGGAGCTTCTCCAGCCCGCACAGCAATTTTTGAAGGAAACCGCTTCCACTCGCCGCCTGGCCGACGGCCTGAGCATGTTCATCTCCAGAAACTTCTTCAAGTATTTCAAGCTTCCGCTCCGTTTCTACGAACGGCTGCACATCGGACGGCGATTCTGTTTGAAGCCGCTCGCACCCCTGTTGCATGGCCGCAAGAGATTCTTTATCATGGCCGTCAGCCAAAAATCGCTGCGACTTTTTGAATGCACGGAATTCGGGGCAAATGAAATCGAACTCGAAGGTGTGCCGCGGAGCATGCGGGAAGCTCTGGGCACCGGAGAAGAATCGATTCCACTTTTCAGGATGAGCTCTCAGACTTCCAATCCCGGTACGGCCCAAATGGTCCACGGACACGGAGGTGCAGTCGAATCGGAAAAGGATCGCCTCAGGAGGTGGTTTCAAAACTTAAAGGAGAGCCTTCGCCCGGTCTTCCGGCAGGAAAAGATTCCTCTTGTCTTTGCCGGCGTGGAATATCTTTTTCCGATGTTCAAACAGGCGGAAATCTACAAAAACACGCTGGGCGAGTTCATCGAGGGCAACCCCGACGAAATCGATTCGCTCGAACTTCACAAAAAAGGGCTGCCGCTCATATCTGCCTATTTCAACAGGGAAAAAACGCAGGCAATCGGGCGGTGCAGCGAGCTGCTCGGAGGCCCGCTCGCCTCCGCGAGCATCGCAGACATTTTGCCCGGCGCCGTTTCGGGAAGAGTCGATACGCTCTTTGTAGACACCGACGCGCAGCAGTGGGGCAGATACGACCCGGCCTCGGGCAACGTAGAGGTTCATTCGGAGCGGCAACCCGGGGACGAGGACCTGCTCGACCTGACCTTTGCCCACGCCTATCTTAACGGCGCAAATGTCTATGGACTGAGTTCGCCCGAGATGCCCGGCAAAGATGCCGCCGCCATTTTCAGGTACTAGCCGGTAAGTGTCGGTGCCAGTAAACACACCGTTTTGGTGGGCGCGATAAGACTTGCGCCCACCCATCTTTCCGGGATTGCCCATAGGTCCGCCTCAGGAATGTCCGTTTTTTCCAGATTTATTTTGTATTCTCTTCCCCTTTTGCATTTTTCCGTTTCTGTTTATCGCTTCTGGTTACCGCTTCTATTGCCATTTCTGGTTTCCGTTTGGCAAATCGAATCCGCCCTGGTAAATCGGGAGGCTGAAGCCTAAATAGTTTGACTATTTTGCTATTTTCACTAAAGTTATTTCGGCTTAATTCCGAAAACGTGATTAAAGTGTCAAAAGCATAACGAAAGATTCGAATATGCCTTCTCACAAGCCGGAGCAACAGGGACACCAAATCGTTCTCGTCGGCGATTTTAATCCCAAAATCTTCCAGCCCGCATGGTTTGGTGCGGAGGGCCTTATCCAGCCCTCGGAAGTGGAAAGCGCCCGGATTGAAATCATCCATCCAGAGGTGGTTATCTTTCTATTGGGATGGCTACGCATTGAAGTTACTCGTGAAAGATTTTCGGCCGGAACCCAACAGGAGCCATATGATGAGGTGATCAGGGACCTTGTGGTTGGTACATTCAGGCTCCTTAGGCACACGCCCGTGAAGATGATGGGCATTAATCGGGAAGCCCATTTCAGGGTGGAGTCTGAAAAAAAATGGCACGCCATCGGCCATACTCTTGCACCACCGCAGATGTGGGAGGGGGTATTGATAAAACCCGGAATGGGATCGCTCACGGTTACCGGAGTCCGACCGGATAGTCTCAGGGGAAAAATCAACGTCACGGTTGAGCCGTCTACGCTTTTTCATCCTGGCATATATGTTAGAATAAATGATCATTTCGAATCGAAAGACCCTGCATCTGCGCTTGGCGCAGATGAAATTATCGGTATCCTGGAAGATCACTGGACCGAATCATCCAAGCGGTGCACCGATATTTTCAAAAAGGTATTGGAGAACGTAAAATGATGGCACAAGTCGCGGTGGATTTGACCATCGACTCAGAAAGTCACAAAGCAAGGATGGAACCATTAGCTAAGTTTCAGAACATGCCAAAGGCTCAGGTTTTGTCTTATTTGACCGCACCGGCTTCTGAAATACCGCTAGCATCCAGCATGGAACGTTTAGGAACAGCTTCTTTATCGGGAGCGGACCTCGATCTCATGTTAATTCGACCTACCGCTTACCTTCGGGAGCGATTTGTATCACTCCATAAATGGGAGGGCGTGGTTACCAGGGTCACGGACGAATCTTTCTTCGCCAAACTTGTAAGTATATCCTCAGACGACCCGGATGAAGAAGCAGAGTTCGCAATCAGCGAAATTTCTGCAGGTGATCTGCCGTTGCTGCGAGTTGGCGCCGTCTTTTATTGGAATATCGGATACCATGATGCAGCGGGTGGCCAGAGAACCAGAGGCTCCATAATCCGATTCAGAAGGCTTCCAACCTGGACAAAAAGAGAAATTGAAAATGCCCGAAGAAGAGCGGCCGAAATTAGAGATTATCTCGGGTGGGACGAATCTGAATCTTTTTCCGAAACCTGACGAAATAGAAATCTCGATATTTGGGCCGGGCTACGGCGAGTGCATAGCCATTCATCTAGGTCTTGATCATTGGTTCATAGTTGACTCCTGTATTGATATCCATACAAAAAGCCCGGCCGTCCTTTCCTACTTCAAAATGTTGAATATCGATCCCTCAGTATCGGTTAAACAGATCATAGCCACTCACTGGCATGACGACCACATTCGCGGACTCGCTGAAACTTTTGAAGCCTGTAAATCTGCCCGGCTCGTCTTATCCGACGCATTGAAATTTAATGAATTTCTTCAGCTTGTTATGTCCGGATCGGAAACAATGATAGACAGTTCCGGGACTGATGAATTACATCGAGTCATAGAGATATTGCGGGATCGTAATCACGTTCCATTCTTTGCGATTCAAGGACGTACCATATGGAAAGACGTAATAGATAACGGTGAAAGCGCGTTGGTTAGGTGCGAGGTCGTTTCTCTGTCACCGTCCGATTCTGCGGTCCTAGCCTCTAGGCTCGAATTCGCGAAACTATTGCCGAATGCAGGGGAGACCAAAGGATGGGTGCCTCCTATCACTCCCAATAATGCCTCGGTGGTAGTCCGCCTGCAGGTTGGAAATTTTTCAATTCTTCTGGGTGCGGATCTTGAGGAAAGAGGTGAACCTGAGACTGGTTGGTCTGCCATCATTAATGCCCATTCTCCAGAAGACGGAAAATCATCGGCTTTTAAAATCCCGCACCACGGCTCTAAGACAGGTCATCATGATAGAGTTTGGCAGGATATGCTGACCGGACAACCCGTTGCGGTCCTCACACCTTTCCATAGAGGAAACGTGAAATTGCCGACTGACGATGATGTGCGGCGTCTGTTGTCATATACGCCAAACGTTTTCATGACCTGTGGGGTAGAGAAAAAGAGCGTCAAAAGAGATCACACTATTGAAAAGGCGATAAAGGAGGCCGTGAGAAACATAAGGGCCCTCGATAGCTCTTTTGGTCACGTCCGAATTCGTTTCAGGCCACCGAATCTTGCAACAGTGGAATTATTTGGCGATGCAAGACGTCTTGAACTTCCGCCAGGGCCGTCGAAAAATGCGTCTAAAAAAGGTAAAGCCAAGACATGAAAAATGTGACCTTGATCCTTATACCGATTGACTTGGCGAATCTCTGCAAGGCTCTGCTCCACGGCTTCACACGCCCGGTTTCCAAATGGGCGAGAAATTCTATCGGAGAGACAGGACCGAGGGCCAGGATAAAGCTCCTTAGCCGGGAACACGGGTTGCCGGATAGGTGCTAAAGTGACGCTCCCCATCTTCTGAGCGTTTCGAGCGTCGCATAACTGGTCAGATCGTGATGAATCGGAGTGACGGAAATATAGCCGGAGGCAAGGGCGCAAGAGTCCGCCTCCGGGTCCTCATCCCGCACGACCGATTCATTTGTCAGCCAATAGTAGACGTGCTTTCGCGGATCGATTCGCCGGTCGTATTTTTCCACATACCTCTGGGTTCCCTGCCGCGTTATGCGCACGCCGCTGATTTTATCGGCCGGCAGGTTGGGGACATTGACATTGAGGCTCACCCCGGTCGGCAGCCCCTCTTTTCCTGCTAGCGCGACCAGTTTGGGGATAAATTCGGTGGCGGCGCTAAAATCCGCAGAGGTAAAGGAATCGATCGAAATGGCTATGGAGGGCAGGCCGAGAACCGCAGCCTCCGTTGCGGCCGAAACCGTGCCCGAATAGATTACATCCACCCCTACGTTGGCCCCGAGGTTGATGCCTGAGACCACCATGTCGGGCGGCTGGTCCATCAGCTCGCTTACCGCGATCTTCACGCAGTCGGCGGGGGTGCCCTTTAGGGCGTAACCGAAAAAACGGCCGTTGCGTTTTACCTCGTTCACACGCAAGGGCTCGAGTATGGTGATCGCATGCCCGATCGCGCTCTGTTCGGTTTCCGGAGCGACAACAATCACCTCGTGCTCAGCCGACAAAGCGTGGAAAAGGGCCTCTATACCCTTGGAAAAAATCCCGTCGTCATTGGTCAAAAGCAGCTTCATAGATTTTCACGAACACCTTGCGTCTAATTTTAATGATAAGACATTGAATGCATAGGACGGATAAGACCTATAGGACAAATTCAATACCCCGTGACGACACCATTCCGATCGGCCAATTTCAAACATTCATAGACTATTCAATCCTAATTGGACCTCGAGCTCTCTCCAATCCCAGGGGGGGCCTTCGGTTTGGTCTTGCCACGGCCAGCCGCGAGGAAGGGGCGACTCGAAGCGCAGCCTTTCGCCCCGAACGGGATGATCTACGAAAAGCTCTTTGGCAAACAGGGCGATTTGCTTTTGGGGAAGTGCTGCGGGGGCTCCATACCGAAGGTCGCCGACAACCGGATGACCGATGTGGGCGAACTGGAGTCGTATTTGGTGCCTGCGCCCCGTTTCGAGTCTGATTCGAACCAGGCTGCGCCCCTGTGACGTGTCCAGTACGGTGAAGGAAAGCTTTGCCTCACGAGCCTCCGGAGTTTTTTCCGAAACGACCCTGCTCGACCGATTTTCGCCCTTTTCGATCAAGTTGAAAAGAGTGCCCGATTTTTCCTTCAGTTTTCCCTCCAATACCGCTAGATAATATTTTTCCGCTTTGCCCCCGCGGAACTGTTCGCTTATTCTTGCGGCGGCCTTGGAGGTTCGACAAAAAAGCATGACCCCGGCGACCGGCCGGTCCAGGCGATGGACAAGGCCGAGAAAAACCCGTCCGGGTTTGTTATAAACATCCTTGAGCCAGAGCTTACCCAGTTCGAGCAGCGATGTCTCCCCGGTCTCATCGCCCTGAGCCAGGAGCCCGGCAGGCTTGTAGAGAACCAGCAGGTGGTTGTCTCGGAAGAATATAGGCCACGATCGATGAAAAAAATAGTCTCCGTCCATAGAGATTCCCGCGGGCGTACCGAAAAAGGAGCTGTTTTCATGCCCCCCAAAAAACAGGCCACAGAACCCGATGCGGCGCATCTTTCAAAGCTGCTGCTCGCATCCGGCATATCCCTGCCGCGTAGCGACGTGGAGCGCCTGTGGAAATATCACCTGCTGCTAAGACAATGCAACACGGAACTCAATCTCACCCGGATTCACAACTTCGCAAACATGGTCCGCAAGCTGTATGTGGACTCGATCCTGCCCGGCAAAATAATCGAACTGCCCTCGCCCCTCATGGATATCGGCAGTGGCCCGGGTATGCCGGGAGTCCCTCTAAAGATCGCCTATCCGCAGCTCGAAGTCATCCTCGCCGAAAGCAGGAGAAACCGCAATGAATTTCTCCAAACCGTGGTTCAGGAGCTTGAACTGGAGGGGATCAGCGTCCTGGGGCACGGTGTCGGCCCCTCTACGGAAACGGCGGTTAACGGCATCATAACCCGGGCTCTGGAGGCGATACCCGCAACATTGGAAAGGATTTCGGGCTCTCTATCCAGGGGGGGCTTAGCGATTTTCATGAAGGGCCCGGGATGCGACCAGGAAATAGAAGAGGCTCTGGAACGCTTCGCCGGCCGCTACCGGCTCACAGGCGACCATCATTACCGCTTGCCCGATTCCCGCGATGAGCGCAGGCTGGTTGTTTTCGAAAGGCTCGACGCTCCCCCCCGGTTAAAAAGGACCGAACTCGAAAGGCAAAACCTGGTGAAAACCATCGAAAGCGAAAATAATGACACGTTCCGGGAGTTGAAAAAACTGCTCACCCCCCGGGGGATACGCAAACAGATGCAGGCACTCGTCTTCGGCCAAAAACAGGTATCGGATACGCTTGCCCGAATCCCCGGCGACTGCCTCGCCTGGTTGAGCCGGGGGGACAACACCCCGCCGCCTGAAGAGGCTCCCTCTCATTTGATGTGGTATCGGCTCGCCCCGCCTCTTTTCGAGACCCTGGATATATTCGGGACTTCCTGTCCGCTCTTGCTCGTAAAAGTGAAACCGATGGAGCAGTGGTCGCCCTCCGAGGGCCTGCCGGAAGGATGCACACTCTTTATCCCGTTCCAGGACCCTGAAAATGTGGGGGCCGCCTTCCGATCGGCGGTGGCTTTCGGCGTCTCCGCGATCATTCTGCTCGCCGAAGCCGCCAACCCCTACCATCCCAAGTCGGTGAGGGCTTCAGGCGCAACAGTCTTTGGCGCCCGCCTGCTGCAGGGCCCCTCGATTGGCGAACTCCCCGAGGAACTGCCGCTCGTGCCCCTTTCCAAAGAAGGTAAAAACATTTCGGATTTCAAATTTCCGGAAACCTTCGGCCTGCTCCCCGGGATCGAAGGACCGGGACTGCCGGAGAAGTTTCGAAAGGCGGCGATCTCTATTTCCATTTCGGCCGGGGTGGAGTCGCTAAACGGAGTGGTGGCGACCGCAATCGCCCTGTTCAAGTGGGCGGAGGCAAAAGCAGTGATCAGTGAGCAGTGATCAGTGAGCAGTCGCCACATCGACCCACTCGGCACTGACCAGTTCAATCAGGCGATCGGGGGGTATCCGCAGCGCGGCGTTCGTTGCGCCTGCTGCGGGAAGGACGACATCGAATTTTTTCAAGGTCACATCGGCGAAGACCTTCAATTGTTGCGGCAAGCCGAACGGGCACACGCCCCCCACAGGGTGCCCGGTCCACTGGACGACCTCGTCACCACTGAGCATCTTGGCCTTGCCGTTGAACCGGTCCTTGAACTTCCGGTTGTCGATCTTGGCGTCGCCACCCAGAATCAGCAGGATGACCTCACCCTTCAGCCACAGCGTGAGCGTTTTGGCAATCTGTCCGGGCGCAACTCCGTGCGCCTGTGCGGCTTCTGCAACTGTTGCCGTGCTCGATGGTTTTTCTATTATTTCAAGATCCGGCGCATGTTCGCACAGAAATACGCGGACCGATTCCAGGCTCATGGATTGACTCCCCGATAACGCATCAGGATGCTCCCGGCTCGAAAGTTATCGTCACGCGCCGGTTTGCCTTTCTGCCATTCGCAGTGGCGTTGGAGGCCACAGGCCTCGCTTCCCCCCAACCCTGCGCCGAGATGCGACTGGCCGCTATCCCGCGGTCCACAAGGGCACGCTTTATCAGCCAGGCCTCGAGCTCGGTCAAAATGAGGTCCCGTGTCTCCGAGTGCGCACAATCCGTGTAGACCTTTATTTTTATGTTCATGTGCGGGTATTTTTTCCCGGCATTGGCCAAAGCGTCCATATCGGCCCTGTCGGAAATCTTCACCTTGTCGCCATCCGGTTGGAACAACGAATCGGAGGGTATGGTTATGCAGACGTTTCCCTTTTGTTTTGTGACCTGTGCTCCGAGAAGACGCACCAGGTCAGTCGACAAATTACATTGCGTCCCCCGATCCCCCTTGACCCCGCAGGTGATCGGGCTGGTTCCGGGGCTGGTACCCACGGTGCCGCAGCCGCCCAAGGGCAGAAAACAGATAAGCGCCCAGAGGAGCCATACCTTTCTCATACTGTTCCTCGTGTGGAAAGATTTTTCGATCTGCGCCCAACACCCCAATATCAGACCCCGCCGGCCAATGCAAGTCTTGATCGGGCGATGAATGCAATGCTGACAATCAAAGAGCGCAAGGGTATAATCGCGAAGACAGGAGCGGGAAGAAAAGCGTTCCCTCTCTTTTCATGATTTCAGCTCGAGTGAACAATGGCCGAAAGACTCTATCGAGACTATAACTCCTACCTGCGGGAGACCTTCGGATGCCGGGTGCAGAAGATATCTCTGGATGCAGGCCTTTACTGCCCGAACCGCGACGGGACCCTGGGGCTCTCGGGCTGCATCTACTGCAACGAGAAGGGCTCGGGCACGGGGGCAGCTTCTTTCGCAACCATTTCCGAACAGATCCGAACCGGAAAAGAGAGGCTTGCCCGGAAGTACAAAGCCAAAAAATTCATTGGCTATTTTCAGTCGTTTTCGAATACCTATGCGCCCCTTCCCAGGCTGCGAGCCCTTTACGACGAGGCGCTCGAAGACCGCGACGTCGTAGGGCTGAGCATCGGCACGCGCCCGGACTGCGTAGCCGACCAAACCCTGGACTACCTGGCAGAGCTTGCCAAAACCCGTCTCATCTGGCTCGAGTTCGGCCTCCAGTCGGCAAATGATGCCACCCTCGCGCGTATCCGACGAGGGCACCGCGCCGAGGCTTTCGCTGATGCGGTACGGCGCGCCCGCGCGAGAGATCTCCCGGTTTGTGCTCACGTCATCCTGGGCCTTCCCGGGGAAACTACCGAAAATATGCTCGATACGGCGAGATTTCTTGCACTTCAGGACATTCAGGCTGTAAAAATACACCTGCTCTACGTAATAGAGGGAACCGCCCTCCATGAAATGTTCAGGAGCGGCGCCTATTCGTGCATGACACGAGAAAATTATGCGGCGGCGGCGGGAGAATTCCTTGCGCTTCTGCCCCCGGACGTGATCGTCCAGAGGCTCACCGGAGACCCGCATCCCGATGAACTCGTGGCCCCTGCGTGGGCACTTGAAAAACAACGAAATCTCGACGCCGTCCGGGCCTATATGCAGGAAAACGGACTGTATCAGGGCAAAAAACGGCTCTTCCGACAGGAGAAAAATCCCGATGAATTGTGAAGTCCCCGATATCGAAAAAATGCGCGAACGCCTCGTAAAACTTGTTTTCGACTATTCTTTCCAGTACTCCGAGACCTCCGGCTTCAAACTCGCCCACGGCGGAACGAGCCCCTTTTATTTCAACTGCAAGAAAGTAACCCTGGACCCTGAAGGCCAGTACCTCATAGGAAACCTGGTGTTCGAAGCATTGAGCGACCTGCGGGTGGATGGTGTGGGAGGTCTCACCCTGGGAGCCGATGCGCTCGCCAATGCGGCCGCCTACACCTCCTGGCTGCAAGGCAGGCCGATCCAGTCGTTTATCGTGAGAAAGGCCAAAAAAGACCACGGGATCGTTGCCTCCATCGAGGGCAAGGTAAAACGCGGAGACCGTGTCGTCGTGCTGGACGATGTGGTGACGACAGGAGCTTCCACGCTCCAGGCCATTGCCGCCTGCCGGGAAGCGGGCTTTGAAATCCTCGGGGCGCTCGCCCTGGTCGACCGCCAGGAAATGAACGGACGGGAAAATATCGAACAGGAAGTGCCCATGTTCAAAGCCCTGGTCACCTGCGAGGAAGTCATGAGGCTGTATAGGGCGGTGAACCGTGAACAGTGAGCGGTGAGGAGCAGAAGCTTTTTCTGATCACTGCTCACTGCTCACCGCCTCCAATTGCCACGACGATGTTCAGCCCCCCGTGCCGGATGTTCCACAACCGCATCCGGCCGGCGCCCAGGGCGGCGGCTTCGAGCCGGGATTTGGCCAGAACGGCGTATCTCCAGCCCTTGAAGTTGAGCCTCAGGTGAGCGCCGATTCTTTCGTAAAGGCCGGTTCCGCCGGCGGCCATGCGCACTCCATAGGGAGGGTTCAAAACCACAAGGCCTTTCCGCAGTCTCTCTCTCTCCGGAAAAAAGTCGAAAAAATCCCCGTTTTTCCAGCTGATATCGCCACCGGTCCCGGCGCGCCCCGAATTTTCAGCGGCTATCCCGATCGCCTCCGGATCGATATCGATTCCAACGATCGGTTGAGGCGCCTTGGGTAAGGCTGTTTCCCCGGCCTTTCGCCGCAGAAATTCCCAGGTTTTTTCCTGAAAGGAGGGCCACTTCTGAAACAAAAACTCGCGGGCAAGCCCCGGGGCAATGCGCCGTGACAGGAGGGCCGCCTCGATCGGGAATACGCCCGATCCGCACATGCCGTCCACGAGGGGCTCCTCGCCCTTCCAGCCGGCCTTTAGTAAAATGGCGGCGGCAAGGGTCTCGCGTAGAGGCGCCCCCGAATGGCGCAGGCGATAGCCTCTCTGGTAGAGATGCGCGCCCGACGTGTCCAGGCTTATGAGACAGTGGTTGTCGACGAGACGGACGAGAATCTTTTGCCGGAGCTCCACCCCGGCGCCCTGAACCATTCCCGTTCGGCCGATGCATTTTTCGATAGCCTGTTGGATGACCTCGACCACCCTGCCCTCGCTGCTTATCCGCGAATAGTGCACGCCGGCTTCGACATCGATTGGTATCTTCCGGCTCAGCCACAGCTCCCAGGGAATCCGCGAAGCCTTGTAGAATAGCTCTTCGGCGACTCCCGCACGGAAAGACTCAAGCCGGCAGAGTACCCGACCCGCCGTTCGCAGCCAGAGATTGGCGCTGTAGGCGTCTTTTAGCCTTCCTGTGAATTCGACTCCCGCCTCGCTCAGTTCCGGGGCCGGAATATCGAGCGAACTCGCTTCGTCGAGACACAACGGGGCGAGTTCGGGAGGCGTTGTAATCGCAAACCGGTGCTCCGGCCCCGTGATATGGGTTTTGATGCGGCGGCTCAAAGCCCCGCTCGTGGTTTTAGAGACGTTACTCATTGAATATCCCCATTTTCTGTCAAGTACACTGCTGCCCGGCAGCAGGTCCATTTACCCATACCCCTTAAGCTGATGCCGTGTAAACCCGAATATGCTATAAGAGCGGGTGAACAGAGGAATGGGTGAATGAAATGAAAAATAGAGCGGCTTTGGTCTATGCCGATGCCGACGGCAACGTTCTCGACTGGCCGGGACTGGAAATGGCCGGTGCAAGCGGAGGCGAATGGAAATGCCCCGGACCGTCCGAACTGATTCCGCTGCCGGAAGGAAGCGAACTTTTTCTTTTGCCCGAGCGGGTGCCGGTGGGCTTTAACCCGGCGCTTCGCCGGTTCGAATCCCTGGCGGCCGATCCTTTCGACACGGCGAAACCCGTGCGAGCGGTGGCCGCTTTCATTTCCCCGGCCTATACCCATCTCTTTTCTCCGGCCTACAGGACCAAAGCCGGTGCGCCTCTCCTGCCTCTTTTCGCCTATACCGCAGTGGGCTGGCGGAACGGAGACTTTGTGGTCCCGGCAGTAAGAATCGACAGGGACCGGCGGCAGGATTTCTGTAATTTCGACCGAAAACTCATCGAACGCAACGCCCGCAAGCGCATGAAGACGGATCGAGAAAACCGGCTGGTGCAGCATCTGGGCAAGTGTGCTCTCACCTACGGGTGCCCGGCTGCCAAGAACCTGTTCATGAACCGCTGGGAAGCCCCGCTGCCCTCTTCGCCGGAGTGCAACGCACGCTGCCTGGGGTGCATCAGCCGCCAGGTTGGCACGGGGTTGAGCGCGACACAGGAGCGCATCACCTTCGTTCCTTCTCCCGAAGAGATAAGCGGGGTCGCTGTGCCTCACCTGCAACATGCGCCCCGGGCGGTCGTGAGCTTCGGGCAGGGCTGTGAAGGCGAACCGCTGCTCCAGGCAGACGTGCTGGAGTCCTCCATCCGGATGATCCGCAGAGCTACGGGTAGAGGCACCATCAACCTCAACACCAACGGCAGCCTTCCGCAAGCCGTCGAAAAGCTTTGTCGCGCGGGCCTTCAGAGCATCCGCGTGAGCATGAACAGCGCACGCCCCGAATTGTATGAAAAATACTTTCGCCCCAAAGGATTCAGCTTCGAGCAGGCACAGCGCTCCCTTTCCGTAGTGAAGGCCAACGGAGGATTCGCGTCGATCAACTATTTTGTCCTCCCGGGGGTCACCGACCAAAAAAGCGAATGGCTCGCCCTAAAGAAACTCATCTCGGAGACCGGCCTCGACTTGATCCAGATGCGCAACCTCAACATCGACCCCGAGTGGTATCTGGAAATCCTCAAACCCGATCTGCGCGAAAAGAAGCTGGGTGTAAGCCGTCTCATCGCGATGATCCGCGAGGAATTTCCAAACATCAGGCTAGGCTACTTCAACCCGCCGCTGGAATGAGATAGTTGTTAGTTGTTAGTTGCCGGTTGCTGGTTGCTGGTTGTTTGTTTCCAGTTGGCAATTTATCGGCAACCGGCAACTGCGGCCACGCCGGCGACTTTTCTCCTCCCTTGAGCATCCCCCGCCGCGTGCTTACTTTTCACGCAGTTTGACCTCCGCCCCGCTTTTCCGCAAAACCAAACAAGGAGAACATCATGGCCCTGACGTTACCCGACCTGCCTTATGCGAAAAATGCTCTCGAGCCTCATATCAGCGCGAAAACCCTTGAGTTCCACCACGGCAAGCACCACAAAGCATATGTGGACAACGCGAACAAACTGCTCGAGGGGACCGGCCTGGAAAAGGAAGATACGGAGAAGATAATCAAGGAAGTTGCAGGAGATGCCTCCCGGATCGGAATCTTCAACAACGTCGCCCAGGCATGGAACCACTCATTTTTCTGGACTTGTCTCAAACCCGGGGGGGGAGGCCGCCCCACCGGACAGGTGGCTAAAAAGATCGAAGTCGATTTAGGGTCGTACGAAAAATTTGCCGAAAGCCTCAAGAATGCGGGCATCACGCAGTTTGGAAGCGGCTGGGCCTGGCTGGTGTTAAAAGAGGGCAAACTCGAGGTGATGAAAACCGCAAACGCGGATACGCCGATCGCCCACGGGATCAAGCCCCTCCTGACCATTGACGTCTGGGAGCATGCCTACTACCTCGACTACCAGAACAGAAGACCCGATTTTTTACAGGCCGTTATCGATAATCTGATCGACTGGGATTTCGTGAACTCGCGTCTTGCGTAGAGCCAAAGGCGGGCAGAACCGCCCGCCTTTGGAATTTTGATTCTTTCAGATCAATTGGGATAAACGTTGCCCGTTTCCAGGATGCACCACCCGTTTTTGGTCTTTCCAAGCAGCAGGTTGACCTGCCAGCCCTTGCGGCAATGGTCGGTTATCTCCTTGGGAACGCGCACCTCGACGATCCCCGAAGTCGCCATACCCGACAAAATAAGGATTCCGGGGTGGATCTGATCGATGACGAAGTAGTCGTCCAGCTCGGCGGTCCAGTATCTGGGCGCATGGCTCTGGGCATACTCGTAGATCAGTCTCGCCAGCCGTTCCGCAGCGGGAAGCTCTCTCGCCGCCTCGGCCGCCATGCTGATGACCCGGTTGGCCGCCTCCCTGCCGATATACCCGTTTTCCTCCAGCCACTTGGCCAATTTTTTCGCCACCACCCCTGCGGACTGCAGGAGCGCCTCGGAAGCCATAACCTTGCGAATCATGAAATAATTCAGAAAATTGGGCAGGGAGGAAACGATTTTTTCGGGACCGAAAATAAAACAGAACTCCAGGTTCTTTTGGAAGTAGAGCTTTTCGTAGAGCGCTACCTCCGAAGAACTGTCGAGCTCATGATAGCCGTGTCCGTTCAGACAATGGCGCAGAAGGTCGACGACCTCCTCGTACCGGTTAAAAGTCCGGGATTTCAGCCGCTTTTGCTGGTCCTTTAGAAAAAGCGTCAGCACCTCGTCGATGCTGGGATGGGAAACCGTCGGGAAATGTAGGACCTTTTTGCTTTCGCTCATCTTTGTAGCCACCATAATGCGCCGCTTATCCTTATATTAGTGTTCTGCGAAAAGGGCAACAGCTTTTCACGCCTCTTTCGCAATACCTCGAAAAACCGGAATAAATCCTGCCCCTCTCAGCGCCTTCGCACAAAGAATCCCTCGAATCGCGAGTGCGCCTCACTACCATGAATCGACAGACGAAATTTATCCATTAGCATATCATACTTTTCAACCGATTGCTACGGGTTGCCTGGCGGCCAGTGCCACTGCCGGCTCGCCCGCCTGCTTCGCCGGCGGGCGGAGCGACATGGGCGGAGCAAGAGGGAGGTTAAAAAACATGAAAAAACCCCTTGTTCAAGAGATACTTGACTCCTAAAATGACCACAGGCAGGTAGAGACGCGCAGCAAATCCCCCAAAACAATTCTCCGGAGGAGAGTATGAAAAAATTCGCCTTTGCTCTTGTGGCAGTGGTCGTCTTGGCTGGGGGCATGATGGTGGCGGCATCTTCGCCGTCTTTTGCCCAGGATTACGATTACGACTACCCACCCCCGCCCGCAGACATCTATGCGCAACCGTGGGTGGGACCCGACACGCCGTGGGTGTATTACAACGGGGACTGGTTTCTGGACGGGGTCCTCTACTATTATTTCGGCCCCGAATACGGGTGGGCGCCCTATTATGCCTACCCCACCTACTATATAGTCAGACCCGGAATGTGGTACGCACAGAGATGGTGGACCTGGTACGACAGACATCCCGTTTACTGGCATGGTTTTCTGCGCCACTATCCCTACTGGCGCGCACACCGCGAGGGGCAGCGCTACAACCGCAGCTTTTACGAGCGGCACAATCGCGGTCAGGGCGCCGGGTGGCAAAAAGGGTTCCATCGCCCCGCGGGAAACCACCGCAGGCCCCAGATGCAGCACATGCAGCGGCCGGGTAGCCGTCCGCCTCAAATGCCTCCCAACGTGCGACCGCCGAGCGGCCATCCACCTCAAATGCCTGCAGGCATGAGACCGCCGAAAGGGCCGCCGCCTCAAATGCAGCACATGCAGCCGCCGGGCGTTCAACGGCCTCAGATGCAGCATATGCAACCGCCTGCCGGCCAACGACCTCAAATGCAGCACATGCAGCCGCCAGGCGCCCAACGACCTCAGACGCAACACATGCAGCGGCCGCAACAGCATCCGCAGGCCCCGGGCGGTCAACGGCCCAGCGGTCGGCAGGAACAAAAGAAGCAACAATAATCCCTGAGGACTTATCCAATCCCCCTGTCCCGAAAGAGCGGACAGGGGGATGAGGCAAAAGAGCGCTAGCGCATTGCGCGTTTAAGGCCGGCAGCGAATTCGCCTACCCTTTCGGCTATGTTTTTATCGTGCAGACCCGATTCGATAAGCCTTTCGAAAGCGCTTCCGACAACCACACCATCGGCAAATCGAGACACTTTGGCGGCATCCTCCGGCGTGGAGATGCCAAAGCCTACGCACACCGGAAGACCGTTGCAGGTTTTCTTCAACTCTCCGGCCACTTTCGCGGCGTCTTCACTGTTGAGACCGCCGCTCCCCGTAATGCCTGTCATGGAGACCAGGTAGATGAAACCGGAGGCCACCGAGGCTATACGGGCCATGCGATCCGGGGGCGTCGTGGGTGCGACCAGCCGGATAAAATCGAGGTCGTCGCCCCGGGAGCCGGTCAGTTCGTCCGATTCTTCCGGAGGAAGATCGACCACCAGGACCCCGTCGGCGCCCGCAGAGGTCGCATCCGCGTAAAATTTTTCAGCGCCGTGCGCAAGGATGGGATTATAGTAGCTGAAAAGAACGATCGGGACCTGGCTGAACTCCCGGATGCGGCGGACCATTTCCATCACGCCGCCCATGTTCATTCCCGCACCGATCGCGCGCGCCGAGGAGCGCTGTATGACCGGCCCGTCGGCTGTCGGGTCGGAAAAAGGGACGCCCAACTCTAAGAGGTCAACCCCCGAGCGGCACATCTGCCGGGTTATCTCGAGAGAGACGTCGAAACCGGGGTCCCCGGCGGTGATAAAACCCACCAGCGCTTTTTCCCCTCGCGAGCGAAGACTATCGAATGTTTCTTTTATTCTGCTCATAGGCTTTTATCACCTCGCTTTCAGCTTTTCGATCATTCCCAGGTCCTTATCCCCTCGGCCGGACAGATTGACGATGACGATCTTTTCGGCCGGCATGCGCGCTGCTTCGATCAACGCCCGGGCAACCGCATGAGAGCTTTCGAGGGCCGGGATGATCCCTTCGAGCGAGCAAAGCAGGTGAAAGGCATCGAGGGCTTCCCCGTCCAAAACGGATTCATAGCGCACGCGGCCCGTATCCTTCAGCCACGAATGCTCCGGCCCGACGCCCGGATAGTCAAGACCCGCGGAAACCGAGTGTGCTTCCCGTATCTGCCCGTTTTCGTCCTGGAGCACGTAGGATTTGGAGCCGTGGAGGACCCCTACCGAACCGGCCCCGAGGGTCGCGGCATGCTTTCCGGTTTCGATTCCGAGCCCGGCGGCCTCCACTCCGACCATCTTCACGCGCTCTTCGATAAAGGGGTGGAACAGGCCCATGGCGTTACTTCCCCCGCCGACGCAGGCAACGAGCATGTCTGCCATTCTGCCTTCGGCTTCCAGGATCTGCGCCTTCGCCTCCACGCCGATCACCCGCTGGAAATCCCGAACCATGGCCGGGTAGGGGTGAGGCCCGGCGACCGAGCCGATCACATAGAAGGTGTCGCGCACCGCGCCGACCCAGTAGCGCATGGCTTCATTCATGGCGTCCTTGAGGGTCCCGGTCCCTGCATCCACCGGCACCACCTCGGCGCCGAGCAGCTTCATGCGCTGGACGTTGGGGGCCTGCCTCGAGATGTCTTCGGCTCCCATGAAGATCTTGCACTCCATGCCGAAAAGGGCAGCCGCAGTGGCCGTTGCGACTCCGTGCTGGCCCGCGCCGGTCTCGGCGATTACACGGGTTTTGCCCATCCAACGGGCGAGAAGCACCTGCCCCAGCGTGTTATTGATCTTATGGGCGCCGGTGTGGGCAAGATCCTCTCTTTTGAGATAGATGAGCGCCCCGCCCGTATGGGCGCTAAGCCGCCTTGCACAAAAAAGCGGGGTGGGCCGTCCGGCATAGTCTTTCAGGAGCTGGTCCAATTCCTCCTGAAAAGCCGGTTCGGCGCACGCGGACGTATAGGCGCGCTCCAGTTCGATCAGCGCGGGCATGAGCGTTTCGGCCACATAGCGTCCGCCGTAGGGGCCGAAGTGGCCCCGCGTATCCGGCAAGACCGGGCCTATAACCGGCGATGAAGTCATTTTCGACATTGAAATACCCTCCCCTTCGCGGAATACGGGTTCGCATTCCGAACTTCCTCGATAAATGCGCGCACTTTCTCCATGTCCTTTCTACCCGGCGCGGATTCGACACCGGAGCTGACATCCACGGCGGCCGGGGCAAATTCGTTAATTGCTTCGCAGACATTTTGAGGGTTCAACCCCCCGGCTAAAATGCAGGGCAGCCCGGCCGCAAGCCCACGGACGCCGCTCCACTCCCAGCGGAGCCCCTCCCCGCCCGGAAGCGTCCCTCCCCCGCTTTCGACAAGCCAGGCAGAGGCGGGATAGGAGTCGGCCTCTGAGAAAAAGGGCTTCCTTTTGGTAAAAAGGGTCTTGATTACGGCTATTCCGGCCGCCTCGAGCGCTTCGACCGCTGCGGGCGTTTCGCTGCCGTGAAGCTGTGCAAAGTCCAGCCCGCACAACTCCACCATTTTCAGGATCTCATCTATTGGCGCGTCAACAAAAACGCCCACTTTGCAGACCCCGCCGGGAACGTTCGCGCAGATTTCCCGCGCGACGCCGGCGCTGACACAGCGGGGACTTGGCGGATAAAAAACCAGCCCCAGTCCATCGGCGCCTGCTTCCGCACAGGCAACGGCTTCCTCCACAACGGTCAGGCCGCACACCTTTATCTGACAACTTCTGTCTTTCATGCTTTCGCTCCGTGCAATTCCCGCAGAAGCTCCGCCGGATCCTCCGACCTCATGAGACTTTCCCCGATCAGAAAGTTGCCGACACCGGCATCGAGAAGCCGCTCGATATCGAAGCGCGTATGAATGCCGCTTTCGGCGACCAGGACCTGGCCCGGAACGGCTTTTTTCGCAACGCGGATGGAGGTGGAAATGTCGGTTCGAAAGGTCGCAAGGTCGCGATTATTAATGCCGATAATCCGAGCCCCGGCCTTCGAGGCAATTTCGAATTCCAACTCATCATGGGTCTCCACTAGCGCATCCAGCCCGATCTCCGCGCATATTGCCAACAGCTCTTTCAAAAGCTCCGGAGAAAGCGCCCGTACGATCAGCAGCAGGGCGTCGGCGCCCATGGCCGCAGATTCGTAGACCTGGTACGAGCTGATGATAAAATCCTTCCGGAGGACGGGAAGAAGAGTTGCGGCCCGCACTTTTTTCAAATCCCCGGGGCTTCCGCCGAAAAACTCCCCGTCGGTCAGCACCGATATCGCGGCAGCACCTCCGGCTTCGTACATCCGCGCATATTCGGCCGGATCCACGTTTTCCCGTATTTTCCCCTTCGAAGGAGAAGCACGCTTTACCTCGGCGATCACGTTCATTCCCGCAGGCCCCGGCTCGGCCAGCCTGCGACCGAAAGGTCTCCGACCGCTCGATTCTTCCGCCTCGCAGCGAAGCACGCTCTCCGGCACACGCCCTGCCGCGGCTCTAACTTCTTCCTTCTTCCGCTCGATGATCCCGGAAAGAAAATCGGACATAATGCTGCCCCCTCTTTGCGTCAGGAAAAACTCAGGGCAAAAGCGCGGGGGAGTGTCTCCCCCGCGCCCCCCGGGGGTGCAGGGGGCGAAAGCCCCCGCTCTTGTCCCCGGGTTTTCAATTGGTGAACCGAATAAACGCTTCGAGCTTTTCCCTGGCTCTTCCCTCGTCGATGGAGGCCCGGGCCATTTCGATGCCGCCTCCAAAATCCCGGGCCGCTCCGGCCGCGACCAGGGCCGCTCCGGCATTGACGACGACCACGTCGCGCCTTGGGCCCTTTTCCCCGGCAAGAATCTTCAAGGTTATTTGCGCGTTTTCCGCCGGGGCTCCCCCCGCCAGATCAGACGCCTCGGCGGTCCGGCCCAGGAGTTGTTCGGGGGTGATGTCATAGGTGCGGATCAATCCGTCGTTTAACTCGGAGACCCGGGTGGGGGCGCAGACGCTTATTTCATCGATCCCGTCGTGTCCATGGACGACGAAAGCCCGCCTGGAGCCGAGCCGCTGGAGGGCGCGCGCAAACATCTCCGTGAGCTCCGGGGCATAGACCCCGATCAGCTGGCAGTTGGCGCCCGCAGGGTTTGTCAGGGGGCCGAGCATGTTGAAAATCGAACGCACTCCCAGCTCCTTGCGGGCCTTGGCGGCATGCCGCATGGCGCCGTGGAAGAGAGGAGCGAAAAGAAACCCGATGCCGATCTGCCTCACCGCCTCCTCGACCACCTCCGGGCCGGCGTCGAGATTAACTCCCAGCGCTTCGAGCACATCGGCGCTGCCGCATTTGCTCGAAACCGAACGGTTGCCGTGCTTGGCGACCGTGACCCCGCACCCGGCGACGACAAAGGCGGCGGTAGTCGAGATATTGAAAGTTCCCGAACCGTCCCCGCCCGTGCCGACGGTATCAACAACAGTATCGGCGTTTGTCTGGATCCTTGCGGCCTTGCGCCGCATCGCGCGCGCAGCCCCGACCAGTTCGACGAAGGTCTCGCCCTTGGTGGCCAAAGCGGCGATAACGGCTCCGATTTGCGCATCGCTCACCCTGCCCGACATGATCTCGCCCACCAGGCCGGCCATTTCCTCTTCGTCCAGGTCCTTCTTTGCGATCAGGTTTTTCAGGGATTCCTGTATCATTTCTTTTCCTCCTGTAAGTCTATTGCCCACCGGCAAGAGACAGAAAGTTTTTGAGCAGCCGTTTGCCAACCGGCGTCATGATGGATTCCGGATGGAACTGCACGCCTTCGGTAAGGTGTTGCTTATGGCGGATCCCCATGATTTCGCCGTCTTCGGACCGGGAGGTGACTTCAAGACATGGGGGCAGGCTTTGCGGGGAAACGGCCAGGGAATGGTAGCGCATCGCCTGGAACGAGTTGGAGATCCCAGCGTAGATGGATTTGCCGTCGGAGGTTACCGTGGAAACCTTTCCGTGCATCAGTTTTTGGGCATGCACCACCTCGGCTCCGAAAGCTGCCGCAATCGCCTGGTGACCGAGGCAAATTCCCAGGATGGGGATATGGCCGGAAAACATCCGGATGGCCTCCATCGAGATCCCCGCGTCCTCGGGTCTGCACGGACCCGGGGAAATCACCAGAGCGGCAGGCGAGCGGTTCTGGATGTAGTCGATGGAAACCTCGTCGTTTCTGGCCACCTCGACCTCGGCTCCGAGCATTCCGAAATACTGGTACAGGTTGTAGGTGAACGAATCGTAGTTATCGATCATGAATATCATGGGGTTTCCTTTCCTCACTGGAGCATCTTGAGCGCCTTGTGAATCGATCCGGCCTTGTTGATCGTCTCCTGCCTCTCGCCCTCCGGGTCGGAATCGGCGACAATCCCCGCCCCCGCCCGTACCGTCAGTCTGCCTTCCCGGATGCAGGCGGTGCGGATCGTAATGGCAAGGTCCATATTTCCGGTATAGGAAAAATAGCCGAGCGCCCCTCCATAGGCCCCCCGGGGCTCCTCTTCGAGTTCGGAGATGATTTCCATGGCCCTCACCTTGGGGGCGCCGGAAAGCGTTCCGGCCGGGAAAGCGGCCCGGAAAAGATCGAAGGCGTCCAGCCCCTCGCGCAAATCGCAATGGATGTTGGAGACCAGGTGCATGACGTGCGAGTATCTTTCGACCACCATGAGGTCGGTCACCTGGACCGAACCGATCTCGGCGACCCTTCCGAGGTCGTTTCTGCCAAGATCGACCAGCATGAGATGCTCGGCCCGTTCCTTCTCATCCTTTAGCAGTTCGTCTGCAAACTCCCGGTCCTGCTGTTCGGTCTTTCCGCGAGGACGCGTGCCTGCAATGGGGCGAAGGGTCGCCACCCCGTTTTCCAGGCGCACCATGGTTTCCGGAGAGGAGCCGACCAGAACGGTGTCGTCGAGGTGAAGAAAATAGAGGTAGGGGGAAGGGTTTATGAAGCGCTGCGCCCGGTAGAGAGTGCGGGGGTCGGGCGGGGCGTCGCAGCTGAACTGCTGGGAATAGACCGCCTGGATGATATCCCCCTCCCGGATGTATTCTTTTATCCTGGAGATGTCGGCCCGGAATTTCGAAGGCTCGACCTCGTGGTGCAGGGTAAAATCGTTTTCCTCACGGGGCGAAATCGACTCGGGCTGCGCCTCGAGCTTTTTTTGCATTTCCTGCAGGGTTCCGAGCGCACGGTCGTAAACCCTGTCGGCCTCTCCGTTTTCAACGAGCGCGTAGGTCACAAGGCTCAGCGTATGGCGCACGTTATCGAAGATGAAGAGTTGCCCGGGCAGGATGAATTGAGCCAGCGGAACATCCGGGGGCAGACGGTTTTCGATCGATTCGAAAAAAGAGACGAACTCATAGGTGAAAAATCCCACCATTCCGCCCCAAAATCTCGGAAGCCGCGAGAGTTTCACCGGTTTGTAGCGGGCCATGAGGGAGCGCAGGACTTTCAGAGGATCTCCGCCATGGGCGATTCGTTCTTTTCCTGAACCGCTTTCCACCTCGACTTCATCGCGAAAAACCCTGACACTCGTTTCGGCCGAATTTCCGAGGAAACTGTACCTACCCCACCTCTCGCCGCCCTCCATGCTTTCCAGGAGAAACACCGGGCCGCGGCCGTGATAAATTTTGGCCAGCGCGGAAACGGGTGTCTCCGTATCGGCAAGCACTTCCATACACACCGGGATGAGGTTTCCCTTCTCAGCCATAGCCCGAAATTCGGACCGTTCCGGGTAAATACCCAACTGCATAGCCTGCCTCCTTGCGGCGGAAATTTTAGGCCGCGGCTTTTTCGCGTAGCGGATGCAACAGC
>JAKAJS010000016.1 GCA_021813685.1 Deltaproteobacteria bacterium | reverse complement strand
CGGCCAAGCAACCGCTCGTCGTAGCCATCCATGTGCATTTTGTAGGAATCGGCCTCCCGGCTCAAAAACTGCTGCACACGCGGATCGGCGCTGTTTCGAATCTCTTCGGGCGCGCCCGCCGCAAGGACTCGTCCGGCATCCATCACAACGATCCGGTCCGCGATTTTGAAGGCGCTTTCGAGTTCGTGAGTGACGACCACGATGGTCATGCCGCGTCTTTTGCGCAACTCGAGCAACAACCGGTCGAGCCCGGCGGCCGTAATCGGGTCCAGGCCCGAGGAAGGCTCATCGACAAAGAGCATCTCCGGGTCCATGATGAGCGCCCGTGCGAGCCCCGCCCGTTTTTTCATCCCCCCGCTCATCTGCGAGGGCATGTAGTCGCCAAACTCGTCGAGCCCGACCAGATGAAGTTTCATCATGGTCATGATCCGGATGGTTTCGTAGGCCAGATCGGTATGCACCTGCAGGGGCATGGCGACGTTTTCGGTCAGGGAGAGCGAATTGAATAGCGCCCCGCTCTGAAACAGCACGCCGATCCTTCGCCGGTACTCCATCAGCATGCCTTCCGAAAAGGAACCCAAATCCTTGCCGTCGATGCTCACCTGGCCCTGCTGCGTTCGTTTGAGGCCCGTCAGGTGGCGGAAAAGAGTCGTTTTCCCGCAGCCGCTCACGCCCATAATGACGGTCACCCGGCTCACCGGGATGGAAAAAGTAACATCGAACAATATCTGCCGGCTGTTGTAGAAACTGTTCAAACCGTGTATTTCGATTACGTTTTCGCTGGACATACCGCATCCCGGAGGTGTTCACGCTAAAGGGGCAGCCCCGTGAGACCGGGCCGCCGCTATCAAAATCAGGCATTATATTAGGCTGCCCTCAAATTGCAAATTCAATTCGCGTGGACGGCCTCCCCCTCATGCGCTTTCCTGTAAAAGGCATCCTTAAATTAATCATTTCATAGTGGGTCGGTTCTGTGGGATAATTTCTTGAAAACATAAACCAGAGGAAAAGCTATGACTATTTCGGATTCAGCCATACTGAAAGCCATTTATGAAAGGCGGAGCGTACGCCAGTTCCTCGATGCCCCGGTATCCCGCGACGCTGTGCTCGAAGCCCTCAAAGCCGCCTGCTGGGCGCCTTCGGGTTTGAACAACCAGCCCTGGCGGTTTGCGATCGTCCAGGACAGCGCGAACAAAGAAGCGCTCGCCGCCCTCACCCGCTATTCGGCAACGCTTAAATCCGCAGCCGTCCTGGTCGTAGTGTTGCTCGACAGGGAGGCCTCCTATGACCACACCAAAGATTGCCAGGCGGTGGGAGCGTGCCTGCAAAACATGCTTCTCGCTTTTCATTCGATGGACCTGGGAGCGGTCTGGATAGGGGAAATCCTCAAAAACGGCGATCGGGTCGTCGAGACCCTCAAGTTGCCCGAACGGCTCGAACTCATGGCCGTCGTTGCCGTGGGCCATCCTGCGCACCGCAACCAGAAATCGCACAGGCGGCCGATCGAAGAGTTGATTTTGTTGGACAAATAAAAGACAACATTTTTCCCTCCCATCCGATTGATAAGTCGGTCGAGGGTGATAGAATCGCATACGGGAGATCGTTCAGGAAGCCATGTTACAGGGAAAGTCAATTCTTCTCGGTGTAAGCGGCGGGATCGCGGTCTACAAGGCCGCCGAACTGGTGCGCCTCTTTGTCAAAGCGGGCGCCTCGGTCCATGTGGTCATGACCGCCAACGCGCAGCAGTTCGTAACGCCTCTTACCTTCCAGGCGCTTTCGAACAATCCCGTAGGCTGCGATCTGTTCCGCATGGAATCGGAGTCGCAGATCTCCCATATCCAGAAGGCAAGGCTCGCCGATCTCGTCGTGCTCGCCCCGACGACCGCCAATTTGATGGCAAAAATGGCGGCAGGAATCGCCGACGACTACCTGACCACGATTTTGCTCGCCACGACGGCCCCGGTGCTGGTGTGTCCGGCCATGAACGTAAAAATGTGGGAGCACCCGGCAACCCAGAAAAACTTGCGGACTCTATCCGAGCTCGGATACAACATCCAGCCGCCCGCCTCCGGTTTTTTGGCCTGCCAGGAAGAGGGAGCGGGCCGCCTGGCCGATCTCGGGGATATCCTGGAAAGCGCCCTGCGGCTTCTTACCCCGCCCACCCTTGCCGGCAGGAGCGTCCTGGTAAGCGCAGGCCCTACCCGCGAGCATTTCGACCCGGTCCGGTTCCTCAGCAACCCCTCGAGCGGTAAAATGGGCTATGCGCTCGCAAGAATTGCCGCCCGAAGGTCCGCGAAGGTCGTCCTGGTCTCCGGCCCGTGTTCGCTCGAGCCTCCCGCGCAGGTCGAGCGCATTTGTGTCACGAGCGCTCTCGAAATGCGCGAGGCGATTTTCGAGATTTCCGCCCACCAGGACGCAATCATCATGACGGCTGCGGTAAGCGACTACCGGCCCGCGCAACGGTCGGAGCACAAGGTGAAAAAGTCGGGGAAGGAAGAGAGCCTGCTCCTGGAGCCAAACCCCGACATCCTGGCCTCTCTGGGCGAGAGAAAGCCATCCGGCCAGGTGCTCGTGGGGTTTGCCGCGGAAACGGAAAATATCGTCGAAAATGCGGCGGAAAAATTGGATCGAAAGAATCTCGATCTTATCGTGGCAAACGATGTTACGAGGCAGGGGGCGGGGTTTGGCGCCGAAACCAACGCAGTGAAGATAATCGGGCGAAACGCAGAGACGAGCGATCTTCCCCTCATGACGAAGGATGAAGTGGCGTCACAAATATGGGACAGGGTCGAAAAGCTTCTTTGGAGCAGGACGCAGTGAGCGGGGACAATTCGGAAAACAGGCTCGGAGATTGCCTCGAGCAGCTTCGCTGGTACCTTTGGGGGTTGCGGACCTCGGGGCTCGGCGACTGGCAAAAAACAGGAGCGGGAAGCGGGAAGCGGGAAGCGGGAAGAGAGGCGGAAGCGGGAAGCGGGAAGCGGGAAGCAGGAAGGGAAACAGGAGCGGGAAGCGGGAAGCGGGAAGCAGGAAGAGAGGCGGAAGCGGGAAGCGGGAAGCGGGAAGCGGGAAGGGAGGCGGGAGGAGAACCGTCCCGTGATGAAGAGCAGAGTTTTCCGGCCGAACCCGCCGAGATGGTGCTGGCGAAGGAAACGCAGGTCGCCGAAACGGGGATCGATTTGGCCGATAAGCTTTCCCGGATAAGCGAAGAATTGAAAGGGTGCACCCGGTGCCGGCTCTCCAAGGGGCGCACCAACCTGGTATTCGGGGAGGGCTCGGAGCGTAGCCGTCTGGTATTCGTCGGCGAAGGCCCGGGATTTGAAGAGGACCGTCAGGGACGCCCCTTCGTCGGAAGGGCCGGACAACTTCTCGACAAGATGATTTTCGCAATCGGCCTGGAGCGCGCCGATGTCTACATCTGCAACGTGGTGAAGTGCCGCCCGCCTGAAAACCGAACCCCTCAGCCCGACGAGGCGGCCGCCTGTTCCCCCTTTCTTTTCCGCCAGATAGAAGCTCTTTCGCCCAAGGTCATCTGCGCCCTGGGCCTTAGCGCCTCCCAGGCCCTTTTGCAAACAACCCGGTCGATCTCTGAACTCCGGGGCAAGGAGCAGCGGTTTCGCGGAATTCCCCTCGTATGCACCTATCATCCGGCCTACCTGCTCCGCTCCCCCTCCCGGAAGGCCTCGGCATGGCAGGATTTAAAAGAAGTCATGAGGCTCCTCAAAGCCTGAGATTGCCGGAAAGAGGGCGAGCAACGTGGCTGTCATCACCAATCCCGACTTTATCTATCTTCTCCTCATGATCGGCCTGGCCGGAGTCTATTTCGAATTCTCCAACCCGGGAGCGATCGTGCCCGGGTTGGTCGGCGGGGCTGCCCTCGTTATCGCCCTCTACTCCCTCCAGTCGCTTCCGGTCGATTATACCGGTTTTCTCGTCATCCTGCTGGGACTGCTCTTTTTCATCCTCGATGTGAAGATTGCCTCCCACGGGGGATTGGGGCTTGCGGGAACCGCGTGCGTCGTGGTCGGCTCTTTTCTGCTGTTCCGAAACCCGGCCGAGCGGGTGCGCTTATCGGTGATCCTGCCCATTTCGGCTGCTGCCTCCTGGTTCTTTCTCTCCGTCGCCCATCTTGCCGCGCGGGCGCAGGCCCTGCCGCCCAAGACCGGCAAGGATGCCCTTGTGGGCATGATCGGCAAAGCCACCCGGACAATAGACCCCGAGGGCAAGGTGTTCGTAAACGGCGAGTTGTGGAACGCGCAGTCTGAGGAGCGTATCGAAGAGGGAGAGCGGGTGGAAGTAACGGCGGTTCATAATTTAAAGTTGAAAGTGAAAAGGATCGATGGTAATTGACCTAATTTGGCTTTGTCCGAATGGGAACATGCCGAACCCCGGAAGGAGGATTTCGTGTTTTTCAACCTGAGCCTTTCCCTTATCGCCATAATCATCCTGGTGGTGCTTTTTTTAGCCAACGCCATCCGTGTTCTCAACGAATACGAACGCGGGGTGATTTTCCGGCTGGGAAGAGTCATTCGCGCAAAGGGGCCGGGCCTTATCATTCTCATACCGGTAATTGACCGGATGCGCAAAGTGAGCCTTCGCATCATCGCCCAGGAAATCCCCACCCAGGATGTGATCACCCGCGATAACGTCTCGGTGAAGGTGAGCGCGGTGATTTATTTTCGGGTGGTCGATCCGGTAAAGGCGGTGCTGTCGGTGGAAAACTATCTCTACGCCACGGGTCAGCTCGCCCAGACGACTTTGCGCACGGTTTGCGGCCACGGGGAACTCGACACGCTTCTCTCGGAGCAGGACAAGATCAATGCGCATATCCAGGAAATTGTCGATAGCCACACCGACCCGTGGGGAATAAAGGTCTCCCTTGTGGAGCTCAGGCAAATAGATCTGCCCCAGGAGATGCAACGGGCGATGGCGAGGCAGGCCGAGGCCGAACGCGACCGGCGGGCGAAGATCATCGCCGCCGAAGGCGAGTTCCAGGCCTCCGACAGGCTCGCCGCCGCTGCCGATATTTTGGAAAAGAAGCCCGTCGCGGTTCAGCTTCGCTACCTGCAAACGCTTCGCGAGATCGCTACGGAGAAAAATTCGACGACGATTTTTCCGGTTCCGATCGATTTATTCAAACCATTCCTCAAGGCTGCCGAGATTTTCGAGCAAAAGCAAAAGAACGAAAAGGAGTAACGGATAATGGGAAAGAAGGAAAAAGAGAAGAAAGAAAAGCCTCTGGATAAGATGACCGCTAAGGAACTGCGCGAGCTTGCCCTGTCGATAGGCGGCATCGTGGGGGTCCACGGCATGAACAAGGTCGAACTGATAGCGGCGATCAAAGAGGAACGGGGCATCGTCGACGACCAGGCAAAGAAGAAGAGCTTCGATGTTCGCCAACTCAAGGCCAAAATTCAGGAAACCAGAGAAAAGCACCTCAAGGCCCTGGAGGAAGGCAACACCAAGCTGGCCGATTCCTTTCGCCGAAGGATCAGTAATCTGAAGAAAAAGACACGTCGCGCCGCGTAAAACCACAGCAGCTTCCGGCCCGGTTTTTTATCCGCTCTGCGGGGGCTCGGGCCGGAGGTCTCACTCGAGTATTGGAGACGCCGATGAACGTTGATCCGAAAGTTGTTGCGGCCATCTCGGCCGCTGTGGGGCTATACCTGCAGGCCGAACAGGAGGCCCTGGCCGCACAGGGCCAACCCGCCGTCCGACCCGGAGCTCCCGTGGCGATGACCGGCTCTTTTGCCCTGGCCGGCAGACTGGCGGCCATGAATACCAGGTGGACCTGGCAGATGCGCTTGCCCCGTTAGGGCTTCGAAGATAGAAGGAGACGCAGGGAATGGATAACTCACATTTGCACGGCACCGCACTCACCGCTAAGATGCTCGATGAGCCGGCAGTCGAGGTGAATAACCCCGTCAAGGTGCAGGACCTCACCTTTCGAGACGGCCACCAGTCGCTTTTTGCCACTCGTGGAAGAAACGAAGACCTTCTGCCCATTGCCGAAGAAATGGAAAAAGTGGGATTTTGGGCAATGGAGGTTTGGGGCGGAGCGACTTTCGACACCATGCACCGGTTTTTGAACGAAGACCCGTGGGAAAGACCGCGCCTGCTCAAAAAATATCTCAAGAAGACCAAACTCAGCATGCTGCTTCGCGGCCAGAACCTGGTGGGCTACCGCAACTACGCCGACGACATGGCCGAGGCCTTCGTCGAGCGTGCGATCGCAAACGGCATCGAGGTTTTCCGCACCTTCGACGCTCTTAACGACTACCGAAACTTCGAAACGGTCATAAAGCCCATCAAGAAAAACTCCATGCATTTCCAGGGCACCATCTGCTACTCGCTGACCGAACCGCGGATGGGCGGCCCCGTCTACAACCTGCAATACTACATCGACAAGGCCAGACAACTCGAAGACATGGGGGCCGACACGGTCTGCGTAAAGGACATGGCGGGACTCATCGCCCCGTATGACGCCTACTACCTGGTCAAAGCCCTCAAGGACAACGTCAAGGTTCCCATTCACCTCCACAGCCATTTTACCTCCGGCATGGGAGACCTGGCCCTCCTCAAGGCGATCGAGGCAGGAGTCGACATCATCGACACGTGTCTTTCGCCGTGGGCCTACAGAAGCTCGCATCCGGCGATCGAACCCCTGGTGATGGCCCTTCGCTACACCAACCGCGACACGGGGTTCGATCTCAAGCAGCTTGCCAAATGCAGCGAGTGGTTTGAGAAGATTTCACCCAAATACCGTCATCTTCTGGATGACCGCATGTCGACAATCGATATCGGCGTCCTGCTGCACCAGACCCCCGGGGGCATGCTCTCAAACCTTATCAACCAACTGCGCGAAATGGGGGCCTCCGACAGACTCAACGACGTGTTCCAGGCGCTGCCCCGGGTGCGCAAGGAAATGGGACAGGTTCCCCTCGTTACTCCCACGAGCCAGATCGTGGGCATCCAGGCGGTCAATAACGTGCTTTTCGACACCCCCGAAGAGCGCTACAAGATGATTTCGGCCCAGAGCAAGGACCTCTTTTTCGGCCTCTACGGCCGCACCCCGGTCCCGGTGGACCCGGAAATCCAGAAAAAAGCGCTCAAGGGCTACCCCAGAGGCGAAACCCCGATCACAGTCCGTCCGGCGGAGATCCTCGAACCCGAGATGCCGCGCAATTTCGAAGAAACCAAGGGCCTCGCCAAAGACATCGACGATGTGCTCATCTACGGCATGTATCCGATGACCGGCAAGAGGTTTCTCAACTGGAAATACGGCAAGGAACCGGTGCCGCCCGAGGTTCGCCCCAAGACGCTCGAAGACTGCGCGCGGGAGGCCGAACTGGTGAAGAAGGCCAAGGCGGGTCTGCTGGTGGAAAAGCCGGCAAAAGAGATTCCCCCCAAGGGACCGGCTACCCGCCAGTTCAACGTGTTTGTCGATGGGGACTATTTCTCGGTGGAAGTCGATGCGATCGGAGGGGCTCCGGTGATCACCGCGTTCACCCCGATGGCCGCGGCTCCCCAGCCGCCGGCCCCAAGACCGCAGGCCGCTGCGCCTGCGCCGGCCGCACCCGCTAAACCCGCCGCCACCCCGGTCGAAGGAGGCTCGAAACTCGAAGCCCCCATGCCCGGCATGGTGATTCGCTACGAGGTAAAAGAGGGCGAGGCGGTAAAAGAAGGCGACGTCGTCATGATTCTCGAGGCGATGAAGATGGAAAACTCGATCCTCGCCCAGGTCTCGGGGACGGTGAAACAGATTCTTTGCAAAGAGGGCCAGAGCGTTCAAAAAGGCGACGTGCTGGCGGTCATAGGATAGCCCACCCAAACTGTCGGTGCACCCAACCCGATGGCTGCTCGAAGCGGCCATCGATACGAAGAGGCGGCAAGCGATTGCCGCCTCTTTGATTGCAGGGCGAATTGCATACGCGACCCATCGGGTTGAAATTACGGCATAAAGTAAAGATTAGTCTTTTGTCGTTAAGGAAATTGTTCAATTCCGGAGCGGAAACTGGTATTGTTTGCAGGTTTTCACCCCTGAGCGCAGTTTTTTTTGACGGAAGCGCCCCTGACGGCTTTCCAACCCGCCGGGGTCGGGTTTTACACTGAGGAGAGATGAATGATCCGCTGGAAACGATGGCTCGTTGCCCTCGGGATGTCGATTGTGACCATTATCGGTGTCATAGTCGCCATCAGCCTTTTTTTCACGGATTTTCTGGTCAACATGTGGTGGTTCGGCTCGCTTGGCTATGAACTCTACTTCTGGCAACGAGAGCTCTACAAGTACGGCGTGTTCCTCGCGGTCTTCGCTTTTTTCTTTTTGCTGTTTTTCCTGAACTTCTGGATAGCTTCCCGTTTCCTTGGCGCCTCTCGGTCGTCGGAAGTCCGTTCGCCCGAATCCCTCAAGTCCTATCAGCGCCTGCTCCATGGGTTTCGAACGGGGTCGATGTGGGTCTATACGCCCCTTTCCATGATCCTGTCGGTAGTGATCGCCCTTCCACTCTATGAGAAATGGGAAAGTTTCCTTCTTTACCTGTTTGCACCGGCGGCGAAGTTCACAGACCCGGTCTACGGGAAAAACATCTCTTTTTACCTTTTCGCCTACCCGATCTACAGGCTGATTCAGAGCCGGCTTTTGCTTGCTTTTGGAGTCCTTCTGGCAGCCATGGTAATCCTTTACCAGGTCGAAAAAAGACTCTTGACCAAAGAGGAAAAAGGGTTGCACTCGGGGGCAAGAGTGCACCTGAGCGTGCTCGTCCTTCTCGTATTCCTGATCGAGATATGGGACTTCATTCTGCAACGATACGACCTTTTGTACGGCACCGGGCACATGCCGCTTTTTTTCGGGCCCGGCTATATCGAAATGAACATCACCTGGCCCCTCATCTGGGGTTGCATCATTCTTCTGGCCGCAACCGCCGTAACGCTCGTCTACGCCATAAACACCCACAGGGGCACCGGGCTCTTCGTTGCGATCGCGGTGCTTTTCGCCCTGACCCTCGGGCTGCGCTACTCCTCGTTCCCCCTGCAGCTTGTCGAACGCTATATCGTCAAGCCCAACGAGGCCACAAGAGAGCGGCCCTATATAGCCAACAATATCCAGTCGACCCTTGCGGCCTACAGGCTCCAGCACGTAGAGATCCGCAATTTCAAACCGACGCATAAACTCATCGATCTGGAATCGATCCCCGATATCAAGAGGATTTTACGCAACACTCCGGTGTGGGACCGCGACGAGCTCGACGATTTTTACCGCCAACTCGAAAATCTGCGCACCTACTACGATTTTCCCTATGTCTACGTCGACCGCTACACGGTAAACGGCGTCTACCAACAGGTAAACCTGGCCGCCCGCGAACTCGACTGGTCGCTCATCCCGCAGCGCGCCCAGAGCTGGATCAACCGGCATCTATCCTTCACCCACGGGTATGGAGCGGTCATGACCCCGGCCGAGCAGAGCGGGGATGAACCGATGGTGTGGTTTTTGCGCGGCATTCCGCCCTATTCGGACTACGGCTTCGAGGTCAAACAGCCCGGCATCTATTACGGGCGCAACGCCAACGACAAATTTGTGATCGCCCCGAACAGCTCCGGCGAACTCGACTATCCCAAGGGATCGCGCAACGTCATGACCGCATACAGCGGCAAAGGCGGCGTGCCCGTCGATTCGATCCTGAAGCGTTTCGTCTTCTCGCTTTATTTCAAGGACAAAAATATTTTCTTCACTACCAAAATGCTTCCCGACTCCAAGATCATCTTCCGCAACAAGCTGAGCACCATGCTCCACATCCTGGCGCCCTACCTTGTTTTGGACAAACAACCCTACCTGGTGGTGACTAAGAAAAGATTCTACTGGATACAGGATGCCTATACCCGATCGCATAATTACCCCTACTCCACCCCGTACGGGAACGGAAAAGAGAAGATCAACTATATCCGTAATTCCGTAAAGATCGTCATCGATGCGTACAACGGAACGGTCGATTTTTACATCTGGGACCCCAACGACCCGATCATCGAAGCCTACAACAGGATCTATCCGGGGCTTTTCAAGGACGCTTCCCGGATGCCCGCGGACATAAAAGAGCACGTCCGCTATCCCAAGGATATCTTCGAGACCCAGATGCACATCTACGCCGAATACCACATGACCGATCCGGAGGTATTCTATCAGCGGGAGGACGTCTGGCGCTTCCCCAAAACATTTGTCGAAACCAAGCCGACCAAGGTCATCCCCTACTATTTGACCCTTAACCTCATCAACCCCAAAAGGTTCGATTTCCTGCTGCTGCTGCCCATGAGTCCCATCGGCAGGGATAACCTTCGGTCGCTCGCCCTGGTGGGCTGCGACCCTCCCTACTATGGCAAGATCATCATTTACAATTTCCCCAAGGGACAACTCGTCTACGGACCCTCGCAGATCTACGCCCTGATCAATCAGAACCCGACCATC
>JAKAJS010000008.1 GCA_021813685.1 Deltaproteobacteria bacterium | reverse complement strand
CAACTACCACAGGCACCAGGTCGGGGTCGGGGAAGTAGCGATAGTCATTGGCTTCTTCCTTGCCGCGCATGCTCACGGAGACGTTGCGAGCCGTGTCCCACAGCCTGGTCTCCTGAACGATTGGCTCTCCACGCTCGAGCATTGCCCTTTGTCTTCGTGTTTCGAACTCGAGAGCCTTTTGAACGTTTTTAAATGAATTCATGTTTTTAAGTTCGACCTTGGTTCCGAGATCGCTCGTTCCGGCGGGCCGAAGGGATATGTTGGCGTCGCACCGCATGCTCCCTTCTTCCATGTTGCCGTCGCAAATATCGAGGTAGCGCAAAACCTCGCGAAGAGCCTTGAGGTAGGAGGCGGCCTCCTCGGGCGTGGCGATATCGGGCTCGCTCACTATCTCGATGAGCGGCACGCCCGTCCTGTTCAAATCGACATAGCTGAACGGCTGATGGTCGTCATGGACGAGCTTGCCGGCATCTTCCTCCATGTGTATGCGGTGTATCCTGATCCGCCTGGTACCGCCCGTGCTCTCGATTTCCATCCATCCATTCACTGCGAGCGGCAGTTCGTATTGCGAAATCTGGTATCCCTTGGGAAGGTCCGGGTAAAAATAGTTTTTGCGGGCAAAGCGGGAGACTTTGGCTATCGTGCAGTGCGTGGCAAGGGCCATCCGAATGGTGTATTCCACCACTTTGCGGTTGAGGACCGGCAGCACCCCGGGCATCCCCAGACAGACCGGGCAGGTATGCGTATTCGGGCTGCCGCCGAATTTTGTCGAACACCCGCAGAAAATCTTGCTCTCGGTCTTTAGCTGGGCGTGAATTTCAAGTCCGATTACCGGTTCATACTCCATGAGCCACGTGGTTCCTTTCGAGGATTTTCCTGTTATTTGCCTTCGGGATGAGTGCCCACCGCACTGTTTATAAGCCGGGACAAAGCTTGTTGGCAAGAAACAATTCGGGCTGTAAACGGATAAACGTGTTTGACATTGTGAGAACTTTCTTTTAGGAATATTTCGATGGCGTGTGAATAGGCGATTCGGCAAGTGGAACAGACCCCTCGATTCACCCATTCACCGATTCACCCATTCACCGAGTTTTTTTTACGAGGAGAAAAATGAAAATTCACGAATTTCAGGCTAAAGAACTGTTCCGGAAATCCGGGGTTCCCGTCCCTCGTGGAGGAGCGGCTTACAGTGTGGAGGAAGCAGAGCGGGTCGCGGCGGAGCTTGGTGGTTTTCCTGTCGTGGTAAAGGCTCAGATACACGCCGGGGGAAGAGGGAAGGGCGGAGGAGTAAAACTTGCTCAGAGCGCCGAGGAAGTAAAATCGCTCGCCTCGAGCATCCTGGGGATGACCCTGGTTACCCATCAGACCGGTCCCGAGGGCAGGCTTGTAAAAAAGCTCCTTGTCGAAGAGGGGCTTCCGATTGAAAAAGAGCTCTATTTGAGCGTGCTCCCTGACAGGGGCGCAGCAAAAATCGTCTTTATGGCGAGTGAGGCCGGCGGCATGGACATCGAAGAGGTGGCGGCCAAAACCCCTGAAAAGATCGTCAAGGTATACATAGACCCGCTGATCGGCATGAAAGGATATCATGCAAACGAGCTGGCCTTCGGGCTTAACCTGGAGGGCGACCAGGTGAAGCAGTTTTCGGCCATGGCCTTGAAGCTCTACAGGCTTTGTGTCGATTTGGACTGTTCGCTGGTGGAGATAAACCCCCTGGTGCTCACCAAAGACGGCAGGTTGATAGCCCTTGATGCCAAGATCAATTTCGACGACAACGCTATGTATCGTCACAAAGATATCCTGGAATACAGGGATTTTGACGAAGAAGACCCCTTCGAGGTCGAGGCCTCCAAGTACGAGTTGAACTACATCAGGATGCCGGGAGGCAACATCGGCAACATGGTGAACGGGGCCGGTCTGGCCATGGCTACGATGGACCTCATTCAGCAGGCGGGGGCGAAGCCGGCCAACTTTCTGGACGTTGGCGGGGGGGCGAGCGCCGAACAGGTGGAAAACGGGTTTCGCATCATCCTGGGGGATCCTTCCGTCAAAGGAGTGCTCATAAACATTTTCGGCGGGATTCTGCGGTGTGACAGGCTGGCCAACGGCGTGGTCGAAGCGGCCAAAAAAGTCGGGATCAAGGTGCCTGTGGTCATTCGGATGGAAGGGACCAATGTGGAAGAGGGGCGTAGAATCCTCGAGGAGTCCGGTCTCAATCTTATCACGGCAAGGGATGTTTCTGACGCCGCCCAAAAGATTGCAGCGATTGTGAAGGCATAGGAGGAAATCATGAGCGTTTGGGTGGATCGAAACACGAGACTTTTGGTCCAGGGAATCACAGGCCGCGAAGGCCGGTTTCATACGGTCAACTGCAAGAACTACGGAACCAATGTGGTGGCCGGGGTCACCCCGGGCAAGGGCGGTCAGGATGTCGAGGGAATCCCCGTCTTCAACACCGTGGCCGGGGCCGTGAGGGAAACGGGGGCCAATGCGGCGATGGTATTCGTGCCGCCTCCATTTTGCGCCGACGCGATACTCGAGTCGATTGACGCCGGACTGCCGCTGATCGTTGCGATTACCGAAGGCATTCCGGTTATGGACATGCTGCGGGTCAAAAACTATCTCAAAAACAGCGCCAGCAGGCTGATCGGCCCCAACTGCCCGGGCATTATAACTCCGGGGCAGTGCAAGATCGGAATTCAGCCGGGCCACATCCACTCGCCCGGACACGTCGGCATCGTCTCCCGGTCGGGGACCTTGACCTACGAGGCCGTTCACCAGATCCAGCAGTTCGGGATGGGGCAGAGCACCGTTATCGGCATCGGGGGAGACCCGGTAAACGGTACGAGCTTTATCGACTGTCTGTCGGCATTCCAGGCCGATCCGGAGACCCGCGCCATCATCATGGTGGGGGAAATCGGGGGATCGGCCGAAGAGGAAGCCGCTGAGTTCGTAAAGAAGCATGTCACAAAGCCGGTGATTGGCTTCATCGCGGGGCTTACCGCGCCTCCCGGCCGGCGCATGGGGCATGCCGGGGCGATCATCAGCGGGTCGAGCGGGACGGCGGGAGGAAAGATAGCCGCGTTGCGCGAGGCCGGCATAACGGTTGTGGAAAATCTGGGAGAGATGGGCGCCATAGCGAAAAAGGCATTCGCCTCGGCGCTTGAATAAAGAATAGAGCGGTCGAACCCACCGTGGGGGCCCGCAAGCGGGCCCCCACGGTGGGCCGCGATACGATTTTTGCCTGCCTATCTTGCCGGAAGAGCGCGGAGCATTCTTGCCACCTGGACGTCGATCACGCGCGGGACGGCATAGGGCGGAACGTGCGCCATATCCACAAAGACAGTCCTTCGCGAAGACCTTCCAGACCGGAAACTGTGGGTTCGGACATCTATCCTGATCACCGGGGTAGCTGCCGGAGCCGCAGCCCCCAAGACCCCGCCCGCGGCCGCCCCGGCGATTGTGCCCGTCACCGGAGCGTGAGCGATAGCGCCGAAGAGAGCCCCGGCCGCGGCGCCCAGCACCGCTCCGCCCAGCATCTGCTGGCCTCGCAGATCCGGATTGTCACGAGCTATCTGGAACAGCGAGACATTGACCGCGAAGTCGGCCCTTTGTTCCCGCGCGACCCGCTCATATCCTTTTTCGTACAGAACGCGGTTGGCCCTGGGAAAACGTGTTTCGAACGGCGTGTTGTCCTCCACGCCGAATACGTAGAAACGATCCATCGGGCCGACAGTCAGAAAGCCGCGCGAAGGTCCCGGGGCCACTTCGGGGGGGCCGGGCGCTACGGCGGGCGGAACGTAGGCGGGGCCGTAGGGCGTCGCTGCGCAACCTCCCAACAGGGCGGCCGCAAATGCGATCGCCAGAATTTTCGATGACCATTGCCATGTCTTCATGAACGACTCCTAGTTGAAATTGAGCGAAAATCCCTGGAATTTTTTCACCGGCAGCAATAGCAGGTTGAACCGATCTTTTCAACAATCATTCTCCCGCCCCGGGTGTCACTGTATTTGTCTGCCCTTTCGGTTGCTATGGACGTTTGGATCTTCTGTGAAGTCTACAGGATTGAGGAGAGGAGGCTACAGGAGATATGGCGGTAAAAATTTGGAGGGAATAGAGCGGGGGCTTTCGCCCCCTGCACTCCCGCGGGGTATTAGCTGCGGCCGTATTTGTCATCAAAGCGGCTGATGTCGTCTTCTCCCAGGTAGCTCCCGGTCTGGACTTCGATAAGCTCCAGGGGGATTTTCCCCGGGTTTTCGAGACGGTGCCGGGTTCCCCAGGGGATGTAGGTGCTTTGGTCTTCGCTTAGTAAAAGCTCCTCATCACCCTTGACTATGTGAGCGGTTCCCCGCACCACGACCCAGTGTTCCGCCCTGTGATAGTGCATCTGGAGGGAAAGGGATGCGCCGGGATTGACGGTCAATCGCTTTACCCGGAAACGCTCTCCGATATCGGTGGTTTCGAAGGTCCCCCACGGCCGGTAATTTTTGGAATGAGAAAAAACCTCTTCCCTTTTCTGTTTTTTGAGCTCGGTCACAATATTTTTGACATCCTGGGAGCGTTCTATCGAGGTGACGAGCACCGCATCCTTGGTCTCCACGATGATCTGGTCTTTTATTCCCAGGGCTGCAACGAGCCGGTGTTCCGAATGGATATGGCAGTTGTGCACGTCTTCGAGCAGCACGTCCCCGGTGATACTGTTGAGAGAGTCGTCTTTTTCACACACTTCGTGGAGTGATAGCCAGCTGCCTACATCACTCCAGCCCACGCTCAGCGGGATGACCACCCCATGGGCCGTTTTTTCCATCACCGCGTAATCGATCGAAATATTGGGGCAGGAGGAAAAAGCGCTTTCCTCCAGGCGAACGAAATCCAGGTCCCGCCTCGCGCTTTGATAGGATTGGCGGCAGGCGGCAAGGATTTCGGGCGAAAAGGTTCCGAGTTCTTCGAGAAAAGTGGATGCGCGGAAAAGAAACATTCCGCTGTTCCAGAAATACTCTTTGGAATCAACATAAGAGCAGGCTTGCTCATAGTCGGGTTTTTCAAAAAAGCGGCTTACCGCGAAGGCCTCCCCATTTTGCCCCGGCAGGTTTTCCCCTTTGCGGATGTATCCATAGCCGGTCTCCGGCCTGTCCGGAACGATCCCGAAGGTGATAATGCGTCCGGCCGAAGTGAGTTCGCTCCCCTTTTGGACCGCTTCTGCGAACAGGTTGTCTTCCCGGATGAGATGGTCTGCCGGAAGGACGAGAATATCCGGGTCGTCCCCGTTTTTCATGGCTGCCAGAGTTCCCGCGGTGATTGCAGGGCAGGTGTTTCTCCCGGTCGGCTCCAGGATGATGTCCGAATAACGCATGCCGATCTCCTGCATCTGCGCGGCGGCCATGAAACGGTGGCTTTCGTTGCAGACGATTACCGGAGGTGCCACGTTTGCAATCCCTGTCAGGCGCATGAGGGTTTTTTGGAACAGGGTGTGATCCGCCCCGAGAAGCGGCATCAGCTGCTTGGGAAGGTGTTCCCTGGAAAGAGGCCACAGCCTGGAGCCCACACCGCCTGAGAGGATAACCGGCACAATCATTTCCACCCACCTCTTTTGAAAAGTCAGAAGAATTTTTGCGGACATGCCGCGCTAAGGGATGCTACAGTGTCTTAGCTCTCTTTTTAGCGCACAATCGACTTTTTGTAGAACAAAATCTTTTGCCGAAAGAGAAGGAAACGATGGTGCATACTCTGGCGGTAATGACGAGCGGTGGGGATTCTCCGGGCATGAATGCCGCCCTGAGGGCTGTTGTTCGACGGGCGCTGGACAGGGGCCTGCGGGTCTACGGGATATACTATGGCTACGAGGGGCTTGTGGGGGGAGGCGAGCTGATAAAGCCTCTTACCTGGCTGGATGTGGGGAAGGTCCTGCAACGCGGAGGGACCTTCCTGGGCACGGCCCGATCCGAGCAGTTCCGGACCCCCGAGGGCAGGCGGCGTGCGGTCGAAAACCTGCTGGGCTGCGGGATAGAGGCGCTGGTGGTGATCGGTGGGGACGGTTCGCTCACGGGGGCGCTTCTGCTCGCCAGTGAATGGCCCCAACACCTGGAAAAGATAGCCGGCCTTCGTCCGGATCTTCGACCGGGGATCGAGCAAATTCCCGTGCTTCAGGTAATGGGTCTGCCCGGTTCCATCGATAACGATCTCAGCGGAACCGATATGGCGATCGGCGTCGATTCGGCTTTGAATCACATTGTGCGCGCCATAGACGATCTTTCCTCAACGGCTGCCTCTCACCAGCGCACCTTCGTCATAGAGACCATGGGCAGAAACTGCGGCTACCTCGCGCTTGCCGGAACTCTGGCGACCGGTGCGTCCTGGATGCTCATTCCCGAATGTTCCCTCGAGCTGCACTGGCACCGCAGGATGATCGAATGCCTGGATACGGCCCGCAAGACCGGGAGGCGCCACCAGATGGTGGTCATTGCCGAAGGCGCTAGACACCCCGACGGGCTGCGGATGGAAGCGGGCGAGGTGCGAAAGATACTGGCTGAAAAACTGGGGCTGGAAGTGCGCCTGACCGTATTGGGCCATGTTCAGCGGGGAGGTCCTCCGAGCGCTTATGATCGCATCCTTGCAACCCGCCTGGGGGTGGCCGCCGTTGATCTTTTGATCGATGAGCCCGGGATGCTGCATCTCCATATGGTGGGCATCCAAAAAAACAGGGTCGTTTCTACCCCGCTTGGGGAGGTGATCGAAAAGAGCAGGGAAATCCAGAGACTGCTCGATGCCGGGGATTTCGGTCAGGCCCTGGAGTTGCGCGGAGAAGCTTTCAGAACGATGCTCGAACTTGTCGAGTCGCTTACTGCCGCGTGTCCGGCGAAAGAATCCGGCGGGCAGGGCAGGGTGGTCATCATGACCGGCGGGGCCGATGCGCCCGGAATGAACGCCGCGGTGAGCATCGCCGCAAGGCGTCTTCTCGATCGCGGCATATCGGTACTGGGGGCAAGGGATGAATTCTACGGGCTGATTCACGGAGATTTTATCGAGCTCGAATGGAACGACCTGGTGGGGTGGATGGGCCGCCCCAGTTCCGATATTGGGACTGCGCGGTCCAACCATGTAGGGGAAGACTTTGGAAGGGTTGCCGAAAATATCCAAAAGTTCAACATAAAGGGGATCATCGTTATTGGCGGCCTGGATACCTACCGGCAGGTGCAGCGCTTCGTTGACATGCGGGCCGATTTTCCCGAGTTCGATATTCCCGTCGTCCTTATTCCGGCAAGCATCGACAACAATCTTCCGGGCACCGATCTGTGTATCGGTTCCGATACGGCCCTCAACAACATCGTCGAGGCCGTCGATAAGATTCGCGACACCGCCGGGGCGACCCGACGCGCGTTCATCGTCGAGACGATGGGAAAAGAGTGCGGATTCCTGGCTGCAATGAGTGCTTTGGCTGCGGGAGCGGATAAGGCCTACCTGCCCGAGACCGGAATCAGCCTTGCAGAACTCAACCGGGATGTTTCCGAACTCAAAAGGACTTTTGAGGCGGGAAATCGCATGGTGATCTACATGCGCAATGAAGATGCCTCACGCCACTACACAACCGATTTTCTGCGCAGGCTGCTCGAAGAAGAGAGTAACGAGGAATTCGAGGTGCGAAGCGTCGTGCTCGGCCACGTCCAGCGCGGCGGCTCTCCTACGGCCTTCGACAGGATCCTTGCCGGACGGATCGGCGCAGGCGCAGCCGGCACTCTGCTGAATATGATGGAGAAAGGGTCCAGCGAAGTGCTGGCGTTCGGGCTAAAAGAGGGCGCGGTGTCATCGTGCCCGCTCTCCGAAGCCCTGGGTCAGGTAGACGCCCTGCACAAAAGGCCTAAAGTCCAGTGGTTCCTGGACCTTTTTCCCATCGTCCATTCTCTGGCCGAAAACCGGCCCTGCTGCCGGGAAGGGCGGAAGGAGGAAACGCTTGGCTCCTCGTCGGGCAAAGCGTGAGTCGCAATCGCTTTCAAGTCCCCAAAGGACAGTCAGGGCCTCCGCTGGTCCCTTGATCCATCGTCACGAGGACCCTGTCTTCACCAACAGCGGCTTTCAAAACATCGGGGTCCGGAACCGGGTAGGTGGATCATTTTAAGGGATGCAAAGAAGACGGATTCATACCGCCGCCGCAGGCGAAAGTTGCACGAGCGAAAGAACTGTCAATGCCAGGTCCGTTTCCCGGTGCTGCCGCGCGAGGCGCGTGGTCGCGCATGCCGGGGGACGACGACGGCTATTCTCCAGTTGCCCTATCCCGGGAAACCTGTAATCACGGGTTTTCGCCGGGGAAGAAGTCTTCGCCCATGATCTGCTCCAACCTGTAGGGGCATGTGGCGGGAAATATGGCTTCATCAAGATCCGTATCCTTCACGGCCAAGACAACCGCGTCGTCATATGCTTTGCGTATTCTCTGTTGGATCTCATGCTTCAGGCTTGGACTGTCTTCCAGCAGGTCCATCACCTTCCGACGCTGTTCCTTGATGGTGTATCGCCAGTTCTTAGATCGTCTTTCCGGTTGGTACTCCCATTTGAGGAGATGGGCAATCAGCACGGCCAGGCGATTGATGAATGCTCTTTTCTCGCTTCTTCCCAGCGATTCCAATTCCTCAATCAAATTATCAAGGTCGATTTCCGAAAGTCTCCCCTCCCGTAGAAGCTGCGCGTTCTTTTGTGTCCACTCATAGAAGTCTTTCTCGTACAGTTCCGGGTTCATTACAGATTCCTTTCCGTATGAATCCTTCGCACTCTCCAATTATGCCGCCGACTGATCGGCATGCGCCGCCACCCGGAAAATTCATTACTCGCCAGACCGAAGCTTCTCCCGATATTTTTGCCTGATTCTTCTCTTAAAAGCCGTTTCCCGTTTAGGTGGCTCAGGTTATATGACATTCTCGATACATGGCGCCTTGTCATTTATGGTGCATATTTGAATTTCATTTAATGGTAACAATAGGGAAAGTCAAGGAAAGTCGATCGTCTGAATCGACCTGGCGACCCGGCTGCGGTGACCCGCCGCCGCGTTGACAATACTAAGGGAAGGGACGCCGAATTCGCTTTCCACAAGTCCGTAGAGCAGGTAGGCATGGTTCATGTCGAGTTCCCGGCAAAATCTTCTGAACGCGTCGGGGAAAAAGACGGTTTCGAAAATTCCGGTTGTATCCTCGAAGGTAAAAAACTCCATTTGCTCCCCCTCCCTTGTCAGGACCTCTTTTCGGGTTATGGGCCACCCCAGCATGGTAATTTTTTTCCCGACGTAGCGGGCCATATCGGAGGCGGGAACGGTAGGCCGGAACGGGCCGCAAAGCTCCAGGGGGTGTACCGACAGGGAAAATCCCAGGGTTTCGGATTCCTGGGCGAGTTTTGTCTCGCGGGGGAAATCCGGGAGGCGGGGAATTTTCAGGGGCGGGGGGGCGAATAGAGAGGTTTGCGAAACGGGCGCAGCAGCAAGGCGCCTGGTAAACCAGGCCTCGAGCAGCCAAAGGATTTGGGGGCGGTTGAAGGGGCCGGCAATGGAGTCGAGCGCGCCCGATTTTGCCAGGATCGAAGCGTCTGCGAGGGTAAGCCTGCCCGTAAGCCTCTTAAGAAGCTCCTCGATCGAGGAAAAGCGCCCCTTCCGGCTTCTCTCCGCGATAAGGGCGTCGAGTGCGCTCTTCCGTATCCCCTGGAGCTGCTGGAAACCGGTTCGTATCGTTTTGCCCCTGCCGGTAAAGGGCAGAGCGCTCTCGTTTATATCGGGGGGGGTGACCTCGAGCCCCATGCGGCGGCTTTCGGAAATATAGGCGAAGGTACTGTAGTAGCCTCCCCCGTTTGCGATGACCGCAGCCATGAATTCGGCCGGGTGGTGCGCTTTGAGGTATGCGGACTTGTAGCTCACAAGGGCATAGGAGGCCGAGTGGGGTTTGCAGAAAGAATAGCCGGCAAACGAGGTGCACATGTCCCAGACCTTTTCCGTCACATCGGGTGCGACCGAGTTTTTCGCACACCCCCGCTCAAAACGCGTCCTGTAGTCGGCGAGCTGTTCCCGGCTCTTTTTGCTGATGACCTTCCGCAGTCTGTCCGCCTCGCCCCAGGAAAAGCCGGCGAGCGCCATCGCCGCCTGCACGACATCTTCCTGGTAGACAAGGATGCCGTAGCTTTCGGAAAGGATTTTTTCAAGACTCGGGTGGAGGGGCTCGAAGGGCTCCCCGTGAAGGCGCGCGAGATATTGGCGGATGAAGCGGTTGGCCGCCGGGCGGATAATCGAGGAATGGATCACGGCATGTTCGAAATCGCCTTTTGCCGCCTTTGCCTGTAGAAGCCGCATGGCGGGGGATTCGAGATAGAAGACCCCCATGGTGTTGCCCCGGGCGATGATATCCCGGGTTTCGGGGTCGTCGACCGGGTTGAAGGTTGCATACTCGATCGCTTCCCCCGTGTTGGTGCGAACCGCCTCGATCGTATCGCGGATAACGGCTAGCGAGCGGTTGCCGAGAAGATCGATTTTGACCAGTCCCGCCTTTTCTGCCTGATCCTTTTCCCATTGAATGATG
>JAKAJS010000249.1 GCA_021813685.1 Deltaproteobacteria bacterium | reverse complement strand
CGATCTAGGAGGTCCGGGCCTTTATCAAATCGAGGCCGCAAACCGTGTGCCTTACCCATTGCTCCCATTTCTACCCGCAGGGGACCAACCTCTATTTCATCTTTATCGGCAGATTCGCAACCCTTGCCGAATACAAGTCTTTTCAGACGGGAATTGTAGAGCAGATCTTACAAAGTGGCGGCTCGCTCAGTCATCACCACGGAGTGGGGAAAATGGCGGCGCCGTTTCTTAAAAATCATCTCGGGAAGGAACAGATGGCTGTTTTAAAAGCGCTCAAAGCTCATTTCGACCCCCGGTCCATCATGAACCCGGGAGGAACGCTCGGCCTGGACTAGTGGTCACCTATCGAGCGCGTTCCGGACCTTTTCGAGCAGAGTCTGTATGGAAAACGGTTTCTGCAGGAAATCGATGCCCTCGCCAAGAATTCCGTGATGGGCTATGACATTGGCCGTATATCCGGACATGAAAATGTTTTTGACTCCCGGTTTTACTTCCGCGAGTCTGTCTCTCAGTTCTTTGCCGTTCATTTCGGGCATGACCACATCGGTAATGAGAAGATGAATGGGGCCGCTGTGCCTTCGTGCTATCGCCAACGCTTGGGCGGGGCTTTGGGTTGCGAGGACTCGATAGCCATGCTCCTGTAGTATAGTCGTTCCCAGGTCGAGCATGGGTTCTTCGTCTTCGACCAGAAGTACGGTTTCACTTCCTCGCAACTCTTTTTTCATGGGCACGGGAGCTCTATCCGTCCTGAGCTTCTCGGCGCGGGGTATGTAAATCTTGAAAGTCGTTCCTCGACCCGGCTCACTGTACACATTGATAAAGCCGTTGTTTTGTTTCACGATGCCGTAGACGGTCGCCAACCCCAGTCCGGTCCCCTCGCCAAAGGCTTTGGTGGTGTAGAAGGGTTCGAATATATTGCCCAGGGTCTGCTTGTCCATCCCGCAACCGTCGTCGCTTACCGCCAGCATGACGAACTCGCCGGGTACAAACCCCGAGTGCTGTGCGCAGTACTCTTCATCGAAGATTGCTATCCCCGTTTCGATGGTGACCTTGCCCACCCCGGAAATTGCGTCACGGGCATTGACGCAGAGGTTGGCCAGGATCTGATCGATCTGGCCGGGGTCGACTTTGACCGGCCATGGGTCCGCGGCGGGAAGCCAGGTGAGATCGATGTCTTCCCCGATGAGTCTGCGCAGCATCTTGAGCATTCCTTCCACCGTCTGGTTCAAATCGAGGACCTTCGGGGAGATGGTTTGCTTGCGTGCGAACGCTAACAACTGTCTGGTCAGGTCGGCGGAGCGCAGGGCAGCCTTCCTGATTTCAGTAAGGTTTGCAGAAAGTGCGTGCGACTGGTCGACTTTTTTCAGGGCCAATTCCGCATGGCCGAGAATCAGTCCCAACATGTTATTGAAATCGTGGGCTACTCCGCCGGCAAGCCTTCCCACGGACTCGAGTTTTTGCGCCTGGTTGAGCTGCGCCTGCAGTTTCTGCCGCTCCTCCTCACCCCGCTTGCGCTCGGTTATGTCACGGAGCAACCCTTCAATCCCGAGAATTTGGCCCTGTTCATCTTTGAGTAAACTGGACGTATCCGAAACGATAACAGGCGACCCGTCGATTTTTCGAAGCGTTATCTCGTAATCCCGAACAAAACCATCCCGCCGGAGCCTTTCCATCATCTTTTCACGCTCAGACGGGTACATCCAGAAACTCTCGACTCTCCTGCCTGTTATTTTGTCGCAGGGAATTCCGAGAATTTTGGCCGCAGAGGGGCTTATCATTGTAATGATGTTGTCTTTATCGGTACGGTAAAAAACGTCCTGCATGTTTTCCACTACGCTTCGATAACGCTTTTCGCTGTCCTGGAGCATGTCCTGGGTTTTTCTGATCTCGGTTACATCCCGTATCGACTCGATAGCGCCGATAATCGTGCCGGCGCTGTCGTAAAGAGGCCTGGCCTTGCAGGAAAGAACGCGAATTTCTCCCCCCTTCAGTGTCGCCTCGGCATCGGCCAAAAGAATGTCCCCCTCTCTTCGTGCCGAAGAGTAGTTCCGAAGGGTTTCAGAGTCTTTCGTAATTGCCGCATCAATCAAAACGGGCCTTCGGCGCCCGTAAAACGGCAATGCGTATTCATAGTCTCCTTTTCCCAGAATGTCTTCGGCCTTGACACCGGTCATCTGCTCATAGGCCTTGTTCCAGACAATGACTTTTCCCTCCAGATCGATCGCAAAAGTCGGTTCCGGCAGAAAATCGAGAATTTGAGACAGCCTCTCTCGCGACTCCCTGACCGCTTGCTCGGCCTGCTTTCGCGCGGTGACATCGAGCACCGTCGTAAGCAGGCGACGGATTCCGCCGATACTCACGACATTGCAATGATAGAGACATTCAACCGGTTTGCCGTTTTTGTCGTATGAGGAAATCTCGACCCCAGAAAGACGCCCCTCCTTATTGACGATGTCGATGACTTTTTTCCGGTCCTCCGCTGTGAGCCAACCCAACTCGGTGGAACTTCTGCCGATGACTTCTTCTCGCTCAAGACCCAGCACTTCGAGGAACTTGTCGTTGACGTCGATATATGTTCCATCTTCCAGAGAGCTAAGGGCAGCCATGATCGGGGCGTGCCGAAAGGCGATGGAAAACTTTTCCTCGCTTTCCCGCAGAGCTTCCTCAGCCTGTTTGCTTGCCGTGATATCGACGTGGGTTCCGATCATCTGCAGCGCATGTCCGTTTGCATCTCGCCTGACGGCTTTCCCGCGCCCCAAAATCCAGCGCCAGGAGCCGTCACTTGAGCGCATGCGAAACTCAACGCTAAAAGAGGGCGATTGGTTTCGGATACAAGCCTTGTTGGCGGCAAGAGCCCTCTCGCGGTCTTCCGGATGAATCAGGTGCAACCAGGTGTTTGCTTTGCCTTGAAATTCTTCGGGATCGTATCCAAGCATGCGAAAATAGGCCGGGCTGTAATAGACGTCATCGGTTACCAGGTCCCAGTCCCAAACGCCGTCGCTTGTGGCCTCCATCGCCAGCCTGTAGCGCTCCTCGCTCTCACGGAGCAACTCCTCGGCGCGTTTTTGCTCGGTGATCTCACGTCCGATGCTCGATGCTCCGACAATCAGGCCTTCGGCGTTTCTGACGGGCGAAATCGTAACAGACAGGTGAATTGTGCGGCCGTCTTTTCTTCGGCGCATCGTTTCATAATGGTGAACGGGTTCCCCCGATCGGATCTTCGCCAGGAGTTCTGACGCTTCGTCCTCACATCCGGGAGGAATCAGGAAGGAAATCGGTTTTCCGATCGCCTCCTTTGCGGAGTAGCCGTAGATCTTTTCGGCCCCCTTGTTCCAACTCGTTATGATTCCATCGAGATTTTTACCGATGATGGCATCATCGGAGGAGTCCACGATTGCCGCCAGCCTGGAGCTGTCCTCTTCGGCCTGTTTGCGCCCGGTGAAACGCAGTTTTAAGAAACGCAGCATGGCGATAAAAAGCTCCCGGTGTTTGGGGGAGTCAGATCTCTTCGTTACCTAAAGAATCGGCAACACCATGGCCGGCGATCAAAAAATTTATGAAAAGATTATTGTTTCCGGATATTGGGTTATCTTGTAGCACAGACCGGGACGGGGACAAAGAAAATAGATGCGGAACCGGGGCGGGATAACCTTCTCCGGTCTCCGTCCGGAAGCCCCGGCCATGAAGGTGGTTGCGTTATGCAGCGGGTGCGCCTTTTTTCGCCTGCTTCCCCAGGATCTGGATCGTCTCGGCGATTTCTTCGGAGCTTATCGCGAGCCTGAGGGTTTCCATCTCCCGCATCAGCGCGGCGAACCGGGTTCCCTCGGCAGCGCTCACCCATTCGAGGCGAAGCCTCTCGGGGCGGATTCCCAGCTTTTCCATTTTCTTTTTGATTTTCTCCACGCGCTTGACGGTCCACCGGTTCGCATCGATATAGTGGCAGTCGCCGATGTGGCAGCCGCTCACAAGGACCACGGGCGCGCCTTTGGCGAATGCCTCGAAGATGAAGGAGTCGTCTACGCGCCCCGAGCACATGGTGCGCACCAGACGGACGCTTGGCGGATATTGCAGGCGCGATACGCCGGCGTAATCGGCTCCGGCGTAGGAGCACCAATTGCAGGCAAAGACGAGGAGCCTTTTTTCGGGGCTCTCGGAAAGGGCGCTGTCCACCTGGCCCAGGATCTGCTCGTCGGTGAAATGGTTCATGACGATGGAGTCAAACGCGCATTCGGCGGCGCAAGTGCCGCACCCGGCGCAGGCGGCCGGGTTTACTGAAGCCGGGATCTTGCGTTTACTATCGACCGAAATGGCCCCGTAGGGGCAGACCTCCGCGCATTTGCCGCAGATCTTGCATTTTTCGGGATCCACCTCGGCGGTAATCGGCTCGGAGAGCATCTCGCCCCGGTGGAGCAGACGCGCGACCCGTGCGGCCGCGGCCGACCCTTGTGTCACCGATTCCTTTATGTCTTTGGGGCCCTCGGCGCAGCCGGCGAAAAAAATTCCCCGGGTGGCCGCATCGACCGGCTGAAGCTTGGGGTGAGCTTCCAGGAAAAACCCGTCGGGAGTAAGCTGGAGTCCCAGCATTTCCTGCAGTCTTTTCGTCGCCTTCGCCGGCTTTACTCCGACCGCCAGCACCAGCATATCCAGGTCGTGGAAGACTATCTTTCCCCGGGCGCCGTTATCGACGGCTGCCTGCAGACCTTTTTCGGGCGTCTCGATCACATTTCCCGGCAACCCCCGTATGTACTGCACGCCAAGACTTCTGCTTTTCCTGTAGAGCTCCTCAAAGCCTTTTCCGAAGGCGCGGATATCGATATAGAAGACCTTGATTTCGATCTCCGGGTGGTGTTCCTTCAAAACGAGCGTGCTTTTGATCGTATTCATGCAGCAGATATTGGAGCAGTAGGGGGCGCCTTTTTGGGCGGTACGGGAGCCCACGCACTGCACGAACCCGATCGATTTGGGGATTTTCCTGTCGGAGGGGCGTATCAGCCTGCCTGCGGTGGGGCCGCCGGCGTTTGTAAGCCGTTCGAACTCCAGGCTGCTCAGCACATTTTCATAGCGCGTATAGCCGTACTCGTCGAGTGCAGTGGGGTCGTAGGCCTCGACCCCTGTGGCCACGACGATGCTGCCCACGCTTTCGACCAGTTCTTCATCGGACATGTGAAAGTCGATGCACTTTTTGTCGCAGACTTCCGCACACTTGGCGCACACCACGGGGTTATGGCCCAGGCACTCGCTGATGTTTATTACGTAGGCAGAAGGCACGGCCTGGGGGAAGGGCGAGTAAACCGCTCTCCGGGAGGAAAGGCCCGAGTTGAATTCATCGGGGCGCACTACCGGGCAGACTTTGGCACATTCGCCGCAGGCCGTGCATTCTTTTTCCGCTACGTACCTGGCTTTCTTCCGAATCTTCACGTCGAAGTTTCCGACATAGCCTTTTACATCGATTACTTCGGAGAGCGTGAGCAGCTTTATATTGGGATGCCGACCGGCATCCGTCATCTTCGGCCCGAGTATTCAAATGGAACAGTCCATGGTGGGAAAAGTCTTGTCGAGGCGCGCCATGTTGCCGCCGATCGAGGGACTCTTTTCCACCAGGACTACCTCGTAACCGTTATCGGCGAGATCGAGCGCCGCCTGGATACCGGCGATGCCTCCCCCGATGACCAGGGTTCGTTTGTTTAGCGTTATTTTTCTGCTCTGCAGAGGTTCGAGCCGACCGGCCCTGGCGACCGCCATGCGCACCAGGTCGAAGGCTTTGGCCGTTGCGGCCGAAGGCTCGCTTATGTGCACCCAGCTGCACTGCTCCCTCAGGTTGGCCATCTCCAGCAGATAAGGGTTCATTCCCGCACCTTCCAGCATCTTCCGGAAGGTCGGTTCATGGAGCCTCGGAGAGCAGGAGGCGATCACGATGCGGTCAAGCCCCAGGTCGGCGATATCTTTCGTTATGGCCTGCTGGCCGGGTTCGGAGCAGGCATACTGAACGTCGCGGGCGTGAACCACGTTTTCGAGCCCGGTGCTTTGGGCGGTGAGCTTCCGGCAATCGACCGTTCCCGCAATATTTAGCCCGCAGTGGCAGATATAGACGCCGATTCGGGGAGCTTCGCCGTTTTTTGGAGATTTTTTCATCGTTATTCCCATTGTATCGTTTTGGCCAGAATCGAAGTCAGATCCATCATTTCCATGCGGATTTCATTTTCGAGGAAAGGGTCTTCCATGGCGCAGCGCAGATGGATCTGGCATTTGGGACATGCGGTCACAAGGAGATTGCCCCCGGTTTCTCTTGCCTGCCGCAGCCTGGTTACCTGCATGGCCTTGGAGTGGCTGTCGCACCCGGTCCAGGCGCAGTTTCCGCAGCAAAGGGAAGAAGCCCCCCGGTCCCGCATCTCGGTGAAATCGGAGACTTTGAGGCGCTTTATGAGTTTGCGCGGCAATTCGCACCCGGCTTGCGTGCGGCTGAGCCTGCAGGGGTCCTGGAAGGTTATCTTCCTGTTGAGCTTTTTAAATCCCACGGCGCCCTTGCCGATCTCGGCTTCGGCCAGTTCGAACAGGTGAGTTACCTTGAACCCGGTTTCTATTCCGTTTTCGGGATAGTCGCGGGAGAAGGTGCGGTAGCACTCCGGACACGCCGTAACCAGCTCTTCGATCCCCATCGCCGCGATGAGTTCGACGTTCAACCGGGCAAGCTTCACAAAATTTTCGCGGTCGCCGGACCACAGCAGGTCGTGGCCGCAGCACCTCTCGTTTTGCAGGACCGCCGGGCGAATATCGAAAAAGTTCATGAGCCGGAGCGCATCGACCAAAATATCGCTTGTGGCGATCCCCAGGTGGTTTTTGAAAAAGGTGTCGAAATAGGGAGCGCATCCCCCGAAGAAAAGCATTTTGCTCTCCGGATCGGTCTGAATATCGGAGGGGAGCCAGTCCCAGTGTCGCACGGCAAGCCCGGGAGATGCCATGGCGCGCATGAGCGAATGGAAAAACCCTTCATGGGCGCTGAACTTTCCATTGGCGCTCGTGGCGCAGCGCATCTCCTTGATGAAGTCGGGGAATCCGACCGCGGAAGGACACCGGTCGGAGCAGAGGCCGCAGGTGAGACAGGACCAGATCTCCTCGCGGAGAGCCGGCGAGTCGAGGTCCCCGGCGGCAGCTGCGCAGGCGATGGCTCTGGGGGAAAATTCCTTGCCCGAAAGGGCCACCGGGCAAGCAGAGGAGCATTTCCCGCAATCCTGGCAAACGTTGACATTGTGGGCAGCGGAAATGGAGGCCGCGGTTTGCCTGGAGAGTGCGTGCTCTTTCCCGTGGTCTGCTGAAACGACGGGGGTTTTCCCCAGCGTTTCGATCCTGTGTTTGAACGCGGTCAAATAGTCGAGCAGCTCCAAATGCTGGTCGGGACCAAACGAGGCAAAACCGAGCCGTTCTTCCCCCAGGCCCAGCAGGTTGAGAATCCCCCACGTGTCGGCGACATTTCTGCGGGCAACAGGAGTACCGATCCCGTAGCGGCAGGCGCCCGCCTCACAGCCGATAAGGACCACGCCGTCGGCGCCTGTTTCAAAGGCCTTGAAGAGCAGCGACTTCGTAATGCGTCCGCTGCACGGAATCCGGATCATGCGGATCTCGCCGGGCAGGGGCGCAAGGGTGTCCTGGAGTGTCTGGAAGGCGGCGTGCGGACTCCAGCTGCATAGAAACAGAATTATTTTGAGTTCGTCATTCATCGGTGGACTATTTCTTCTATCGCCTGCTCCAGGAAAAACCTGTCGCGATAGGGACTGTCCGCCGCGTTGGACGGACAAATCGAAATGCAGTTGCCGCAGCCCTTGCAAAGGGCCTCGTCGACAACCGCGTAGCCGGAAAGCGGAGGATTGGCGTGAAAGCTTATGGCCTTATAGGGACAGGCCTGTACGCAGCGGCCGCATCCTCTGCACAGGTTCCGATCGATGGAAACCGTATATCCCTTGTTTTGCCGGGGGCCGCGCGGCATGACGGTGGCAGCCAGGATTGCTGCGGCCGTGCCCTTGAGCCTCTCGGAGACGTTGATGCCGGGCGGGGCGGCAAGAAGAAGCCCCGGGATGGAAGTGGCGCCGGGAACGAAAAAGGGGATTCCGATGCGGCCCTTTGTTTGCATCAGGTGTTCGAACTCATGGGGAGGCATGTCGGGGTGAGGCATGTAGGCCATGGTCTTTCGCGATCTTTCCCCGAGGATTACGGCTCCCGCGCTGAAAACCTGATGGGTGGAATCCTGCATGCTCACGATGACGCGAAAATCTCCCACCGTGCCCTTTAAAGACCGGGCGCTCGATCCTGGAAACGCATGAACGTTGGGGCAGGCGGGCACAAGACCCAGGGGCCTGTCGCGGCCGCCGAACAAAAAGACCTCCATACCCATTTGTCCCAGGGTCTGCGCGCTTTTGAGCGCTGCTTCGGATTGGCCGATCACTGCGGTCGTAAAGTTGTAGCGGCGCGCCGGAGCGGGTTGGGACTTCAGGCGCGCGGCGCGCTGGATCGATCTGTGGAGAAGCCCTTCGAAGCGGCTTACGGCCAAAGACCGACTGCTCTCTAACAGGGAAAGCACCTCGCCTCGGAGATTGCATGTCTCCGCCATGGCGCGGGGGACGTTGGTCCCCTGGAAAAGGGCGGCTTTCAGTCTGCTGCGCTGGTCCGTGCAGGCGCCGCAATAGAGGTCGAGCGGGCAGCACACGCAGGAGGCCAGAACGAACCGCGTGAGGCCCTTTTCCCGAATCGTTCTCAAAAGGGAGGCCGCGCCCTCCGGGGTGCAGGCCGAAGGGATCGACTCGGCATGCTCCACGGGGGAATTTTCGGGAAGCGAGGCTATCAGGGCGTCCAGTTGAGGGTCCCAGCCGAGCGAATCGTTACAGCGGCACACGAAAACCCCGATTCGAAGCTCCGGACTCAGCTGCGGCTCCGGGGGCGAAAAGAGAATGCCGCCGCCCTTCACGCGTGCGGCGCCGTCTCCGAGCAAATGAACGGTTTCGGCCGCTGCGGCGAATCCGCGCTGTATCATGGCGAAAACGTCTGGTTGGATGGCCTTCGAACTGTAGGCGCGGATGACGTCTTCGCCCTTTATGCCGGGCGCCGAAGCCGGGTCGGTGATAATGACCACACCGGTATGTTCGATCTCTTCGAGGATCTCATCCGCGTGGGAGACGGCCATGGCCGCAGAACACGCCTCCACGCACCGGCCGCATTCGGAGCACGCCCCGCACTGGAGGCATCGAGAGGTCTCCGAGCGAACCTGCTCTTCGGTCAGGCCCGGCTCCACTTCGGTGAAAAGCCCCGAGTGCAACTCCGAAATCCGCCCGGCACCTCTTTCGCGCGAACAGGCGGGAATGTGCGAGCCAATCTCCGCATAATCCAGATCCTGCGGCCTGGAAAAAACAGCCTCTTCGGAAAGAGATTCTTCGCCCGCAAGAAACCTGTGAACGGCCCTTGCGGCGGCGCGGCCGGAGGCCATGGCGGAGACAACCGTCGAGGGGCCCATGACCGCATCTCCTGCGGCGAAGACCTTTTGCGCGCGCGTCGCTGCGTTTTCTACAACCCGTATGAGTCCGGAGTCCGTGGTAAACCCTTCTCCATAGGCGCCGAACCATGCAGGGTTGGCCCTTTGGCCTATTGCCACGACGGCGGAATCGAATGCGATCTCAACGGGCTCACCTCCCTGCAGCGCAACGGGCCAGGGGATTCCGTTGGCATCGGGCGGGCCGGGAACGGTAGGAACGAAACGGATAGCCTTAAGCCTCCCCCCCGAACCCAGGAACTCGGCGGCCCTAAGGCTTGTCTTTATCGTTATCCCCTCTTTTATGCTTTCTTCGATCTCGTGTGCGTCGGCCGGGATCATCTCCGCGGGAAACCACGAGATCAGCGTTACCCGGGCGCCAAGGCGCGCCAGGGTTCGCGCGGTTTCAAACGCCGAATTGCCGTCGCCGATAACGGCGGCTCTTCCCGATACCGATTTGATTTTGCCTCGGTGCACATCGGAAAGAAACGACACGCATCCGAGAACTCCCGCGAGCTCTTCACCGGGTGCGGCAAGCTTTCGATCTTCCCATAGGCCCGTCGCCAGGACGACCGCGGAAAACTCCGAGGCGTCGCGTGGGGTATACTCGCTTTCCAGCCGGAACCGAACCCCGAGGCGATGCAGAAGATCAATTTCCCGGTCGATCACGGCCCGCGGGAGGCGGTGCGGCCCGATTCCAAAGCGCAAAAGCCCCCCCGGCGCCTTTTCTTTCTCAAAGACCGTGACCTCGTATCCCAACCGGGCAAGATCGGAGGCGGCCGCCAGGCCGGCAGGCCCCGAACCCGCCACAGCGATTTTTTCGGGCCGCTTCTTTGCCGGCTCGGGCAGTGCAGCCACCGCACTGTCGGCAAGGAACCGTTTGACATCGCGTATGGCAAGGGGCTCATCGACCTCGCTTCTTCGACACGCGGCCTCGCAGGGGTGGGTGCAGATCCTGCCGCATATTCCGGGCAGGACGTTGTCTTTTCGTATCAGTTCGAGCGCTTCGGCGTATTTTCCCGCCCGCGTGAGAGCCATGTAGCCCTGAACGTTTACCCCCAGAGGACAGTT
>JAKAJS010000194.1 GCA_021813685.1 Deltaproteobacteria bacterium | reverse complement strand
TGTAGAAGGGTTAGAAAATCTTGCCCTGGACCTCCCTGTCCATGCCCACCCCGTCGTCACTGACGGCAAGCATCACAAAATCTCCCGGAATAAACCCCGAATGCCCTGCGCAATACTCTTCGTTAAAGCTGGCGGTGCCCGTCTCAATGGTGATCTCGCCTGTTCCGGAAATGGCGTCGCGAGCGTTGACGCAGAGATTGGTCAGGAGTTGATCGACCTGGCCGGGGTCGACCCTGACCGACCAGGCGCTCGGGGCGGGAAGCCAGGCAAGAGCGATGTCTTCTCCTATCAGCCTTCGCAGCATGTTGAGCGTTCCCTCCACGGTCTTATTCAAATCGAGGACTCGTGGGGCGATTGTCTGTTTGCGGGCGAAAGCCAGCAACTGTTTTGTCAAATCCGCGGAGCGCGCGGCAGCCTTCCTGATTTCGGTCAAGGCTGCAAGAAGAGAGTCCTCCGGGGCGAGTTGCAGCATGGCCAATTCCGTATGGCCGAGAATGACGCCCAGCATGTTGTTGAAATCGTGCGCCACACCGCCGGCAAGCCTGCCCACCGACTCCAGCCTCTGAGCCTGGTTCAACTGTTCCTGCAACGCGTCCCTTTCCCTTTTCGCCCTGTTGAGGCCCGTGACATCGATAATCGAGCCGATAAGGATTGCCTCGTCCCGGTAAAGACTCAAGGATGCAAGGCACTCACGCACTTCTGCCTGTTTATTGAGCATTTTGCATTCATAATCAACGACGCGTCCCTCGGCTTTGAGTCTTCGAACCATCTCGTCGCGCTGCCCCGGATCGGCCCAATGCACGACCGAGGGGCCACCAAGGATCTCCTCGCGATTCCACCCGAACAGTTCGAGGAACTTTTCATTGGCATTCAAAATCTCGGAACCGTCCAGCCGTGTTCTGAACATGGCTACCTGGGTGTTGTTGAAAAGGTCCCGGTATACTTTCTCGCTTTCCTCAAGCGCCGCAGTGGCCAACTTGCTCTCGGTAACGTCCTGGAGCGTCTCGATTGCCGCTGCAATTTCCCCCCGGCCGTTCCGAACGGGTACGGCATAGAAGATAACGTACCGGTCCCTGCCTCCCAGGTTGCGCACCCAACCTTCCGTATGCAGGCAGTCCGGGCCGAATGTCGATACGGCGTCGGCTTCGGAAACCTTTGCATATTCCTCTTGCTTGCCGTCTATCAGTAAATCCACCAGGCAGGGGCGCCTGCGTTTATAAAACGGCATCCACTGATGATCCGTGCCGATCATCTCGGCCGAGCTCATCCCTGTGAGATTTGCGCAGGCTTTATTCCAGAACAGGATCTTGTGGTTCGGGTCCACCACGAACAGTGCGACGGCCGAGTCCTCGATGAGTACTTCGGCCAACCTTTTTTGTTCCTCGATAGACCGCTCCATGCGCTTGCGCTCGGTTATGTCTCTGTTTATCGTCATGAGCCTGAGCGGAGCGCCGGTTCTTACGGCAACGTGAGCGGCGATGCTTTCGGCCCGGAAAACGGAGCCGTCTTTTCTCCGATAGCTCATTTCATAAGGTACGCCGTCATTGCCCTTCGCCTTGCCGAAGCGCAAAAGGCCCTGCTCGAGGTAGTCGGCCGGATCGGCATAGAGAAATTCGGTGGAGCGTCCGATCACTTCAGCAGCTTCATACCCGAAGTTCCTGGTGAAGCTAGGATTGGGCAATAGAATCCGTCGATCACCATCCGTCAGGAGGACCGCATCCGGAATACTTTCGAAGATAGCGCGAAAGCGGGCTTCACTCTCGCGGGCTGCGTCGCTGGAACGCTTCAGGCGAGCGTTCATGACGAAAAGCAGGACTACAAAACCGGTCAGAACGGAGAAAAGCATCGCTGCAGCGATGACTTCGGCCTTGTATTGCCCCCAGAGCGTTTTTGGAGTGTTAACGACAACGCTGCCTGCCGGCAGCCGCGAAAAGTCGGCCCCCCATCGTTTGAGCTCCAAAAAGTCGAACATCGTTTGACAGGTCGCCTGCAGAGTCGTTACCGAATTGTGAAGTTCGAAGCTTCCGTCCAGATAGGCCAGAGCAGCCTTGCCTGCGACTCTGCCGATGTCCTCGGTTTGCAACAGGGAACCGCCGACTATGCCCGAGCCGAGGAAGGGCTCAAGGGTTGCGAAGACAGGGGAGTCGGCCGTGCGGCAGATTTGTTTCACAACCTGCGCCGGGACGAAGGAACGGCCTGAAGCATCTTTAAAAAACGGGGAATAGAGGATGATCGTTTTCGGCGGCAGCGAAGAGCAGCGTTTGAGCATTTCCTCGCAGGTCATGTGGTTGGAGTATGCAAAATCGAGCTTACCCCGCCACGGCAAAAAAGCCTGCCTCGCCTTCTTCAGAAAGGGAAGCAGCGAATCGTCGGCGCCCGTCACCACAAAGACTCTGCGCGTTTTGGGAAAGAGAGCCAGAGCGGTGCGCAAGGTGCCTGCAGGATCCACCCGCCAGGGCACTACGATCAATTTCCGGTGCAGCTCTCTAAGCGGAGCCAGGTCGGGAACCGTTATGGCCATCACCGCCGCGGGGCACAGGTCCTTCAGGTGCTCGACCAGGAACCTGGCAGCCGGCGTCCCCTGGATGATGATCATTCCAATTTTTTTGCCCTGGAATTCGGCGTGCAACATCTCGGAGAGTTTTGTCCGGTAGCCGCTCCCGGACACGCGCACCAGGTTGAGATGAACGACGTACAGGCTTTGCTCTTGTTTGTTTTTCTGAAAACTGGCGATCAGGCCGCTGACGACGCTGTCGGGTATGGGGTTGCCCTGTTGGAAGCTCTCCAGAACCAGCACTATCGGATGTCCGTCCGAAGTAGACGGCCGTCGGGCGGGTTCAGAGGCGACGGGGCCCGGCACCGCAAACGATACCAAAAATAAGAGAACCATGACGCAGAATGTCGGGATGTAAGTCAGGCGCACTTTCTTCCCCGAACGTAAGCTTGCGGAAAAAATATTTTAAACATCGATATTGATATTGAGGAGAAATTCATTCTCTCATAGTTTTGCAGGAATGCCAAAGCGAAAGAGATTTGGCAATAACAGGGAGAAATGCTATTTTTTCTGTCGTGAAGGAATCGCAGTGGCCATGAGAGTTGCGGTAATCTCCGATATTCACGCAAATATGGAAGCTCTTCAAGAGGTCCTTGCCGACATCGCACAGGCCGGGGTCGATTCGATCATCTGCCTTGGCGACATCCTGGGGTATGGGCCAAACCCGGAAGAGGCGGCAAATCTCATCCGTTCGCTTTCCATTCCGACCCTGATGGGAAACCACGAATTGGTTCTCGCAGACCCGGAGCTGCTGGAATGGTTCAATGACCCTGCCAGGGAGTCGCTGCTGCTTTCCCTGCGGCGTATCGGCAGAAAAACCCGCGATTGGCTCCGCGGGTTGGACATGAGGCTCGTTTTCGAAGGGGCTCTTTTCGTACACGGCTCCCCTCCCGACTCTCTTACCAGGTATCTCTTCGATTGGACCGACGTGGAACTGGAGTCTCTTTTTCAGAGATTGGAGCAGCGGCTTTGCTTTGTCGGCCACACCCACACCCCGGGAGCCATAGCCCATGATCATGGTCAAATCGTTCACCACCGGCTGAAACAGGGGATTTTCACGTTGCAGGGAGAAGCCGGATACATCATTTCCGTCGGGAGCGTCGGTCAGCCCCGGGACGGCATCGACAACAGCGCCAAATACGTGATCTGGGATAGGCTGCGGGATACCGTGGAGGTGCGCTTCGTAGCCTACGACGCAGCCCGGACGGCTGAAAAGATTATCGCCGCAGGTCTTCCGAAAGAACACGCGAGGCGCCTCCTGTAAAAGACCCCACCTTGTCTAAAATCCCCCTAAGTCCCCCTTTTCAAAGGGGGACTTAGGGGGCGAATCAGGTTAGAACATGAACCAGGCGAGAAGATAGAGTGTGTTGTTGTCGGATGCTCCGCTGGAAACACCATTGAACTTGTTGTAGATTACATATTGCAGCGAGAACTTCGCAAAGCCGCATCCATCCGGTCCGTAGTTATGCCAGGCCGGCATGTAGTCGAGCTCGAGTATTTCTCCATTACTGTTCGGACTGCCATTCGGGTTCAAGTCGGACGTTCCATAGAGAGTTGCATCGCTGCTTCCGGTTGTCGAAAAATAGGAAACCGTACCTCCCACTTGTCCGCAATGGAGTGTTCGGTAATAGCAGTTGCCGTTAAACCGGAAGGTGTTGAGATGATCCGAGGGGTTGCTGGAAACTCCGGAGACCAGGCTTCCGGAACGGTCCTGGTTCTCGTGAATCCAGGTGCCTTCCAGGGAGTAGATCGTGTTTCCGTTAATGTACTGGTATTCCCCATCGATGGCCGTATCGAGGTAATTGTCTGTCGGGCCGCCGTCGTAGCCGTTAGAGAATTCGTTTACCGAAATCCCGTACGTGCCGAGTTCGAACCAATGCGGGCCGTAATGACGCGTGAGAGCAACGCGCCAATAGGGGATGGCTCCCTGTACATAGGTGCCCAGAGGATGGTCTCCCGCTGCAAAGAAGGAAAAAGGCCCGTTTAAGGCGCTGCGGTATACCGAGACGGCGGCATAGAGCGTGTTGTCCCAATAGCCGTAGACACCGCCGCCTCCAACCAGGGCGGACAGAGAGTTGTCTATCACCGGGTCGGCCGCGGGACTGGGTTCGATGTTCGAACTGGCGTAGGGAAACCCCCAGGCAGGGGTCGAGTTCCAGACGTCTTCCGAAGACGGGTTGTTGTTGAACGTCAGTCCATAGACGAAATTTTTGCCGCAAATCGGGATTGTGTTCGCATAGCGGATATCAGCCATATCCATTCCCGGCAGGTTGCCGCCGTCATTTGCCCAGGTAGCCTGGACCAGGGCACCGACTTTTCCGTATATCTGCCCCCCATAGAAGATGCTTATAACCTGGGGCGTGTTAAGAACGTCGTTTTCATGGCTCATGTTATGAAATGCCCACGTGTTCTCCTGGAGATCGTTGACCGAACTGTTATTGGTGCGAGTGTACGAAACCTGGACCATGCCGGCCAACGGCAGTTCGCTGGGATGTTTAGCGCCTGTTTTGTTCAATACGTAACCGGTTAATTTGAAGGTGCGTCCGAATGGAGTAAGTTCGGGAAACATTGTGTGGCATGCGGTGCATGCCATGCCCGTCTGGCGCGCAAAACTAGGCACCGCCGAGGCTTTGTTTGCCGACAGAATACACACTACGCTGGACACGGTCAATAAAAGGACGAGTTTGCTCCACCTTCTGATGCTCATGTTTTTCCTCCTCAAGAAAAACGCCCGCTATCGTGGGCTAAGTGGGGGAAATCCTTACTATTCGGGTTTGAACGTGTGTTCGATGTACCGGACAATGGCTTGAATGTCGCCGACCGAAAGAGATGGAAAAGCCGGCACCTGCCCCTTGCCGTTCTTTATGACTTCAGCCATTGTCTTCTGGGTTAGCGGATCGGTTCACCTCCTTTCGGTTGCCCCTGGAGGCGCTGCCGACCGGAAGTCTTTCCCCCACCTCCGTCGCCAGGCCCTCACGACATGAATTTACACCGCATGTGCCCATCATACAGGAACACACACCATACCGGTATTAAAAAACGATCTCCATTGCCCTGTAGGGACAGGCTGCAATGCAGAGCTCACAGGCGATGCATTTTTCTTCGAGGAATGCGACGTGCATCTCCGGCCGACTCAGGGAAAGCGCCCCTGTCGGACAAATGGAAGTGCACGCGGTACACTCGATACAGCGCTCCTTGCGCCAGCGGATGTCCTGGGCGAGCGGTTTTACCTCGAGGCCTATCTCTTTTAGGAAATTCAAACCGGCATCAAGATTCTTCTTTTTGCCCGTGATTTCCACCACGAGTCGCCCCTCCTCCAGGGGGGTCACCCTGGCACGCAGGATATTCACCACCAGATCGTAATCCCTGGCTAACCGATACGTTATGGGTTGGTCGATCAACTGTGGGGGAAAATTCAAGGTGAGACGCTTTACCGCCATGACTTTACTCCTGATCCAAAGATACTTCATCCCGGTGGCACCCGCGCTCGACAGGCCTCTCACGCAAAGGACGGAAAACCGTGCCCGAATCTGCCGAAGGCAGCCCGACAACAGGCTCGGTGAGCAGAAACGAGCCGGCCAGAATCCAGTTCTTGAGTATCCCGGCGATTTGTTTGGCTCGCGCATACGAGGACAAGCCGGCGGTCGTAACCTTCTTGCCCGCGACACTGATGGAGCCGCTTTTCAACTGGGCGTAGCTCACCTCTCCCAGGCTCCCGGCCCGGCAATTCGGATAGGCCTCGCTGTAATCGACCACCTGCGCGAAGATGTCTGCGTCGGACACCGCGGTATGCAGAAGGATTTCCTCGTCAAGGATTGGGATAGGCACCCCCAGGCCCACCGCCAGGGTCACCCCGTATCCTGCGAAGGAAGCCCCGCGCAGCCACTCCCTGCTCATCGCCTTGAGATTTCCAGTGACCGAAAGTGTCCCGGCTCCCATGACGGGCACGCCGTTTTCACCCCGGCGGACTCCCGGGTTGTGCTGGGTGCCGCTTCCGGCCACATAGCCTATCCCTCCGCCCAAAAAGATGCGGGTCCCCATGCCGATCGTTCGGTAGAAAGGATCGTTAAGAAGCGGGCTCAACTGGCCGGCGCTGCAGTAGGTCGCATTGCGCATCCCGGGCTGCAGCACGCCCATGTAGGTGTAAATTACCCGATCCGAGAGATTTACCGCTACGTTATAGTTCTGGTAGCCGTTTCGCATGTTGAACAATACGGCCTCATTCATATCCTCGAGACGCACCAGGGTCTCCAGGCTGCGGCGCGGATAGCAGTCCGTCCCATAGGCTTGCGCAGACAACTGCACATCCCGGCCCGCCACCAGCTCCTCGATGACATGAGCGCCTCCGTAGGCGAATTTGCCCGGGTGGAGACGGTTTCGCGGGTCATCGTCGGGAAGCGCTGCCGCCCCGAGAAACACGTCGACAGCCGCAAAGCCGGTGTAGACGGGCACTCCGTTGAGGGTGGACCTGCCTCCGCCCAGCTTGATACGGGGATTGGAGTGACCCAGATTGAAATAGGCGCCCGAGGAGCACATGGGGGCGAAAGTCCCTGTTGTCACTACATCCACTTCTGCAGCCGCTCGTTTTACACCCTTGTCCTTGACGATAGAGATGACTTCTTCCGCATCGCAGACTACCGCCTCTCCTTTTCTGATCTTGTCGTTGATTTCCTGGATCGTTTTCGCCATGAGCCTCTCCCGGGTTCTGTGGTCTCTACGGGGGCCGATCCCACAGTGTGTTTTCGCCGTCGCTGCGAACTTTCCCGGGACCTTTTGATCCCCTAAGCTGCAGCGGGCCTACTTTCCCATTGACCTTTGCGGTGAAGATGGGCAAATTATACTAAACTAATATAGATTGTAAAGGGGAGGTTTTGGCGTCGATGAAATTATCCACCCGCTGCAGATACGGCACGCGCCTCATGCTCGACCTGGCTCAGCACTACGGGGAAGGGCCGGTGCAAATTGGCGACATCGCCAAACGGCAGGCGATTTCCGTGAAATATCTGGAACAAATCCTTATACCTCTCAAGAAGGCCGGGTTTGTGGTGAGCGTGCGGGGCTCCCGGGGAGGCCATCTTCTGGGGTGCGCCCCGGAGAAAATAACCGTTGGTGCCATCGTGGTGCTTCTGGATGGAGGTCTTTCCTTTGTAGAATGCGTCGATCACCCGGAGGCGTGCGATCGTTCGCAGGACTGCCTGACGCGTCAGGTATGGAGCGAGGCTCTGGAGGCGATGTACGAAAAGCTCGAATCGACCACGCTCTGGGACCTGGTGCAGAGAGGCAAATCTTGCGGGGTATGACCATGGAAAAGCTCAACTGTTGGGAACACACGAAATGCGGGCGGGAACCCGGCGGAAACAGGGTCGCCGAACTGGGGGGTTGTCCTTGCGCATCGGAGGATACCTTTGACGGAATGAATGGGGGAAAAAATGGAGGAAGGGTCTGTTGGGCCATTGCCGGGACCATGTGCGGGGGGAAAGTGCAGGGAGGTTTTGCCGAAAAAAGAGGGACCTGCGTCAAATGTGATTTCTTCCGGCGGGTGCAGCAGGAAGAAGGGACGAACAGTCAGAAGGTGAAATTCCTGCACTTCGTCTCCGATGAAGCCAGTGCTTCGATTCTGGACAAAATGGGCCTGCGACATGTGCGCGCCGGCGAGCGGTTTCTGCGGCAAGGCCAGAGGGTAGATGCCGCCTACATCATTCAGAAGGGCTCCTGTCTGGCTTTTGTGGAACACGATGGCGTCATGGAACCGGTTGGCCATTATGGAGAAGGCGATATTGTCGGGGTGATAGCGATCCTGACGGGGGAAACACAGGGCGCCCACGTTGAGGCGGAAACCGATATGGATCTCTGGGTGCTCGACAGGGACCTCTTTGCGGACATGTCCAATGACGATCCCGAGCTGATGAGATTTTTAACGGAACTGGTGGCCGAGCGTTTCGATTCGAGAAGACCCATCGCGCACCGTGTGATCGGGAAGTACCTGGCCACAAACTTTCTCAGAAGCGGAGGGTATGCGATCGTCTATAAAGGGGTGCACACCGGCCTCAACATGCCCGTAGCCATCAAAATGATGCGGCACAATATGGCTATGGATCCCGCCTTCCTGAGCAGTTTCCACAATGAGGCAAAAACCATTGCGAACCTGAGACATGACAATATCGTGCGCGTATACGATATAGAGGAAAAATATCGGACCGTTTTCATCATCATGGAGTATCTCGATGGCGAAACGCTGAGGGACATGCTCGGACGTCTTAAGAGAATCCCGCCTGCGCTTGCCGTGGATTTCCTGGTCCAGTGTCTGATGGGCCTCGAGTACGCTCACAGCCGGGGAATCATCCACAGGGACATAACGCCCGGCAACATCATGGTGGAACCCGGCGATCATATCAAAATTCTCGATTTCGGGCTCGCGTGCTCCATCGGAACCGACGAGTACGGTGCGGCAGGGACCCTGGAATACACCGCTCCGGAGCAGATCCAGGGAGAAGTTCTGGACGAGCGGGCCGATATCTATTCCCTGGGAATCACCGCCTACGAGATGGCGACGGGGGAAAAGCCCTTTGCCAAAGAAGAGGTCGAGACTCTGAAACATCTCCAACGGGAGATTCCGGACCCCGGCAAAATAGCGCCGGACATTCCCGCGCCTCTAAGAGAGTTCATTATCAAAGCCTGCCGCCGCGACCCCGGCGAGCGATACGCGAACGCCGGCGAGGCGCTTGAGGTGCTCCTGCCGCTCTGGCAGAGGAAGGGTTCGGCAAAAAGGGAAAATGGTGCCGGGGAGCAGAAAATGAAAGCTCTTTTTCTACTCTACGAGGGAGAACAGGAGGCGGCTGTCAATCGCCTCATCATGGAATTGGGGACAAGGGCCGGCGAGGCGGACATTCTCATCAAGGTAGCCGATGCCCAGACGCTTTCACGATAGTCGGATCGAAGCCATGCACCTGCGGCAGAACCGACTGCTTTTGAGCTCGAGTTCTTCTACGTAGGTCGAGGATTTCATCACGCATTCGGGGTCCTGGCAGTGGACGAGTCCGAAGGTGTGGCCCAGTTCATGGATGGATTCCTTGAGGAGGCGTTCCTGCAAAAGCGCCGGGTCGGAGGGCAGGCCGTACGACCGGTTGTCGAGGCGGTAAGAGCTTACGACGGCGCACCTGCCGTTAAGACGCGCCTCGCCGAACACGAAGGTCAAAATGGGAATATACAGGTCGAGGCCTGTCACGGCGAGCACTTTGGAGGCCGATGCAGGGGCCTCTTTTTCCAATCGTTCGATGATCGCCGTAGAGTGGAACTGGTTGCGGTCGGGATTGAAAAAAGGTCCGGAGTCGAACTGCGCCGGGGAAACGCCCACCTTTGTGTGAAAACACGCCGCGATCCGGCCGCGCAGGGTGTCGATTTCACCGAAAAAATCAATGGGAACCAGTAGTATCATCAATTATATCAATGCGAAAGGCCGTATTTTTTGATTTTTTCGCAGATCGTATCCGTATCGATCTGAAGCAACTGTGCGGCAAGCACCACGCTGCCCCCGCTTTTTCCCAACGCCAATTGAATGTGGCGCTTTTCGAGTTCGGCGAGGGAAAGCATTTCGTCGGCTCTTGAAGGGGAACTCTGTGCGACCAGACCGGAGAAGTCCGCGACGGTGATCAGCGGAGGCGTCCCCACAACAACGGCCCTTTCTATGACGTTTTGGAGCTCTCGCACATTCCCTGGCCAGGTGTGACGCTGGAGAAGCTCCATGGCTTCGGGGTCCACTCCCGTGAAGGGTTTGTTCACGGCTGAAGAGAACTTGCCCACGAAATGAGCTGCAAGCAGCGGGATGTCCGAAGCCCGTTCCCGCAAAGCGGGCAGAGTGATGTTTGCCACATTCAACCGGTAGAACAGGTCTTCTCGGAAACTCCCCTCTTGTACGGCCTCTTCGAGGTTTTTGTGGGTGGCCGAGATGATGCGGAAGTCGACTTCGAGGACCTCGTTTCCCCCAAGCCGTGTGAAGCGTCTGGTGTCGAGTGCGCGCAGCAGGTCCAGCTGGGCTTTGGGGCCGATCTGGCCTATTTCATCCAGGAACAGTGTGCCCTTATGGGCGAGCTCGAGTTTTCCTTTGCGTCTGTACCGGGCGCCGGGAAAAGCCCCCGGCTCGTGTCCGAAAAGCTCGGATTCGGCCATCGGATCGGTAAGGGCGCCGCAATTGATGGTGACCAGGGGGAAATACTTGCGCCTGCTGTTGCCGTGAATTGCCCGGGCCGCTAGTTCCTTTCCCGTGCCCGAGGCCCCCTGGATCAGGACCGAAACCTCGGTCCGCGCCAGACTTTGGACGCTCTCCACGACTTCCAGCATCCGGGGGCTTTCGCCCACAATCGGATCGGTTGAAATGAGGGAGCGGATTTCTTCCCTGAGAGTCTGATTTTGGCTCATGAGCCGACGCTGCACGGCGGCGTTGCGGGTGAGCCGGCTCAGGTCATCGGGGTCGATCGGCTTGGTTATGTAATCGTAGGCGCCCTGTTTCAGCGCTTGCACCGCAGTGTCCACGGAGGCGTAAGCGGTCATGATGATGATGACAAGCTGGGAGTCTATTTCCTTTAACCGCCCCTGGAGTTCTATCCCGTCCATCCCGGGCATCTTTATGTCGAGAAGCACGATATCGAAGCGTGAGTCGCGCATCCTCTCCAGGGCTTCCAGCGCTTCGGCGGCGGTCTCAACCCGGTAGCCCTCCTGCAGGAACCAGTGCCTGAGGGAATCCCGGACCGAGGGTTCATCGTCCACAATGAGCAGCGATACCTGTTCTGTCATCTTCTTCCGTTCCTTGGCAGGATCAGTTGATCAGGTATTCCCGTGCTTTGGCGGCGTTGTGAGATAGCGTATGAGCAACATGAAGGCGATCGTAATGCAGATGGCCACCACGATCCGATGGTCCAGCGCCGAGGTTCCGAGCCATTCCTCTTCGAGAAGGTACCCGGCGGTAATGAAAACCGCCGACCACAGCAGGGCGCCTACGGAGGCGAAAAACGCAAAAACCGAAGCCCTCAGCCGGGTCGCACCCGCCGCCAAAGCGGCCACGTGCCTGATACCGGGGATAAAATACCCGGCGATGAGTCCCCACCTTCCGGGCCGGTCCAGCCGCCTGGAGACTCGTTCGATTTTCTCCTCGGTGATGCCGACCATGGCCCCGTATCTGGTCAGGATGTAGCGGCTTCCGCGCAGGCCCAGCCAGTAGCAAATAGCCATCCCGCACATGGTGCCAAGAAATGCCGTGACAATGGTAGCGGCCAGACCCAATTGCCCCCGGCACGCCAGATATCCCGAAAACGCCAGCAGCGCTTCCGCGGGGAGCGGCAGCATCAACACGAAAAATACACCTGCATACCCGAAATGTGAAATCCAGTAGAGGAAAAATTGTTCCAAACCAGCCTCTCCGTATGTTGAAAATCTGCTTGACCTTCCTCTTTTTCAGTTGCTCCGCGATTATCCCATAATAGTCCTTAGCCTTCAATATCGAGTGAGTATAGCCCGCTCGTGCGGGAGCACCAAGGCCATTCAAAAAGCGAAAAAATTTTTCTTTGCAACTGTGCGTGCCATCGGAGCAATACTTATAGTTACCGCTTTGTAAACGGTGAGTTACATCACCCGTGAGGTCCCGGCCGGCAAGGGAGCGTTTGTGCGGGCAGATGACTGTTGGTCTAATCAAGCTTATTTATTGGAAGATAGACGTTTTTTTCGATGCGAAAAAGGAGGAGCAAAAAATGAGATCGAGGCGATTGAAAGGCTCTCTATATCTGGCCACCATCGTTTCAGCAGTCTGCATCCTTTTCCAGGGCTACGGCGCAACCGCGGCCCGGGCTCAGCCCAGCCTGACTACGGCTGTCGAACAGGTTGCCAAAGAGGCCATTCCTGCGGTTGTTCACGTCGAGGTGACGCAGCGTCAGGAGGTGCAGAACCCCTTCCTTCCGTTTGAAAATGAGCCTTTTTTCCGGCATTTTTTTCAAATTCCCAACATGCCCAAAAAATTTCAGCGCGAGGTATTCGGGCTGGGCAGCGGGGTAATTCTGGATAATGAGGGCCACATTCTCACCAACTACCATGTTGTGGGAAATGCTTCCAAGATCAAGGTGGTGCTGGCCGACGGCAGGGAGTTTTCCGGAAAAGCGGTAAAAGTCATCGGAACCGACCCGGAAACGGATCTGGCCGTGATTCAAATCCTGGGAAAGGGCCCGTTTCCGCATTTGGAACTGGGCAATTCGGACAATCTGAAAGTGGGACAATGGGTAGTTGCGATCGGGCAGCCGGAGGGTCTCAGCGAGACGGTCACCCAGGGGATAATCAGCGCCAAACACCGCTCCGGGCTTTTCTCGGCGGCCACCGCCTATCAGGATTACCTGCAGACCGATGCGGCGATCAATCCGGGCAACAGCGGCGGTCCCCTCATGGATTTAAACGGCAAGGTGATCGGCATAAACTCCGCCATCATGACCCAATCCGGGGGATTTGAAGGGTTGGGGTTTGCGATTCCGAGCAACATCGCGGCCCACGTCTCGCAGGAACTGATCGCACATGGCAAGGTGGTGCGCGGCTGGCTCGGGGTGAGTCTGCAAAAGATCACTCCGGAGCTTGCGAAATCCTTCAACCTCACCAGCTTTAAGGGCGCCCTCGTAGCCGACGTAATGAAAAACGGTCCGGCCGCCGCAGCCGGGATGAAGCGCGGCGATACGATCGTCGCTTTCCAGGGAAAAGAGGTCATGAGCCCCTCCATTCTGGCCGACGACGTATCTCTCACCCCTCCGGGGACGCAGGTGACGCTCACCGTCATGCGCAACGGCGAAAAGAAGGATATTGCCGTCAAGCTCGGGAGCCTGCAGGAGCAGAACAAGGCCCTGGAGGCTTCCCTCAAGCGTCAGTTCGGCATCGTCGTCCGCTCCATGACCCCGGAAGAAGCAAACAAGTACGGGGTGGGCTCCAAGACGGGGGTGACAGTCGAGCAGGTCAGCTCCGACAGTCCCTTCGGGAAGGCAGGATTCCAAAAGGGCGATATCATCCTCCAGATCGACGGCCAGGAGGTTTCCAGTGCGGGAAGCCTCTATGTCCTGCTGACTTCGCTGCAGGCCAAGCACAGAGTGACGGTCCAGGCCGTCGACCACTCCAGCGGCCAGGTTGTCAATGTGTTCATGAGGCTGCCCTGAAAAGAAGCGGGAAGCGAGGAGCAGTAATAACAGCGATTCCGGAGGACTGCGGTAGAATTCCTCTAGAGATTCACCCCAATACTGCGTAACGATAATGGGGGCAGATCGTTGGGTCTGCTCCCCGTTTCTCGTTTTTCCCCGATGCATGGCGCGAGCGCACGTAAGCCGGAAAGGATGAAACGTGGTTTGGGCGTCCCTCGGGAAATGGAAGCTCTCGCCGGTTTTTCTGCTGATCTGGTTTCCGGCGTTTCTTACCTCGTTTTGCACTCCCCATTCCCCCCCCAAAATGCCTTTCGGCTACGAGGATGCGGTCGCAAAGGCCAGGCTCCTGGCCCAAAACCCCTTCCAGCAACCCCCGAAGCTACCCGAGCCTATCGCCCGTCTTGATTATGACCAATGGAAACAGATCCGCTTCAAACCCGAAGACGCTCTGTGGCGCAAAGACAGACTGCCCTTCCATGCCGAGTTTTTTCACCTCGGGTGGCTGTTCAACCACCCGGTACAAATCAATGTGGTCCAACCCGGCGGGGTTTTGCCTGTAAAGTTTACGCCTCAGATGTTCACATACGGGAAAAACAAATTCGATCCCACCGTGCTGAAAGATTTGGGCTTTGCCGGCTTCCGCCTTCACTACCCCCTCAACACCCCCTCCTACTACGATGAGTTCGCTGTCTTTCTTGGCGCCAGCTACTTCCGGGCGGTAGGGAGAAACGAGGATTATGGTCTTTCGGCGCGCGCCCTGGCGATCGACACTGCGTTGCCGACTCCCGAAGAGTTCCCCTTCTTCAAGGAGTTCTGGCTTGTGCGCCCCGAGCCCAAAAGTACGGCGTTAACCGTCTACGCTTTGCTCGACAGTCCTTCTGTCAGCGGTGCCTGTAAATTCGTTATTCAGCCGGGAAAGACGACCCTTTTCCATGTCACTACGACCCTCTTTTTTCGAAAGCCGGTCCAACGGCTCGGAATCGCACCTCTTACCAGCATGTTCTTCTTTGGCAAGGGCACAAACTGCCGGCCCGATGACGATTTCCGCCCGCAGGTGCACGACTCCGACGGCCTGCAGATCGCAAGTTCCACCGGCGAGTGGATCTGGCGCCCTCTGATAAACCCCAAAAGTCTTTTGGTCACGTCCTTCGAGCTCACCAATCCGGTTGGATTTGGCCTCTTTCAGCGCGACGTCAACTTTGCCGACTACCAGGATCTCGAAGCCAAGTACCAAAAAAGGCCTTCGTCCTGGATCGTTCCGGAAAAAGGCTGGGGGAAGGGCCGCGTCGAACTGGTCGAAATTCCCTCCAATGCCGAAAAGTATGACAACATCGTTTCTTATTGGGTCCCGGCTGAGAAGCCGCTGCCCGGAAAACCGGTTTCTATCTCCTATGAAATCAAATGGGGAGCTCCGGAAACCGCCGAACCGCCTTTTGGCCGCGTCGTCGCCACCCGGACCGGCGCAGGCGTGGGCAAACAGAAGGGCACGAGGATGTACCTCATCGATTTCAAGGGGGGCGATCTTGATACAATCCCGGCCGATGCCAAGCTGCAAGCCGACCTCTTCGCCGGCGGAGGGAAAATCGTAGAGCACTACATCGTCAGAAATAAATACATCCACGGCTGGCGCCTGGTCATTAACGTCAGGAAAGCCAAAAATGCGCCCGATAGCAGCCGGCCCATTGAACTGCGGGCCGCGCTACGGATGGGAGGACGGATCTTAACGGAAACCTGGAGCTACATCGATCCGAAACTTTGACAGGATTAGGGACAAGACGAGATCAAGGACCGGGTCAGGGAAAAGGCCAAAAACAAAAACTTGGACAGGATTGACAGGATTAGGGACACTGTATCACCAAGTGTTTCAAGGTATATAAGCCTGTCCAGGTTTTTCGTTTTTTCGCCTTTGCATCCCTCACAAAACCGTGTATTTTTTCCAGATCAATGCAGCAATTTTCTAATCCTGTAAATCCTGTAATCCTGTCCAAGCGTTTCGCTTTCGCTTTTTCGCCTCTGTTTCTCTTACAAAACCGTGTATTTTTTCCAGATCAATTCCGCAATGCACTAATCCTGTAAATCCTGTAAATAGGGCTGCCCTCAACCCGGGAAAATATCGTAGACATAGTCGTGGGCCGCAAGGGCCTTCCTGTCGAGATCGCCCGTTTCCACCCGCTGTACGATTTCTTCCCGGGATAACTCGAAGATCGCCTGAAAGAGCTGCTCGCGTTCCTGCTGATTCGCTACGGCCACGACGAACAGCACGCGGGCGCTGTGCTGGATGTAGCGCGGCGAGACAAGTTGCCGTTTCAAAAGCTCCATTATGACGGGCGCCTTTGTGCGATCGAAACGGCCCGGGTCGCCGCGGCGGTCCAGTTCGGCGAAAAATTCGCGGGTCCATTCGTTGTGATAGTCCCAGACCTTTTCGAACAACTCGGGCGTGAAGGGGGTGCCGGCCTTGACCGGGAGATCGTCTACCGCGGGTTCGACGCCGTCATTTGTGAGTGCGGGCCGCTTCAGTCGTCCGTCCCGGGTTACGGGCGCCTGGTGGTGGAGAAGCGTCCACAGCCAGGAAACATCGATCCGGTAGGTTGCCAGATCGTTCATGAACCGCAGCTTGAGCTCATAGTCGTCGATGGCCGCTGCGAAGTTGCCGTTAAGAATTTGGAAACCGTAGTTGGCGGCCATGTAGAACGCATGCTGGATATGCTCTATGGTCACCTCTCCCCGGGGCGGTGAATAGATGGAGTCCCAAAGCTCCCGGGTGAAAAGCTTTTCCGGTGCGTTGAGCGAATCCGGGTCGATCACGCGGGGCTTTATTCTGCCGTCTTCATCCAACAGGCCGCAGGAGCGAAAAAGGCTGCGTTCGGCGTCGCTAAGACCGCTTGTGACCGTCGGCACCGGTTTTCCCCGTACGTCTACGGTCTCCAGGGGGGAATCGAGAATTGCCTGAAGCTGTGCCACGGGGGCGCGAAGCGGCCTGTTGCCTGCTGCGACGTAGGCCTCCTCCGGGCTTGCGACCCAGCTTTGCCGGTACGTATCGTAGAGCCTTCCCTTCACCCGGTCGTCGAGGATCTCGCCCAGGGTGGGGCGACGATCTGCCGGAAGCGGCTCGGCGGGCACGAAGATAAGCCCCAGGAGGCGCTCCCGGAGCTTGTCGACCGCTATTCCGCGAAGAGCTGCGGGGTTTGAGCACGCGCGCCCGTACGGGTCTCCCGGCGGGTAGATCATTACGGCCGCCATACCGCCGATGGGCGCCGCCGTCCTCAGTTCCTTTTCTTTCATGCCCGCCATGAGCATCATAAGCGAGTTGAACCGCTGATAGGCGATCATGTTGGGCGAAGCCATCCCAATGGATTGGGGATCGGGAAAAATTCCCTGCGGATCGTTTTTCCACATCTCGATCAGGCTTCCGAGATAATCCCATCGACCGACGTTGGTTCCCAGAAGGCGCCTGCGCAGGACCCACAGGATGATCGGAAGGTAGCGTCCGGCGTTTCCTTCCTCATAGAGCATCTTGATTTTGAGCGTGCCCGTCAAAAGACCGATGATTTCCTCGATCCGCGAGAGCAGTTTCTCGACAATCGCCGCCTCCTGCGGGGTCTGAAGCTTGGGGATATAGTAGTAGAGGCCCGTTCCGGCCCTTTTCAGCGCATTGTAGTTGGAAAGCGCCCACAAAACGGCGACTACGATCATGCCGGGCGCCGGTTGGCCGTCGACGCGCACGTGTTCGTATCTCACGTGGATGCTCGGGGGGCGGACGAAAATGGTCGGCCATTCTTCCGGGGGCTTGTTGATTCTGTAGGACCGCTTTTTCCCTTTTTTGCTCACCTCGTACTCGCGCTTCGCCCAGTCGCCTTCGAAGATCTCCCTTGCGTTTTTGAGGGCGGAAAACAGGCCGATCGGCCGATCTACGGGCGAGCCGTGCGGCTGGAAATGCGGGGGTGAAGCATCCTCGAAATCCGGCATGTTCATGGGGGCCGGGCTGTTTAGGGCATTGAACGCCATGTCGAGCGGATGCCAGGGGCCGGTCAGCTCGAGCCCGGGATTTTTCAGCGGGTGCGCATTCTCCGGGATGGGGGCCTCGTCGTTCAACCTCCAGTGCCACTCACTTTCCCGTCCCAGAAAGTTATCGATAAGCCCACGGGCGATCTGGCGGAAGGTCCAGGAGTGCTTGGTGACGGGGTCGAAAAAGGTGTCCTCCCATTTCGGCCAGCCATATCTTTCGGGAACCGCCTCGGGGGAGTTCAAAAGCGAGCGACGCGCGGTGAGGGCGGCTGCGATTGCGGGGTTTAGTTCGCGGGTGAGCACAGCGATCGTATCCTGGACGCTCACCTCCTTGCCGTTCACCATCTTTTTTTCAAAAAGCTCCGGAAAATCCCGCAAAATGTCTTCACGAATCATCACAGGTCGTCCTCCATCGGTTCGTTTATGATGCTTTAGTTACTCCTGCAGGAAAATCAACCTCTCTCCCCCCTTCATGACGCATTGACGCGACGCTCATGCTGTGTTTAATTTACTGCCGATATGAAAATCGCCATACTGACCAACGAATATCCCCCCCATGTTTACGGGGGCGCCGGCGTGCACGTCGAAAACCTGACGCGCGCCCTTGTCGCCGCCGGCAAAGGGGAACACTCCGTCGAGGTTCTCTGCTTCGGCGAGCAGAATTCGAGCTCCCCCGGACTGCGGGTGACCGGAATAGATCCAGCCTTCGATTTCGGCTTCGCAGATGAGCGGTTCGAAAAACTCGCAGGGGTGCTCCTGCGCAATGTAAAAATGCTTGGCGTCCTGCAGGGGGCGGACATCATTCATTGCCACACCTGGTATACCCATCTGGCGGGTTGCCTGCTGAAGGAACTGACGGGCGCCCCTCTCATCCTCACCACCCATTCCCTCGAACCACAGCGGCCCTGGAAAATAGAGCAGCTGGGGGCCGGCTATAAGGTGAGCAGCTGGATCGAAAAGACCGCCTTTTTGTCTGCGGACGGCGTAGTAGCCGTTTCCGGGGCGATGAAAAACGATGTGGAGGCATTATACGGGGTCTCTCCGCAGAAGGTGCGCGTCATCTACAACGGAATAGATGCGGGGCGGTATGCGCCCGATCCCGACAGGGAAGTGCTTGCCGCACGCGGGATAGACCCGGAGAGGCCTTTCGTGTTGTTCGTCGGAAGGGTCACCAGACAAAAGGGAATCGTTCACCTGGTAAACGCCATAAGGCATCTCAGGCCCGGCGTCGGGGTAGTCCTGTGCGCCGGGACGCCCGATACGCCCGAGATCGGCCGGGAGATGGCCCGAGGCGTTGAACAGGCCGCAAAGACGGGGGACCGGCAGATCGTTTGGATACCCGAGTTTCTGCCGGAACATGAGGTCAAAAAACTCTATTCGCTTGCCTCTGTTTTCGTCTGCCCGTCCATCTACGAGCCCTTCGGCCTGATCAATATCGAGGCCATGGCGTGCGGGGCTCCGGTGGTCGGTGCGGCGGTGGGAGGAATCCCGGAAATAGTGGTTGATGGCCGGACGGGTCTCCTGGTGTCGTTTACCCCGAAAAGCAATTCGGATCCCGAACCCCGGGATCCGGAAGCCTATTCGAAAAGTCTTGCCGAGGCGATCAACCGGCTCCTCGACGCCCCTCAGCTTGCCCGGGAGATGGGACAACGCGGCCGCAGGCGGGTTGAAGAAATATTCAGCTGGGAAAGCATAGCGCATCAGACCCTGGATTTTTACAGGGATGTGATCTCCGAAATGTAGATGTGGGGCCGTCCGAGGGGGAACTCCCGTTGCACGCAAGCCAATAATCATTACATTGTAAATAGCCAAACATAAATCAAAACAGGAAGTGCCCCGGTAAAACCGCAACAGAACCGAAGGAAGGATCGTTATGTCCGAGCCGGTTCCAGCGCGAGTCGTGATCGAAAATGTGTGCCCCTCGGTAGAAGGCGGCAAGTTCCCGGCAAAACGTGTTGCAGGCGACCTGGTGGTCGTCTCGGCGGATATATTTGCCGAAGGGCACGACGTGATTTCGGTCCGGCTCCTTTTTCGCGCCCCGGGCTCTCCGGATTGGATTCCAGCTCCGATGGAGTTTGTGGGAAACGATTCGTGGCGGGGCGAATTTAGCCTTTCTTCTCCGGGAACCTACCGGTTTGCCGTCGAAGGGTGGGTAGACCCCGTACGGACCTGGCAGGAAGGTCTCAAGAAAAAAGTCGATGCGGGTCTCGACGTTTCGGTGGACATGCTGCTCGGCGCCCGGATAGCTGAAAAGGCGGCCGCCGGTCCGCAGAGCCCCGCGAGATCGCAGGAATTGGAAATCCTCGTGGAAAGGCCGAAGGCGCGCTTCAGCAGCTGGTACGAGGCCTTTCCCCGGTCCGCATCGCCCGATCCTTCAAGGCCCGGAACACTTCGCGATCTCGAAGCCCTGGCGCCCGAAATTGCGCGGATGGGTTTCGACGTGCTCTATCTGCCGCCGATTCACCCCATCGGCAAGACCGGCCGCAAGGGGAAGAATAATTTGGTAACTGCGTCGCAGGAAGACCCGGGAAGCCCGTGGGCGATAGGGTCCGAGCAGGGCGGGCACAAGTCGATCGATCCGGGCCTGGGCACCTTCGAGGATTTCGAAAGCCTGCTTCAAACATGCTCCGCCCGCGGGATCGAAATAGCCCTCGACCTTGCCTTTCAATGCTCGCCCGACCACCCTTATGTCAAAGAGCACCCCGAGTGGTTCAAACACCGGCCGGACGGAACGATTCAATACGCGGAAAATCCCCCTAAAAAATATGAAGATATCGTTCCGTTCGATTTTGAGTCCGCTGCCTGGCGTTCCCTTTGGGAAGAGCTCAAAAGCGTCGTATTTTTCTGGATGGAAAAAGGTGTGCGGATTTTCCGGGTCGATAATCCTCACACGAAGCCTTTCGCCTTCTGGCAATGGCTCCTTTCGGAAGTGAGAAGGGAATATCCCGAGGTGCTCTTTCTCGCCGAAGCCTTTACGCGGCCGAAGGTGATGGCGCGGCTGGCAAAAATCGGCTTCTCGCAATCCTACACCTATTTTACCTGGCGGAACGCAAAGCGCGAACTGACCGAGTACATCGAAGAACTTACCGGAACCGAACTGAAAGAATATTTCCGGCCCAATTTCTGGCCCAACACGCCCGATATTCTTCCCGAATTCCTGCAATACGGGGGCAGGCCGGCCTTTGTCGCAAGACTGATACTTGCCGCCACACTTTCCTCCAACTACGGCATCTACGGCCCGGCTTTCGAGCTTTTGGAAAACCGGGCGCTGGAGGGGCGTGAAGAATACCTCGATTCGGAAAAATACGAAATCCGCCACTGGGACCGGGAACGGCCGGGCAACCTGAAACCTCTCATCGCCAGGCTGAACGCCATACGAAAACAGAACCCCGCTTTCCAGCAAACCTCGAACCTGCGCTTTCGCGAAGTGGATAACGATCAACTGCTCTTCTTCAGCAAATCCGCGGGCGCAGATGTGGTCTTTGTGGTGGTGAATCTCGATCCGGTCAACACCCAGTCGGGCTGGATCCGGATGCCCCTTCGGGAACTCGGGGTAACGCCCGGTCAGCCGTTTCTCGGCCATGACCTGTTGAGCGAAGAAAAATATATCTGGTACGGTGAACGCAACTTCGTAAAACTGGACCCGCGGATCATGCCTGCTCATATCTTCCGGCTGCGGACCAGGGTGCGGCGCGAAACCGATTTCGATTATTTCATGTAGGTGAGGAGAAATCATGCCGAAACCGACGCAATCGGACCTGATCGGGCCGGATCCTCTCTGGTTCAAGGACGCAATCATCTACGAAGTTCCCGTCAAAGCTTTTTTCGACAGCAATAACGATGGGATAGGAGACTTCCAGGGACTTCGTCAAAAGCTCGACTACATAAAGGACCTCGGAGTTACGGCCCTGTGGCTTCTGCCCTTCAATCCCTCCCCGTTTCGCGATGGCGGATACGATATCGCCGACTTTATGAACATTCATCCCGATTACGGTACCCTGGCCGATTTTCACGAGTTTTTGAGGGATGCGCACAAACGGGGAATACGGGTAATAACCGAGCTGGTTCTAAACCACACCTCCGACCAGCACCCCTGGTTCCAGAGGGCCAGGCGCTCAAACCCCGGCTCATCCTACAGAAACTTTTACGTCTGGTCCGATACCCCCCGGAAATATCCGGAGGCACGAATCATTTTCAAGGATTTCGAGACCTCGAACTGGGCGTGGGACCCGGTCGCCAAGGCCTATTACTGGCACAGGTTCTATTCGCACCAGCCGGATCTGAACTACGATAACCCGCAGGTGCGCAAGGCCATATTCCGGGTGATCGATTTTTGGCTGAAACTGGGGGTGGACGGCATGCGGCTCGATGCTGTGCCCTATCTTTTCGAAAGAGAAGGCACCAATTGCGAAAATCTGCCCGAGACCTATGAATTCCTTCGACAGCTCCGCGCGCATGTGGACGCAAACTTTACAGACCGAATGCTGCTGGCCGAGGCCAACCAGTGGCCCGAGGATGCGGCGGCCTACTTTGGAAACGGCGACATGTGCCACATGGCTTTTCATTTCCCGCTCATGCCCCGGCTTTTCATGGCGATCAAGATGGAAGACAACTTCCCCCTGGTGGACATCCTGGAGCAGACCCCGCAGATACCCCAAAACTGCCAGTGGGGGCTTTTTCTTCGAAACCACGACGAACTGACCCTGGAGATGGTTACCGATGAGGAGCGCGACTATATGTACCGCATGTACGCAAGCGATCTGCGGGCGAGGATCAATCTGGGAATTCGCCGGCGTCTGGCACCCCTCATGGGAAACGATCTTCGGAAGATAAAGCTCCTCTATACGCTTCTTTTCCTGCTCCCGGGAAGCCCCATCCTCTACTACGGAGGCGAAATCCTTATGGGAGACAACTACTACCTGGGCGACCGGGATGGGGTGCGCACGCCCATGCAGTGGAGTCCCGACAGAAACGCCGGGTTTTCCAAAGCCGACCCGCAGCAGCTCTACCTGCCGGTCGTGATCGATCCCGAATACCACTTTCAGACAAGAAACGTCGAGACCCAGGAGAAAAACAGCTCCTCGTTCCTATGGTTCATGCGCCGCTTGATCTCCGGGCGCAAACGCTTCCGGGCGCTTGGCAGGGGGACCATGCAGGTCGTTCGCTCGTCCAATAAGAAGGTCTTTTCGTTTATCAGGGCCTGCGAAGAGGAAAAGATCCTGGTTGTCGTAAATCTTTCCCGTTATCCGCAGGAAAGCGATATCGAGCTGCGCCGCTATGCAGGAGTGTCGCCTCTCGAATTGGTGGGCGGAAAAGGGTTTCGCCGTATAGAGGAGTCACCCTACACGCTAACTTTCGGCCCTTACGGCAGCTATGTCTTCCTTCTCCAGGAAAGCGGGGGCAAAGAGATCCGCCCTGTTTCCGTCGCCCGGAGAGAACTCGAAATCGGCCGAAACTGGCTGGATCTGTTACAGGGGAAAAACCGGCAGTTGCTGGAAGACGAAATCCTTCCGGACTATGTTCGCGGGTGTCGCTGGTTCAGCGGCAAAGCGCGCGAAATTCAGCAGTTGCGCATTTCCGAAACGGCTTCCCTGCCGGGAGATTCCGATGAATTTCGGATAGCCTTCCTCAATGTGGAATATAACGAGGGGCTCTCGGAAACGTATCTGCTTCCCATCGGCTTCGGAGCCGGCGAGGAAGCCCTGCGGATAGCTTCCGAATTTCCCGGAGCGGTCATTTCCCGGGTAAAACTGAACGGGACGCCGGGAATTGTCTACGACGCCGTCTACAACGAGCGCTTCTGCACCCAGCTGCTCACCATGTTTTCCAGGCGCCGCAGGGGCAAGGCGCACGCCGACGAAATCTCGGCCTGGCCCGGAAAGGGCTTCAGCAATCAGGTCCTTAAAAATCCGGAACTTCTGAGGCCAAATGTGCTCAAAGCGGATCAAAGCAACACGTCGATAGCCTTCGGCCAAAATTATTTTCTGAAACTGTACCGGCGGCCGGGAGAGGGAATAAACCCAGACCTGGAGATATCAAGGTTTCTCACCGAAGTTGCCGGATTTCCCTATATCTCAGCCTTTTCCGGAGCGCTCCAACGAACGCCGGGCAATAAAGACAGCCTGACGGTGGGAATTTTGCTCGAATATGTCCACAACCAGGGCGACGCCTTCTCCTGGTTTACTTCGGGAATCCACCGCTATTTCGAAGAAGTGCTTAGCAGGAGAAGCGAGCTGGAAGGTCCGCCCCCCGCCCGGGTCTGGCCCGCCGATCCAGCGGAACCCGACATGCCCTCCCTTGGAAGCCTGGAGCCGGCGATTCCCTTCGAGTTGATTTCGCTTTTGGGGGTTCGGACCGGACAGATGCACCTGGCGCTCGCTTCCGACGGCTCAGACCCGCACTTCGAGCCCGAAGACTTTACGACCCTGTGGCAAAGATCGCTTTTTCAATCCATGCAGAGCCAGCAAAAAAGGGTTTTCGAACTGCTTTCCTCAAACCTGCCGAAACTCTCTACCGAAGCGGCAGCCGACGCTTCGCAGGTGCTTTCCCTGGGAGACCGGATACTTTCCTTTTATCGCTCTGTTCTCCGGAAAAAAATCTCCGCCAAAAGAATCCGCGTGCACGGCGATTACCATCTGGGACAGGTGCTCTTTACCGGAAAAGATTACGTCATAATCGATTTCGAAGGCGAGCCCGCCCGCTCGCCGGGGGAAAGACGCATCAAGGTTTCCCCGCTAAAGGATGTGGCCGGAATGGTGCGCTCTTTTCATTACATAGTCCACATCGCACTCGCGGAAGACTCTCAGGTGCGGGCCGAAGACATACCCACCCTTAAACCCTGGGCCGAATTCTGGTTTAAAAACATTTCGGCCGCTTTCCTGGAGGCTTACTTTGACACCGTCAAAGGCAGCGGCCTCCTCCCGGATAGCGAGGAGGAAACAAAGGCGCTCCTCGATTGTTTTCTGCTCGATAAGGCGATTTATGAAATCGGCTACGAACTGAACAATCGCCCCGCCTGGGTGGGCGTCCCTCTGAAGGGCGTACGGCTTCTCGTTGAGGAGGCAGCATGAGCGACCTGCTCTGTCCGGTGACGACCGGAAAAGGGGGCTCCCGCAAACAGGGCAGAGCAAATACCCCCCGGGATGTTTTTACACTATCTTTTTCCCCGGCTGATTTTTGTGGACAAAATCAGAGGTGCAAACGTCTTTTAGTCGAAGAGGATGATCGGAGGCGTAATTTGACCGCGCCGTCGACTCGAGAAGGGCAGGTTGTCTGCAGTGGTCAAAGCGTATGGTATCAGAGTTGAGGTTGGGTTTCTCCCCTCCAACTCTTCCACGAGTATCACCGACGAGCTCAAGGAGAAAGGTTATGAAACGGTTGCTTAATGCCTTTTCGGTGGTTCTGGTCGTAGTTGCTGCACTGATCCTGCTGTCTGTACCCGCCTATTCCTACAGAGGCGGCGGCCATGGGCATTCCGGCGGCTACTACGGTGGACATGGCGGCTACTACGGTGGGCATCGAGGCTACTACGGTGGGCATCGAGGCTACTACGGTGGGTATCGTGGCTATTACGGTGGGCATCGAGGCTACTACGGAGGCTATGGGTATTATGGCGGCGGGTATCCTTACTGGGGGTGGGGCGCTGTGGTATCGCCTTACTACTGGGGTGGCTATCCCTATTACGGAGGATACTACGCACCTTATTGTTCAGGATATTATCCTTGCGCTCCGTACTCGGATGACAGTTTTGGCGTCTACTATTATTATTAGTTTGAAAGACTCGATTGTCAGTCATGCGGGTTTATTGACACGCCGAACACCATAGACGGGTTGAGCCCTACGGGAAATACCGACACCGGATTCGGGCTCATCGTGACCGACATGGCCGATTTATTCCGGGACACCGTGCGGGATATGTGGGGTTAAAACGCGGTCTGACTATGGAACCAGGCGGGCACGGTACTCGTTCCAGGAATTACGCCTGACCGTTCACCATAACCAGCCATTATTGTTGGAAATCCTGGGAGGCAAGCACGACACGAAATCGTTGTGATGGTTGAGACCACGTAGTATCCCCCCGAGGGGCGCAGTGGGGGGGTGAGGGATACTAGAGGTCTCGGTCATGGTGTGCCAGGCCAAGCATGGGAGAATGGAAGGAGGAGCGAACATCTCTGATATTTCTCGTTAGAACCCAGCGGGTACTCAATTCCGCCCGGCCAAGCGTGCCGACAGCCGGAACCGAGTGTTGCGTGGCTATGGGGTAATCCGCCCTGCGAACCAAAGTCCTGTCAGAGTTAAAGAGAAGGGCATGGACGCGTTGGGGTTCTCCATGAACCTGGGGGATCCTGTCATCTCCGCGTAGAATTGCGGAATGGTAGAGCCGGGGCGTAGAAGTGAACAATCAAGGTTTGTGGAAGAACTACCCGGGGCGAACCAACAAGGGGCTACACTTGAGGAAACACGGGCAAACTCGCGAGAGGCCATCCGATTGGTGCTCGAAGCCAATCGCATGCTTTCGGAAGAATGAGACTTGATTCGACTCCTGGAAGGTCAGGGGTGTAGGTTGTTGCGTGAAGGCCGCAATTATTCTGTATATCTCGATCCCGCAAAAAACAAAATACCGACGGTGCCGAGGCGCCGTGAAATAAATGAGGGTCCTGCCCGAAAGATTTGCCGAGATCTGAACATCCCGCCAATTTAAATCCGTAATGTGAACCTCTATTACGAAGTGAAGCAATGGACGAAGAAAAGATCTTAGCACGGATAACGGTGACCCCGAGATATTCGGCGGGAAACCGGTCATAAGAGGGCGGCGGCTTTCGGTTGAACATATCCTCGGTATGCTGGCCGCCGGAGACAGCTCTGAAACGATTCTCGAAGGGTACCCGTGGCTTGAACCGGAAGACATTCAGGCTTGTTGGACATGAGAGGGTGGAACCGCTCTTTCCGGAGACGGGAGCGTGAAAATCCTTCCGGACATATGCGCTTGGGGCTGTGGCTGCCAAGGATCTCCGATCAGCAGGGCACGATGTCGTATGGTCAGGGCATTGGGAAGAGTATCTCGGTGATGGCGAAATCCTTGCCAGAACGCACAAAGAGGGCCGTGCGCTCGTCACGCTCGACAAGGATTTTGGAGAACTTGCCATCGTGCACAGGTGACTGCAAAGGATGTGTTGGACTGGGATTGATTCTGACGGTTTCTCTTGTCTGAAAGACAAAGCGGTTGAGGATTGTCCTTGTGGAAGTAAATACTACAAGCGAATTATTCGATAAGGAAAATTGATCCTTGGTAACAGGTATTATGACCTGAGGTGATACTCAATTATGAATTGACTAGTCAAACAAGCTCTGATAATTTTCTTAAAGTGAAAAGGGCTGGTATCTTTGGCGTGAAAACATAAGTCGTCATTGCCGATCGGCGAGTAACCCATGGAAATCTCTTTGGCTCTTTCTTTATCCAAAACCGGGCTGAACCGTGATTCGGCATTTAATTTTTCCTGTAGTCGTTGTCTTGCCTGCTGCCGCTTCAAAAAAATCCAGCTCAACCCCTATGAAATTGCCCGCATGGCAGACAACAGGGGCATTTCAACCAGCGAATTCATCGCCCGGTATACTACCACCGGTGGGACTGTCCTGCGGTCAAACCAGGATGGAAGCTGTGTCTTTCTAAACATCGAAGGCTGTTCCGTCCATTCTGACCGTCCTCTGGTGTGCCGACTCTATCCGCTCGGGCGTCAGGTAGATTCTTTGGGGGTGGAAATCTTTTCGCAAATCGAATTTGAGGAGACATGCAAGGGAGTTTTGCATGAGAACGGCACCATTGAACAATACCTGGCGGAACAAGGCGCCGCCCCGTTCATGCGGGCCGCCGACCTGTATCTGGATCTGCTCTGGCGTTTGCTGGATCTGCTCAACGAACAGGAACTTGAGCCTTCGCAATCTGAAACCATCCTTGAGACCGTAGAGGCCGTTGCAGCCGACAACGCCGGGGAGTATGACTTATCCTGGATCGATATGGATTGGGCCGTGGCCGAGTATTGCAGGCTTTCCGGCATCTCCGTTCCCAAGGGGATAGACGAGAAAATGGGAATTCACATCAAAGCCGTCCGGGAGTGGGCGGCATGACTTCAGGAAGGAGATGTTATGGATTCAAAATCGTCAAAAAAGACCCCGAATGAACAGAAGCAGTCCGGCCGTTCTCTCAAGAAAAACATTGCGCTTGCCGCCATTGCGGCATCCTTGGGAATATCTCTCGGTGTCCCAGTGGGCGATGTTTTCGCCGGAAATTTTGGGGAAACCCAGCCCGGTTATTCCAACCAGTACAAACGGCCAGACTCAAATCAGTTGAAGATCAATCAGAGACAATCTTCGCAGTGGAAAGGACAATCAAATCAGATGAAGCTTAACAGCACGGGACAATCAAACCAGATGGAGGCTCAATAGCCCCCGGTCAACTCCAATAAGCAAAGCCCCGCCCTTTATCCCTGAACAGGGCTGGACAAAGAGTTCATGTCGTCCATCGGAATTGGCAGGATACAGGGGGTATCAGAAACCCTCCAACCTCAGTTCTTATCCAGTTTTTAGCTCAAAAAGAAGACGTTAGTGAGCCGGGAATCATGTAGAAAAGCTTTTCGAGTTTTCCCGCCCTCCCATTCGACCAGATCATAGAGAAAGGGCTTTAAATGAAGGAAGAAGTTGGATTGAAATTCATTCTTTTCATTCTGTTATCGATTCTTTTGGCTGCCCCTCTTCATCAGGCGCTGGCGGCAGGCGACCCCCAAGATTGTAAGGGGTGCAAGGACCCGGCTTTATTTAGCCGCATGCCCGGTTTTCATATCTACAATCGCCAAGACATCGAATTTGATCGTTTTGAATTCCCCGTCGCTCCCGGAAAATCACAAAATGTCGAAGGGCGTCATTATTATGTGAATTACTATGCCAACGAAGGCATTAAACTTCCCAGCGCTCTGCAGATCGTTCGAAATTATGTCAACGCCGCCTCAGCAATTGGAGGAAAGGAAATCTATGAATATGAAGACGGCGGTAACGAGTACGCAACTATAAAGGTCGTCAAGGGTGATGCTGAGATTTGGGCGCAGGTCGAAGGAGCCGGAAACGGCATGTACAAGATCAATATAATTGAAAAGCAGAAGATGAAGCAGGAGGTCGTGGCAAACGCGGAGGCACTGGCCGCAAACATCAATGAAACCGGCAGGTCAGTTGTGCAGGGCATCTATTTCGATACCGACAAGGCCGAAATAAAGCCGGAGTCCGCGCCTGCCATAAGCGAGATCGTCAAGATGCTCAGAGCGAACCCTACCCTTAAAGTCTATGTTGTCGGCCATACCGACAACGTAGGCACATTCGATCACAACATCAAACTATCCAGGGACCGGGCTGCGGCGGTGGTTTATGCCCTGGCCAAGAAGAATGGGATTTCCGACTCCCGCTTGACTTCTTTTGGCGCAGGTCCAACCTCGCCTGTGGCGTCAAACAAGAGTGAAGAAGGAAGGGCTAAGAACCGCCGAGTTGAACTGGTGGCTCAATAAATCTGTCGTGGGAGGTGGTTCCGTACCCTGAATATCGCTGATGGGGGATTCGGAATCACCTCAGAGGTCACGCCAAGTTCATTTTGGCCTCCACTTTGTGCCGTTTCCGTCTTGTCCGCTTGTCCGGCATTCTGCCTTGTCCGGGATCTGACCAAATCAAGTCCCCAATCATTAAAAGAGCATGAAAATAACTGTGTTTAAAATTATGAAATCATTCACTTAATCTGAGCCAGGGGGTAGCGATGGGGCATGGAAAAGATCGAGGCCGGATCACCTGCTTTTTCTGGCCCTCATTTGTAGCACTCCCATCCGGGGCAAATCTCGGGAGCTTTCTATTGAAACCCGTTCGGTGTGCCGGCAGCCGGTACCGAGTGTTGCATGGCAGTGGGGCCTGACATGAAGCGACACCGGGAGTTAGCAGGCCGTGTAATGGAGCCTCGGTAGTGACGCTTTGTGGGAGCCGACGTTGTTCAAGATGCGGTAGTCGACATCGCGGCGCATGGGTGCATTCGCGTCATGGTCGCGCCGAGGTCTAAGAGCAGGGCATGCAGTGGGGGGCTCCATGAACCTGGGAACGCAAGGGTGCGATACCCTTTCAGAAAAATAAAGGCGGATTAATGGGGCAAACGCGCGAGGTGCGAAAACAACATTATTGCAGCTTATCGGGACGGGAAAACGAAGCTTCGATCCCCGATCCCCGCTTCAAGGGGGTGTTTCAACTCTCCAGCCAAAGATTTCCGAGAGCGATCTCGATCTCTGTGAAGAGTTCAAGAAAATATTACGGATTCTTAAAGTAATTTCAAGATTTTTGACTGAGTGTGTCGAGAGGGAGAAGCACCCGGTAATACTTTGTCCAACCCAAGTCCCCCTTTTCCAAAGGGGGACTTGGGTTCGAATCGCCCGAGGCGTTCCTGGGTTTCCCAATGGACACCAAATAGGAGGAGGGTATACCTACACCGTGACCGAGCGGCCCATTTCTTCTTGAGCAATTAATGCAGGCGGCATAAAGTAAAAAAGAGATTTCTTCTTCATTCGCCCATTCACCCGTAACAGCAGAGAGTGAGAGTATGGACAAAATCGAAGATCAGGCTTATGTGAGATTGCAGAAGCATCTCGACAGGCATCCGGTGGGCTTTCCCGCGGTAAAATCCGGGGCGGAGATACGAGTGCTCAAACACATCTTCACCCCCCGCGAAGCGGAGATCGCCACTTGCCTGCACTACAAGCCCGAGCCGCTCGAAACCGTTTTCGAGAGGGCAAAGCAACTGATCGGGTCGGCCGAGGAACTTGCAGCGGTTCTGGATGGAATCGAGAAAAAAGGCGGGCTGGAGACCAGGATTCGGGATGGAAGGAAGTACTACTGCAACGCGCCCCTTGTCGTCGGGATGTACGAGTTCCAGGCGAGTCGGCTCACTCCCGAGTTCGTGCGCGATTTCGACGAATATGTCAGCGATATGAAATTCGGGATCGAGTTCCTGTCCACTGAGCTCCCGCAGATGCGAACCATCCCGATTGGAAAGAGCATTACCCCCCAAAATCACGTCGGCACGTTCGATCAGGTCCTGTCTCTTTTGGAGAAATCGGAAGGCCCTTTTGCCATTGTGGAGTGTATATGTCGCAAGAAAAGGGAGATGTCGGGAAAGCCCTGCAAGGTGACCGAGAGGAAGGAAACCTGCCTTGCCCTGGGCCACATGGCCGCATCGGCCGCCGTAACGGCGAGCGGCCGGGAGATTACCCGCGAAGAGGCTATCGAGATCATAGAGCAAAATCAGAAAGAGGGGCTGGTGCTGCAGACATCCAACACCGGCTGCGCCGACTTCATCTGCTCCTGCTGCGGATGCTGCTGTGGAATGCTGTCGATACACAGGTCGCTTCCAAAGCCCGTTGATTTTTGGGCTTCCAACTTTTATGCCGCAGTAGATGCAGCGCTTTGCGACGGGTGCGGCGTCTGCGCCGGACGCTGCCAGGTCGGAGCGGTGCGGGCGGACGCAAAAAAGCAGCCCGCAGTGGTGAACCTTGACCGCTGCATCGGATGCGGCCTGTGCGTGCCAACCTGCCCGAAACAGGCGATATCGCTTCAGAAAAAGCCTGAGGAAATCAGGCCGCCGGAAACCCGCGAAGATCTTCTCGACATCATCATGGCAAACAAGAAGGGGAAATCGGGGAAGCTCAAGCTGGCGGGAAAGCTGGCAGTGGACGCCATCCGTGCCGGGCGCGAAAGAAATGGTAAAAAGCGTGACCGATAGATAAAATCCATAAAAATATTACATTCCATGGAAAGAACACAGGGTAGCGAGCAGCGGGTTCTTCTCAACTCACCAATCACTGCTCACTACTCACTGTATTTTTCATGGAATAGTCATGAAGCAATCACGGCCGATTTTCCCTTTCCGTATCCAAAGTCCTTCGGGATTGAGCGTAGAGCTGAACTCCAACGGCTCGATACGGCGCATCGACTACCGGGAAATTCTCGTAAACCTTTTTCTCGGAACGGAGATGGAAGGGGGCCCGGCGAATATCTTCCTGCGGCGCCGGAGTTCGAGCATGGAAGCGGTTCCGCTTCTCGGGCCGGGAAGCCCTGCCGCCTTCACTTTTGAAGAGGGTGGAGCGTACGGCGAGGGTCGGTTCGGCGCGGTCCGTTTCCAGGTCTCTTTCGTCCTGGCAAAATCGGCGCCTGCCTGGTTCTGGAATGTTCGGCTCGAAAACAGCGGTTCTGACGATGAGGTTGTGGATCTCGTCCATACCCAGGATATCGCCCTGGCCGACTACGGAACGGTTAGAACAAACGAGTTCTATACGAGCCAGTATGTCGATCACACTCCGCTTTCTCACCCGCAAAAGGGCTTCCTCGCAGCTTCCCGGCAGAATCTTTCCATAAACGGCCGCAATCCCCTTCTGGTGATCGGCTCCCTTGGCAGAGCCGTCGGGTATTGCACCGACGCTCTACAGTTTTACGGGCTCTCGGGGCGGACGGGTGGAATCCCACCGGGGCTTTCCGGCGACCTGAAGAACACCCGCCTGCAACACGAGCACTCGATGGCAGCACTCCAGGATGAACCCCTGCGGCTTAGGCCCGGCGAAACCACGGGTCGGGGATTTTTCGGCTGGTTTGAACCCGACCACCCGGCAGCAATCACTGCCGACGATATTCGGTTTGCCGACATGGCGGCTTCGCTGCCGGAAGCGTCCCCTGAGCGCAGGTGGAAAAAGGGGTCGGGAAAAAAGGCGGCCGGCTCTCTTTTCAGCTCCAGCCCTTTTCTGGAGGCCCTGGAGCTGAGCGCAAAGGAAATCGAAGATCTTTTCGGGAGTGAGAGGCTGGAAGAGGAGGAGGAAAAGGGACGGCTGCTTTCCTTTTTTTCCGGCAGGGACAGGCACGTGGTTTTAGGAACCAAGGAACTGGAGGTGCTGCGGCCTCATGGCCAAATCCTGCGGAGCGGAGACAGCCTCGTCCCCGATGAGGCCTCCCTTACCTCCACCGCATGGATGGGCGGTGTGTTTCATTCCATGGTGACCCAGGGCCATGTTTCCCTGAATCGCTTCCTCTCTTCGGCCCGCGGCTACCTGGGTTTTTTTCGTGCAAACGGCCTGCGGATTTTTGTCGAAACAGTCTCTCGCGAAACCATGCAAAGGGACTCAACGGTTTTCCCCCCGCTTCCCGCTCCCGGCTCTCCGCTTACATTCCCATGGCGTTTGCTGGGAGTGCCCTCCGCCTTTGAGATGGCGCCCCGGGAATGCCGCTGGATCTACAAACATCCGGGCGGTCTGATCGAGGTCCGAAGCAAATCCCTCGCCAAACCCCACGAGCTGAGTCTTTCCGTACGAACCCTTTCGGGCCCTTCGGCCCGTTTGCTCTTCTCCTTCCATGTGGCCGTAAATGGCGACGACGGAAGCGATCCCGCCCCGGTCCGATACGTTCGGGAAAAAGGCGGGATATTTGTGCTGCCGCGGCTCGACTCCGAACTCGGCCGTCGATTCCCGGGAGGCGGCTTTCGTGTTGAGCCGTTCGACCCTGCGCTGGTCGAACGGCTCGGAGGGGATGAACTGCTCTTTTCCGACACCGCCTCCCGCGGCCAGCCGTACCTGTGTCTCATCACGGCGCCGGCCGAGGTTACGGGTTTCCGACTGCGGGGCTCTCTCGTTGCGGAAACGGAAGAAAACACTTCCCGGGACTCCGGAGACATCACGCCCAAACTCAGAATTCTCACACCCGCAGGCGCCTTTGGGGCGGATATTGCGGGACGCTTCCAGCTCATCTTTCCGTGGTTTATCCAAAACGGCCTGATTCACTATCTCGCCCCGCGCGGCCTCGAACAATTTACCGGAGGCGGCTGGGGGACGCGCGACATCTGCCAGGGGCCGGTGGAGATGCTGCTCGCCCTGGGCCGTCCGGCGCCGGTGCGAGACCTTCTCATGCGCGTCTTCAGCGCCCAGAACCCCGATGGCGACTGGCCCCAGTGGTTCACCTTCTTCGACCGGGACCGAAATATCCGGGCGGGCGATTCCCATGGGGATGTCGTTTTCTGGCCGCTCCTCGCCCTTTCTCAATACCTTTGCCGCTCGGAAGATAAAACGCTCCTGGAAACAAGGTCGCCCTTCTTCCACCCGCGGGGGCAAGGAGAGGAAGAAGCGGGCACGATACGCAATCACGTGGAGCGCGCTCTTGCGGTGATACGAAAAAGGATCGTTCCCGGAACGCGACTTGCCGCATACGGCCATGGCGATTGGAACGATTCGCTCCAGCCCGCAGACCCCGCCATGCGCGATCGCCTCTGCAGCAGCTGGACCGTGACGCTGCACTTCCAGACCCTCACGGCCCTCGCCGCAGCGTTCGAGCGGCTCGGCGATAAAACCCGTTCACAGGAACTTGCCTCCGAGGCCGAGGGGGTCCGCGAGGATTTCCAAAAACTTTTGATCGTCGATGGCATTCTCGCCGGATTTGCCTCCTTTCGAGAAAATGAAGCCGTCGAATATTTCCTCCACCCTCGGGACCGCAAAACCGGCCTTTCCTACCGGCTGCTGCCCATGATTCACGCCCTCATAAACGATCTATTGACGCCCGAACAGGCGCGGGGCCACCTCGAAACGATCTCCAATCACCTCCTGGCGCCCGACGGCGCGCGCCTTTTCGACCGGCCGATGGAGTACCGGGGCGGCCCGATGCGCTTTTTTCAGCGTGCGGAAAGTGCGGCCTTCTTCGGCCGTGAAATCGGCCTCCTATATACCCATGCCCATCTTCGTTATGCGGAGGCTCTTTGGCGATACGGGGATGCCCCGGGTTTTCTCGATGCTCTTTCCCGGGCCAACTTCGCTGGAATCCGGAAAATCGTACCCTCCGCCGCCCTGAGGCAGGCCAACTGCTACTACTCGAGCTCCGATGCGGCCTTTGCCGACCGCTACGAGGCAAGAGCCCGATACGGCCGCATAAAAACCGGCGAGATCCCCCTGGAGGGAGGGTGGCGGGTATATTCGAGCGGCGCAGGGATCTGGATAAGGCTCTTGGTGGAATGTTTTCTGGGGCTGCGGCTGGAAAAAGCGAGGCTTACTATCGATCCGGTCATCCCCGAAGCCCTTGACGGCCTGCAGGTGGAAACGGAACTGGGAGGAGCCGCGGTGCACCTCACCTTCCGCATCGGCGCCCGGGGCTGCGGCCCTGTCGGCGTGGCTCTTAACGGCATCGAGGTCCCTTTTACCAGGCCCGCCAATCCCTACCGGACCGGAGGTGCGGAAATTTCCATGGATCTGGTGCGCGATTGGCTGGGAAAGCGCGAAAGGTCCCTTGTCGTCCGACTCGGGTGACCGATTTAAAATCTGTGTTTGAAGATGGCCGAGCCGCAGCGTGAGCTGCTCGGGATTTCGGGAAAGCGCAAGACTTGTCGATCAGGCCCCTGAGTCATGATCGCGAGGTCGTATGAACACCAATTGGCTGGATGTGACAAAGTTTACACACATTCCGGCAACCGATCCGGCGGCAACCGCCAACTGGGGCCAATGAGCGAACAAAGACAAAGTAAGCACCAGTGTTGCGTAAACAATATTATTTATGAGAGCCCCCAGGGAGTTGGCCGCCACATAGCGTGTCCACTCGTGAATCCGGCGCTCGCTGGTCCGGCCCGCGAAGGTCCAATTCCGGTTGATGAGCCAGGTTGTCGTAACGGCAACGGAGAAGGCATAGAACTGGGCTGGGAGGGGGTGCATCCCCACCCCCCGCGTCAGGACAGTGACACCCCCCGCATCTACCAGGAAGCCCACAGTCCCGGAGACCCCGAATTTGAAGAATTCCGGGATACATCTACGCTGTTTGATCATCGTTATCCCCGTGGTCGGCAGTCCCCGTCCATGCCTGAGGATGTGGATATCCTTGCCTGCTCTTCACGCTCTCCTGCCGTGCGTGAGAGCGATTTTTTCGAACATCGTGAGCAATCCCGCGCTCAGGATGTATGTGGAGCCGATATCGAGGTTCTCGTTTACCGTCGCATCGAAAAACAGGCTGAGGGAAGAATCCAGATCGGCTTCCTTTTTCCAGTAGCTGATGAGAAGGGGCACTTTGGGCAGGGGATACAGGACAACCGAGATGTCCGAGTCGAAGCTGCCTCCGGCCGGCTCGCCGTCGAAAATATCGACGATCAGCTCGAATAGATCGGTGTGGGAGTCGAGGAGCTTTCTCATCGGCTCTTCGCACCGCTTGGCGAAGAGCCCGGCCCGAACCGCCCCCCCGTTCAATTCCCGGAAAGGGACCCAGTTGCGGCCGGGATCGAGCCCGGCGCTGTGGGCGGTGTAGTTCAAGAGCGGAACCAACACCCAGCGGTTGTTGTGGCATTCCGAAGTCATGTTGCCGTTTCGGTCGATGAAAAAGTCCTTGCCCAGGCATTTTACGGCAAGCCTGTCGCGGTCGTACACAGCGCCGAGCCGATCGGCCAGGGAAGCAAGATCTGTTTGCCGTATCTCCGCCTGCAACTCCTCCAGCGCTTTTTCCCAGTCCTCCTTCTCCGATCGGTCCGGCCCCGTGCTTTCCCCCAGTTTTTCGACCAGTGCCCTGTCCACGTGCGGACAATCCGCAAGGCTTTTCTCCCCCCGCATCACGGCGGCGGCAAGAGCCAGGCAGTTCTGCACCCCGCATTCCCTGCAGTTGGTTTTCGCCAGGTATTTGTAGATCTCCAGGTGATTCAGTCTGGGCATTTTTCCCTCGTTACGCGACCGCCCGAATCCCGCAGAGCTTTTGCAGTTCCGAGACCTTGTCGGTTTTTTCCCACGGGAAGCCCTCGCGGCCGAAGTGGCCGAAGGCTGCGCTTTGCCGGTAGGACCAGCCGGAGGGGTTGAGAAGCTTCAAGCCATCGATTATGGCCGCGGGTCGAAAATCGAAGATTCCGCTCCTTTCGAGGACGTCCTGCAATTCGGTTTCCCCCACGGTTCCCGTCCCGTAGGTGTCTACATTGATGCTCACGGGCCGGGCGACCCCGATGGCGTAGGCGACCTGAATCTCACATTTTTCGGCAAGACCGGCTGCAACGATGTTTTTGGCCGCATAGCGGGCATAATAGGCCGCGCTTCGATCCACCTTGGAAGGGTCTTTCCCGGAGAAGGCCCCCCCTCCGTGACTGCCCACACCCCCGTACGTGTCCACGATGATTTTGCGCCCGGTGAGGCCGGCATCGGCATAAGGGCCTCCCAGCACGAAAGAGCCGGTCGGGTTGATGAAAAACTCGGTAGCGTCGTCGAGCATTCCCGTGGTGTCGAGAACCTCCCGGGCTACGTCGATCAGATCCCTGCGGATTTGTTCCAAAGGGACCTCAGCCGTTTGGTGGCTGATGACCACACTGGTGATCCGTTTGGGCTTTCCCTTCACATAGCGAACGGAAACCTGGGATTTGGAGTCTGGCCGAAGATAGGCGATCACCCCGGCTTCCCGGCGCCGTTCCAATTCCCGAAGAAGGCGGTGACTCAGTGCAACGGGGGCGGGCATGAACTCGGGGGTTTCATTGGTGGCGTACCCGAACATCATCCCCTGGTCTCCGGCGCCCTGCTCCTGGTATAATCCCTCGCCGGCGGTCACCCCCTGGCTGATATCGGGCGACTGGCCGTGTACGCGGTTTATATACTCGAAAGAGTCGTGCCAGAATTTGAACTCGGGTTTGTCGTAGCCTATTTCGCGGACCACCGAACGCGCGATGGCTTCGGTATCGAGGCTGTCCCATCCTTTGCAGGTTATCTCCCCCGCGTTTACCACCAGATTGTAGCCAACCATGGTTTCACAAGCTACCCGGCTCGAAGGGTCGACGCTCAAACAGGCGTCCAGGACGGCGTCGGAAATCTGATCGCAAAGTTTATCCGGGTGTCCCCTGCCTACCGATTCTGAAGTGAACACGTGTTCTGCATAAATTTTACTCATTATCACAGCCCCTTAGCACCTGGTTTCCGATAAGGATCACAAGATCATGAAAACGTGTAAGTATTCCCGTCCAGCCTCCGACAGTCTTTCGTCCATAACATTTCCGAGATGCTGCAGGAAGAGAAAATCTGGCGGATCGTCGCCCTGAGGAACTCTGCGGGTAACATCGTGACCGTGGTACAACTGCTTACCTGTTTAGTCAAGGCTTTTTCCACCCAAGGCGGGGCTCTTGAAGAAACCAGTGGAACGAGGCCGAATGGTTTGCGCAAGGGGCGAGCGCAACATGCACGCTCACCCTTTTTTGCCCGATTATCGGGTCATGGGGCGCCAAAGCGCCGAAGAAACGCCTAGAAACTGTATCCAAACCCGTAGGAAGGACCGTAGTAGGGAGCATAGTAATAGTTGTTGGGATAGCCGTAATAAGGAGTACCGAAATAGATACCGCCGCCGTCCCAATCGTCGCGATCCCCCCAGTCGTCTCTATCGCCCCAGCCCCGGTGGTCCCAGTCGCCGCGATCCCGGTCGATGCGGAGTACGCGGGCCTGAGCAAGTTGGATGGACTGCGCGGGTATGGCCAAAGCGCTCGACGCGTGCGCGAAAGCCGGATTCCAGGGGACGATTAACACGGTTGCAAGGGCCAATGCACAGACAAAAATCGCTGATTTTATAGCATTCATATCCATAACCTCCTTACTATATAATAAACATAATTATCATCTTGATGAAGCGCCAACTAAGCCGCGTGGCGTGGGGCAGGGGAGTCGCAGGGGGCGAAAGCCCCCGCGCTTTTGTGGACGGGTGAGCAGTGGACCGCGTGAGGGGAAGGTTTTTCAGGTTCTCCGTTCACTGCTCACTCTCAATTAAGTCCCGCAAAATGTGGCATGGACAACCTGGTCGGGGCGAGGTGCGAGGGAATAGTCGTTGAATTTTTCCCGCTCTTCAAACGGTGTTTCGATTACTTCGTTCATTTCATGGAAGAGGCTGAAGTCGCCGGCGAGCGCCGCCGCGATCACCTGCTCGATCCTGTGGTTCCTGGGGATATAAATCGGGTTTACCCTGTTCATCTTCTCGCGAATTGTCCCGGCTTCGAGTCCCTGGCTTTGCAGCCTCTTTTGCCAAATCTGATAGAAATCCTGGAAGGCGCTCGTTTTTTGAAAAAAACCGGAATCGGAATCGCTTTCCACAAGATGTGCAAGATTTCGAAAGCTCAGGGTGTAATCGAGTTGTTGGGTTTGGAGGAGGCGGAGCCATTGCAGCACGAGTTCCCTGTCTCCGGGCTGCGTGCTTTGGGTGATTCCCAGTTTTTCAAGCATCTTCGCGATAAGCCTCTGCTCGAAAAGAGCTCCCAGGGAGTCCATGTCATTTTCCAGGGTTTTCGCCATTTCTTTTTCGCGGGTTTGGGCCAGGAGGAGCAGACAGCTTCCGAGCCGGGACAGGTTCCAGAGAGTTATTTTGGGCTGGTTGGAATAGGCATAGCGCCCGAACTGGTCGATGGAGCTGAAAACCTGGTCGAAGCGAAACCGGTCCATGAAAGCGCAGGGGCCAAAGTCGATCGTCTCCCCCGCAATGGACATGTTGTCGGTGTTCATCACGCCGTGAATGAATCCCAGGGCCATCCAACCGGTCACAAGCTCCACCTGCGCCTCTCCGACCTTTCGGAAAAAAAGAAGATCGGCCTCGGAATCTTCTTGAATTTCGGGGTAGTGCCTTTGGATCGCGTAGTCGGTCAAACGCCTCAAGGCTTCCATGTCCCGTTTGGCGGCAAAGTATTCGAAGGTCCCGATACGAATGTGGCTCGAAGCCACCCGGGTCAGGATCGCTCCGGGAAAAACCCTTTCGCGGTAAACCGGTTCTCCGGTCAGGGCTGCGGCCAGTGCCCTGGTGGTGGGAAGGCCCAGGTGGTGCATCGCCTCGCTCACAAGATATTCGCGCAAAACGGGACCAAGGGGCGCCTTTCCATCTCCATTACGGGAAAAGGGGGTTCTCCCGGAGCCCTTGAGCTGAATATCCCGGCGGCGCCCCGAAAGGTCCACCACCTCCCCCAGGAGGAGCGCACGGCCGTCTCCCAGTTGGTGGACGAACTGGCCGAACTGATGGCCCGCATAGGCGAGAGAGATGGGTTCCGAGCCGGGAAGCAGTTTTTGACCCGTAAATATCGAAGCCAGTTCACGTTCCGGAAGCGATTCGGCCGGCGCCCCGAGTCTGCGCGCCAGTTCGCTGTTGAACGCTATCAGCTCCGGTTTGGGAACCGCCGCCGGAGTCACCCTGGCATAAAACCTTTCAGGGAGTCGAGCGTATGTATTGTCGAATCGAAACATTGATTTTTCCCCCTTTTCATACTAAATAAGTATGATTAACTATAGCGGGCAGAGTTAGAACAGATTTTTTAAGAAAGAGAATTTATCGGGCGACAGCTCTAAGCATAATTATGCCCGGACTAAATTCAATGGAGATTCCGATTGTGTCCCGGTGGGGTTTTATAATGCAGGCACGGTCGGGGGGGAACAGTCTTCGACACCTTGGAGCAAAAGCCCGCGAAAAGTTGAGGCTTTTAAGCCGGATATGAAGGGGACAGGGCGAGTTCATCCGGAACAGGGAAGAGCAACTGGACAGCATAGAGTATGTTTTTTTCTCAGCACGAAACGACCTTCCTCAGAACTGGTTTTTTCCTCAACCCGGGCGACCACATCGAACGGAGCAACGTGAGAGCGGTATGCCGGTGCGAACTGATGGGAGTTGAATTCTTAACTCCACATACGCAAGCGCCTCCAGGTTGGGATTTTTCCCTGATGAAGGAATCTGGATATTCCAGAGCGTTTTTGTGGCAATATTAATCTGTGTTTCGTATCATTTACACATCAACATCTAATCAAAACAGGAGAAAAAATGAACAGAAAAGTGGTAATCGGGTTTTTGTCTTTGTGTCTCACCCTTTCCGTGGCATTTGTAGGGCTTGCCAATGCGGCGTCCATTTATCACAAATATATAATGAGCGGATCTATCCTCGAGGTGAGCGGACAAAATGCCTACCTTTGCATCGGTAGCGCCGAAGGGGCGAAAGTCGGCCAGGTATTGACGGTCTACAATTTCAAAAAGAAGCCTGCGTCACAGATGGATAAAGGTGTGATACGCTTTGATCGAGTCAAGGTCGGCAAGATCAAAATCACGAAGATAGTTGACCAGCACATGGCGGATGCAAAGATTCTGTCCGGTAATGTTCAGCAGAACGATATTGCTCAATTAAGATTAAAATAGGTTCTTGTGATATAGCCAGGAAGGGCACGGGGGTAGTTCCCCCGTGCCCTTTGCCGTCAATGGTAAACTTCTCTTTTCAGATCTCTGCAAATTTCCTTCCCCCTCCGCGCAAACTGTTATAAAGACAGGAGCGGGCGGAAAGAAGGCCCGTCGCAAGATTTTTTCTCTGCCGCCGGAGGACGCCATGAGTGCAGGACAAACCGATTTCTATTTGTGTGAAGAGCTCTTTTCCGAAGAGGAAAAGGGCATTCGGGACGAAGTACGAAACTGGGTCGCCGGGCGCTACCTCCCGCGTGCGGCTGAATATTTTGAGAAAGCTTCTTTTCCGGTCGAACTGATTCCCGAGATTGCGGCCATGGGCCTATTGGGAGTAAAGCTCAAGGAATACGGCGGGCGCGGGGCGAATAACGTTTCCTACGGGCTGGCGTGTCAGGAGCTCGAGCGCGGGGATTCGGCCCTTCGCTCTTTCGTTGGGGTCATGAACTCCCTGGTCATCCACCCCATCTATTCCTTCGGCAGCCCGGAACAGAAGGAAAGATGGCTGCCCGATCTTATAAGCGGCCGCAAAATCGGCTGCTTCGGTTTGAGCGAACCCGAAGCGGGCTCCGATCCCGGCAGCATGCGTACGATGGCGGTACAAAAAGGGGCCGACTATATTCTAAACGGCCGCAAGATGTGGATCACAAACGGCTCGATTGCCGACGTGGCGGTGGTGTGGGCAAAGACGGAGAACGGGCCGATCCGCGGCTTTCTGGTTGAAAAGGGCATGGCCGGCTTTTCCGCCCGGCCGGTCGAACGCAAATTTTCGATGCGCGCCTCGGTGACCTCGGTTCTTAATTTCGACAACGTGTCGGTTCCCGGGGAAAACCTCCTGCCGGGCACAGCGGGCCTCAAATCCCCCCTCTCATGCCTCAACGAAGGCCGCTTCGGCATATCCTGGGGAAGCGTCGGCGCAGCGGTCGCCTGCTATGAAGCCGCTCTTGGCTATGCAAAATCCAGAATCCAGTTCCGGGCGCCGCTTGCATCTTTCCAGCTGGTGCAGCAAAAGCTCGCCCTGATGCTGACCGAGATCACCAAGGCGCAACTGCTGTGCCTCCGGCTGGGAAGGCTCAAAGACCAAGGCCGTGCCACTCCGGCTCAAATCTCCATGGCAAAAATGAACAACGCCGCCGAAGCCCTGAAGATCGCCCGAAGCGCCCGGGAGATCCTGGGGGCAAATGGAATTACCCTGGGACATCCGCCCATACGTCACATGCTGAATCTTGAAACCGTCAACACCTATGAAGGCACGCGGGACATCCACATCTTGTCTCTCGGCCGCCACATAACCGGCATGAGCGCCTTCAGCTGCGAACCGGAAGAGAAGGCAGCTCCAAAATGAATTTTGCCCCCGCATCGGGGGCGCTTTTCGCGGTTATGCTTCCCCCGTGCCGCTCTATGATCTTTTTGCAAATGGCAAGACCCATGCCCGTTCCTTCATAGCGGCTGCTTCTGCCGTGAAGCCTCTGGAAGGGGGCGAAAATTCTGTCGAGGTAGCGTTCGTCAAAGCCTATGCCGTTATCCTCGATGGTGATCGTGTGTTTGCCCTCACTTGTTTCGCCAACCACCTTGACGACCGGATTTTCCCCCTCCCTGTGGAATTTCAGTCCATTGCCGATGAGATTTTGAAAGAGCTGCCGCATCTGCGTCGCATCGGCGTCGATAACCGGGAGGTCCTCCACGATCACTTGCGCACCGGTATCCCGGATTCTCACTTCCAGATCGGAAAGAACTTCAGCGACTGTTTTCTGCAGGGCGACGCTTACAAAAGGGCTGCCCCGGGTCGTAACGCGCGAGTATTCCAGAAGCCCCGTGAGAAGGGATTGCATGCGTCGGGTGGCGTTGAGCATACGGCCCAGGTAATCGTTTCCGGTCTGCCCGAGCACGCCGGAGTATTTGTGCTGGAGCATGTCGCCAAAGGAGATTACTTTTCGAAGAGGCTCCTGGAGATCGTGGGAGGCAATCGATGCAAAGTCCCGGAGGGCCTGGTTGCTTTGCTCGAGCTCCCGGTTTACGGCTTCGATTTCCGCCGTGCGCTCCCGTACGCGCCGTTCGAGATCGTCGCGGGATTTGCGGAGTTCCTCCTCCATCTTCTTCCGTTCGGAAATGTCGCGGGCGATGGTGGAGGCGCCTATCACCTTTCCCGACTTATTTCTGATCGGGGAAACGGAGAGAGAGACATAGACGATCTCCCCATCTTTTCTCCTCCGGCGTGTTTCGAAGTGCTCGACCGCCTCCGAGCGGGCAATCTTTTTTAGAATGGAAGGGAATTCGTTGTGCATGTCCAAAGGGGCCAGGATGGAAATGGGTCGGCCTATCACCTCCCCGGCGCTGTATCCGTACATCACCTCCGCGGCATGATTCCAGGAGGTGATTATTCCCTCCAGAGTCTTTCCGATTATGGCATCGTCGGAGGATTCCACAATCGCCGCCAGACGCGCCAGCTCCTGCTCCATTTGCTTACGATCCGCCATATCGGTCCTACCCGTCGCTATTTACTCCACCTGCCAATTCGCAATACCATGTTTTAAATTTATAGCATTCGTTCGACGTTTCACCAAAATTTTCAGCATCTCCCATGAAAGAGACAGTGGCTGGGAGTTGCCGGCAACCGATGCTTATCTTACATGCAGGTTTTCATCTCGTGGAAAATCGGCCCGTTGTCCGGGAAACTGGAAGGAAATCACCATGAAAAAAGATTGCAGATACCAGGATAAAACATACAAGGACGGCTCTTTGCTAAAATTTCAGGGGGAAAATCTCCTGTGCAATGACGGCGTGTCGGCGGCGTGTCGCCGCGGACGGGTGGCTTGGCCGGCAGGAACGGTCATTCGCAGATTCAGGGGGGCATGGGCACTGAGAGTGTTTCTTGCGCCCGCCCGCGAAGCAGGCGAGCGACCCGGGTGCGGCGGCTCGCCGCCTCGCCGCCAAAGCCGGCTTGAGAGCCGGCTTTTTCACTTCGAGACGAGGGGATGCTCTCAAGCGGCTTCCCGGTGTTCCTCCTGATCCCGGCGTTGTGGATCCAGATTTTCACTCACCTGCTCCATCCCCTGCCGCGTTTTTTGCTGGATATGTTGGGCCGTTTTTTCAAACCCTTTCTCCAGGCTCGAATAGCCGCGGTCCACGGCGTTTTTCAGATCTTCGCATGCTCCCTTGTTGATATCTACCCATTGTCTGAATGCGTCTTTTCCTTCTTCGGGCAGCCACGGGGCGCCGCTGATAAAGACCCCCGACTGTTCCCACATCAGGATCAGATTGCCGATCAAGCTTTCAACCGATGCCTTCTGCAGGTCGATTATCGGCTTTATCACTCCAAACTGCTGATTCATGCTTGCCTCCAGATGATTGGATTGACAGGGCGACACGCACCCCTTTCCGGGCGAGCCTGATTCTTCTATCAGGTTGTTTTAACAAATTTAATCGCTCCTCGATTCGATTCAAGGCGGCGGCGTGTCGGCGGCGGCGTGTCGCCGCGGACGGGTGGCCTGGCCGGTAGGAACGGCCATTCGTGGATTCAGGGGGCACGGGGCCGGCGGTCAGGAAGAAGGTTGCTCCGCCCGCCCGCGAAGCAGGCGGGCAACCCGTCCCGGCGACACGCCGCCGACACGCCGCCCCCCCGCTCTTTTTCTTGAGAATTCTTGACCATTGCGCTAATAGCTCTACAATCGGGTTTTGGCGACGATCGGGCAGGAGGCGGGATGATGGAAACCTATCAGGCTGATGTGATAATCGCCGGCGCAGGGCTTGCGGGTATCGTCACCGCCTGCGAGCTGCTCGATCGCGGCAGGAAGGTCCTTTTGATCGATAAGGACAGGCGGGAGCGGTTCGGAGGTCTTGCCACAGAATCTTTCGGAGGGGTCCACTTCATCGGCTCGCCGCACCAGAAGCGGCTTGGGATAAAGGATTCGCCCGAACTTGCCTGGCGTGACTGGGAACGCTTCGCCTGCTTTGGCGAAAATGACCTCTGGCCGCGGGCATGGGCCAAGTTGTACTGTGAACATTCCATAGATTACATCTTCGACTTTCTGCAGGAAAAGAAGATTTCGTTTCTGCCCCTCGTCAACTGGGCGGAACGAGGGCTGTTTCAGCCGGGAAACTCGGTGCCTCGCTGGCACATCACCTGGGGGACCGGGTCTGAAATCATACGACGCCTTTCCCTGGCCCTGGAAGCGCACCCCGGGCGACAAAACCTGCAAATGGTGTTCGACTGCGAGGTAAACTCCATAGACCTTGCGGGCGGCCGGGTTACGGGTGTGGCGGGAAAGGAAATGGAAAGCGGGAGGGAATTCAGGGCCTTCGGGGAGGTGGTGATCGCCTCGGGGGGAATGTGCGGGGGAGATCTGGGGAAGGTGCGGGCGCACTGGTGTCGCGACTGGGCAGCACCTCCCCGGGTGATGCTAAACGGGGCCCATCTCTATGGAGACGGCCTGCTCCACGACAGGGTCTCGGAGCTTGGGGGAAACGTCACACACCTCGACAAGCAATGGCATTACGCCGCAGGGATTCACCACCCGGCCCGCAGAAAACCTTTCGACGGGTTGAGTCTTGTGCCGCCGCGTTCGGCATTGTGGATGAACGCCCTGGGGGAGCGGATCGGTCCGCTGCCTCTCATCGGCTATGCCGATACGCGCTGGCTGGTCGAAAGCATTGTCGGACAGCCGGGCGGGTATTCCTGGCAGGTGCTGAACCGCAAGATCGCCGCTAAGGAGCTTGCCGTATCGGGAAGCGAGTTCATGAGCGCCTTTGTCAAAAAGAGCAGACGCCTTCTGGTAAAGCAGTTCCTGCTGGGCGACCGGGAACTGGTTGCGCGGCTTCTGCGCGAGTGCCCGGAAGATATTATCGCTGCAGACAGCCTCCCCGAACTGGTAGAGAAGATGAACGAACGGAGTCTTTTCGGCTTGCGCGTCGATGCGGCTGCCATGGAACGAGACATTTCCATCTATGATGAAACGATCGACCGGGGGCCGGCGTATTTCAACGACGAACAGTTGCGGCGCATCTCCAATAACCGGTCCTATATCAGCGACCGGTTGCGCACCTGCAAATTCCAAAAAATTCTGGACCCCGGGGCGCGCCCGCTCATCGCCATCCGGGAATTCATCCTGAGCCGCAAAAGCCTTGGAGGAATCCAGACCGATCTGCGATGTCGGGTGCTCACAAGGGACGGGGCGCCGATCGAGGGGCTCTACGCGGTCGGGGAGGCCGCAGGGTTTGGCGGCGGAGGCATCCACGGCATTCGGTCCCTTGAAGGCACATTTCTCGGCAGCTGCGTTCTAACCGGAAGGGTTGCAGGAAGGACTATCGCGGGGGGAGTGTAAACGATGGTGGAATCGGGCAGGGAAGAAAAAACGATCAAGGTCGGGGCAAAGAGGAGCGGGGCCTGGCTGGTGCGCTACGCCCTGGAGCAGCTGCCGATATCCCACACCTTCGGCATACCGGGCGTTCACAATACCGAAATCTACGATGAGCTGGGTAAATCGGAAGCCATCCGGCCGATTCTTGTCACCCACGAGGCGGGGGCCGCATTTATGGCCGACGCGGTAAGCCGTTCGTCTGCCGGTGAGATCGGCGCCATGGTGATCGTGCCGGCAGCCGGGCTGACCCATGCCATGAGCGGAATCGGCGAGGCCTACCTCGACGGTATCCCGCTGCTGGTGATTACCGGCGGGACGCGCACGGACATCGATTTCGGTTTCCAACTCCACGAAATCGACCAGCACAAGGTGCTTGGCGGCATCAGCAAGGGAAGCTGGCTGGTAAGAGAGCACCGCGACATCGTGCCGACCATCTTCGAGGCCTATCACCGTGCGGTGAGCGGTATGCCCGGGCCCGTGATGATCGAGATTCCGGCCAATCTCCAGCTGTTTCGGGGCGACGTGGAAACGCTGCCTGTCTTCAAACCCCATGTTCCACCCGATACGGTCGATGAGGAGGATATCGAGCAGGCGGTCGATCTTTTGGCCGGGGCGGCGAATCCGGGGATTTTCGTGGGGTGGGGTGCGGTCGATGTCGGCCGGGAAACGGGGCGGATCGCAGCACTGCTCGGCGCCCCGGTGGCCACAACGCTCCAGGGAATGAGCGCATTTCCCGGAAGTCATCCCCTTCATGCCGGGATGGGTTTTAGCCGCGCGGCGGTTCCGGCCGCCGAAAACGCTTTCGCCGATTGCGATTGCCTTCTGGCCGCGGGCGCCCGCTTTGGAGAAATTCCAACCGGCAGCTTCGGCTGCAAGGTGCCGTCCAACCTCATTCATATCGATATCGACCCGACTGCCCTAAGCCGGAATTTCCCGGCGAAAATCGCGATCGAGGGTGATGCGCGCGTGGTTATTCCCAAGATCCTGGAAAAACTCTCCGCGCGAGGCTTGAAGAACGAGGGGAGGCGCCTGCGGGTGGAAAAACAGATCGCAAAGGACAAAAGCGCCTACCGGCAGGAGTGGTATGCAAATTTGAGCGAGCGGGTGAACCCGGCGATGTTTTTTGACGAGTTGCGAAAGCAACTCTCCGATGACGGGATACTGGTGGTAGACGACGGCAATCACACCTTTCTTGCCGCCGAACTGTTCGAGGTCCGCCAAAAACGAACCTTTCTTTCGCCCACCGATTTCAACTGTATGGGGTATTGCATTCCCGCGGCGATCGGCGCAAAGCTCGTAAACCCGACGCGGCAGGTGGCGGCCATCGTCGGAGACGGCGCCTTTCTCATGACGGGATTGGAACTGCTCACCGCGGCAAGAGAGGGCGCCCCCCTCGCCTGCTTTGTCTTCTCCGACGGGGAGCTGTCTCAAATCGCCCAGGGGCAGGAAATAACGTATAATCGCAAAGTCTGCACTTCGCTTGGCAAACTCCGCCCGGAAGGCATCGCCCTGGCCGTGGGGGCGGCCTTTGTGTCCATAGGCGACAACTCCCGGATAGCCGGGGGCATCCGGGCCGCCCTTGCCATGGCCGAAGCGGGCCAGCCGGTACTCGTGAGCGTCAACATCGATTATTCCAAAAGGACCCGGTTTACCCAGGGGGTGGCAAAGACGGTGCTGAAGCGCTTTCCCGCCCGAGACCGTTTCCGGTTCATCAGCCGGGAACTCATCCGCAAGGTAACCGGCTGAACCGGTTCGGAAAGTAGCCGGTGTCCATCCGGAAGTCCGAACCAAGGCGCGGACTGGACCGGCTCCCCCCTTTTGTAAAGGGGGGCGGGGGGGATTTAAATGGAGTATGAGGCCGATTTGTTTGGGAAATCCCCCTAAATCCCCCTTTTTCAAAGGGGGACTTGGATTCGAATCATCCGACACGTTCCAGAGTTTCCGGATGGATAGCGCTTATGGCTGCCTATTTCCCCTTTTGCGGGTCTAAAAAGTCCGGTTGCAGGAACTCCGGATCGGGGTAGGTGTAGAATCCCTTTCCGGACTTTACCCCCAGCTCGCCCCTGCGAATTTTCTCCATCAGCTGCTCGGGGGGCTTGTCTTTGGGGTCTTTGGAATTTTCATAATAGGCCATCTCGATATCGTAGACCACATCCAGGCCCACCGAATCCATCAGGCCGAACGGGCCGACCTTGGAGTTTGTAAAAATCCTCCATGCCCGGTCTATATCCCGAAAGTCGACGAAGCCGTTGGCCCACATGTAAAGGGTTTGTTTCTTTACGGCCCGCCAGACGTTGTTGAAGCAAAACCCCATGGCCTCCTTGTTGACACGCAGCGGCACGAGGTTGAGGGTCCGGACCCACTTTTCCCCTGCATCCATGACTTCGGGAAGGGTCTTGGTTCCTCCCATCACGTCCGCCATATTCATGCCCTGGAGCGGCAGATAGAAATGGATGTTCATGCAGCGTTCGGGCCTGCCGCTGCTTTCCTCCAGAT
>JAKAJS010000183.1 GCA_021813685.1 Deltaproteobacteria bacterium | reverse complement strand
GGGCCTGAAAATTGTGACAGGCTCCTCCGCTCGCAAAATACTTACTGACCGTAGCGGTGTTAGCGGAGTGCTCCTTGGCGACGGCCGTGAAATCGGTTGCCGGATGGTGTGCATCGGGAAAGGTGTCAGGCCCGAGGTCGGTTTCAATCACGACGGAATTACGATCGACGGGGGTGTGGTCGTAGACGCATTCACCTCCGCGAGCGCGTCCAATGTCTACGCGGCAGGAGACGTCGCCGTGACCTTCGACCCCGTCACCGGCGGGCGAATCGTAACGGGTCTTTGGACAAACGCCGTAGAGATGGGCCGCTGTGCCGGATTCAACATGGCAGGAAAACGAGTCGAATACGGAGGCACCTTCGGCATTCTAAACGCCACCCAGGTTGCCGATGTAGCGTTTGTATCCATGGGAATCGTTCATACGGCCGACAAAGACTTCGAAACCCACACTTTTCGCTCGGCCGGTGCCTATCGAAAAGTGGTTTTTTCCCCCGACGGGAAGACCCTGGTGGGGATTTTGCTGGTGGGCGATATCTCCCGGGCGGGCCTCTACCGCTTCCTCATCCGGGAAAAAAGAGAGATCGAACCAATAAAGTCCCACGTAATCGATCACACGCTCCACTACGGACATCTCGTACGAACGTGACAACTGAGCCGCGTAGCGGCGTGGGGGGGGCAGGGGGCGAAAGCCCCCGCGCCTTTAAGACTTTATCCGAAGGTATCGCTATCAGCCGATAGAAGAGCGGCCGGCCGCCGAAGAAGCAGACAGGAGTTTTTCGACCGGCGCCAGATCCAGGCCGAAGGCATCGGCTACTCCCTTGTAAGTCACTTTTCCATTGACCACATTGGCGCCCCGTGCGATCTCGGGACTTTCCAGCATGGCGCGCTTCCACCCTTTGTTGGCGATTTGGACCGCGTAGGGCAGGGTCGCATTGGTCAGGGCCTGGGTGGAGGTCTTGGCTACAGCTCCGGGCATGTTGGCCACGCAGTAGTGCACGACGCCGTCAACTACGAAAATCGGGTCGCTGTGGGTGGTCGGCCGCGAGGTCTCAAAGCAACCCCCCTGATCGATCGCCACGTCGACCAGAACCGAACCCTTCCTCATGGTTTTCACCATGTCCCGGGTGACCAGCTTGGGGGCCTTGGCGCCCGGGACGAGCACGGCTCCAATCACCACGTCGGCTCGCGTGATCAGGTCTCGAAGCGTTGCCGGGTTCGCATACAGCAGAAAACAGTTGCTGGGCATGACGTCGCTCAAATAGCGCAGCCGGTCCAGGTTCATATCGAGCAGATAGACCTTTGCCCCGAGGCCGCAGGCGATTTTGGCCGCATTGGTGCCGACAATCCCCCCGCCAATAACCACCACCATTCCGGAATCGACTCCCGGAACCCCTCCCAGAAGAACTCCATGGCCCCCCTGGGCCATCTCCAGATACTTCGCCCCCTGCTGAATGGCCATGCGCCCCGCCACCTCGCTCATCGGGATGAGCAGAGGCAGAGAACCGTCGTCTTTTTGGATGGTTTCATAGGCGATGCAAACCGATTCGGTCTTGATGAGCGCCTCGGTCAGTTCCCTTTCCGCCGCCAGATGGAGGTAGGTGAAAACGATCTGGTCTTTTCTTATGAGGCCGTACTCCGAACGCTGGGGTTCCTTTACGTGCATCACCATCTCGGAGCGCTCGTAGATTTCACGCGCGGTGTCGATGATTTCCGCCCCGGCATGCAGGTAGTCTCCATCCAGGAATCCGCTGCCCGCTCCTGCGTTTTTTTCGACCAAAACCGTATGCCCGTTGTGCTTCATGACCTCGGCCCCCGCCGGAGTCATGCACACTCGGTTTTCCTCCGCTTTGATTTCTTTCAAGATTCCCACGATCATGTTTTTTTGTCCTTTGTGAGTAATTTCGTGGTGGAAAAAGGGAAAAGACCTCGGAGCCCGTAACTGGCATATTGTGTGCCAAATGGGCAAGGGGTGCGCAAAATGCTTCCACTGCGGGCCGGATCAAGGAAGCGCGGAGGTCCGGAAAAAGGGGGGAGCGGCAAAAGAGGCCGTGCGGTTCGCCGGTGGTGCGCAGGCGCTGGAAAGAAAAGCGACCATCCGGGAGTGGGTTTCAACTAAGGGGGCGAGATGACGGGCAAATCCTTTTCGGCAAGGATTCGTTCCGGATGGTCCGTTTTGTTTCCACCTCCAGGCCGTGCTTGCGTATCTTCTGGAGCAGTCCGGTGTGGGAGATCCCCAGCGATTTGGCCGCGGCTCGAAGACTCGCAGACGTTTCGACCGCCTGGCGGATCATCTGTCTTTCGTAGCGGTCGAGCAGGGCGCGCAGCGGTTTTTTCTCCTCGGCGCCAAGGCACAAATCCTGCAACTCTTCTCTGGTTTTTCCGATCTCGAAGCTGAAAAGGATGTAGTCCGAATCGATCCGGTCCGAATCGCACAGGATCGAGGCTCGTTCGATGACGTTTTTAAGCTCTCGAACGTTTCCTGGCCAGTCGTGGGCGCACAGTTTGTCCATGGCATTTCGGGTAAGGGTTTGCGGGGCTTTGTCGAGCCTGGAATTGAGCTGAAACAGGAAGTGGTCTACCAGCAGGGGAATATCGTCGAGCCGCTCTCGTAGCGGTGCTATATGGATCGGGAGAACATTTATGCGGTAATAGAGATCCTTTCGAAAGAGCTTGTCGCGCAGCATCTGTTCGAGATTTTCGTTGGTTGCCGTAATGATGCGGGCGGTGATCGTGATTTCTTTGGTCCCTCCGACGCGCCTGAGCGACTTTTCTTCGATTGCCCGAAGCAGTTTTGCCTGGAGGCCGAGGGGAATTTCCCCGATTTCGTCGAGAAAAATCGAGCCCCCGTTGGCCATTTCGAAAAGCCCGGGTTTTCCTTCTTTGGTTGCTCCGGTGAAGGCTCCGGGGACGTAGCCGAAGAGCTCGCTTTCCAGGAGGTTTTCGGGTAGAGCCGCACAGTTGATCGGAATGAAGGGGCCTTTGCGGCCGCTGCCCGAATGGATGGCGCGGGCAAAAATGTCTTTGCCCGTCCCGCTTTCGCCTCGAATGGTAACGATTGCATCGGTTTCGGCGATCTTGCGGGCAAGCAGGGTAGCTTCCCGGATCAGGTGATTTTGTCCTATGAAATCGCTGAAGGTAACGGGCGCGGGTTCGGAGATGGATTGGGCGAGCAGTTTGATCTGTTGGACGTCTTTATCGATTTCGACGGCCCCGGCGATCCGATTTTTGGAATCGACGATCGGGCGGCAGGTGGAGAAAAACTGGATGCGCGAGCTGGAAGTGACGATCTCGCGCTTTACATTGGTAAACTTTTTTCCGCTAAGACACTCCAGAATGTCGTAATCGGACAGGGGGAGTTCCTTTATGTGCTTTCCGATGAGCGAGCTTGCCTCACAGCCCACGAGCGTTGCGGCGACTCTGTTGATGGTCGTAATTTTCCCGTCTGTATCGATAGAGAAAACACCATCTCGAATGTTGTCCAATACGACTCGGAACTGCTTTTCGCGTACCTGCTGCGGCAGAACCTCGATGAAGCTGAATTCTTCGAGGTCCGAGATGGTTCCGAGCATTTTGAAGACAGCCTGCCGGGAGGCGCCTCCATTTTCGATTTCGACATAGAGTTTTGCTTTCCCCCCGGTTTGCTCCACCTCCATGGATTTTATATTGAGATCATTTCGGGCGATGAGGGCGGAGACATCGGCAACGATCCCGATGCGGTCTTTGAAGAGCATATAGAGCTTGAAATTTTCGTTCATGCCTTCGCCGCCTTTTCCCCGGGGGAATCCTTGGCCCTCATGCGGTGAGCTCCTCTGCGGTACGGCTGTCGAGCCTTTCGACCAGAGCGATGAGCAGTCGGAGGGTTTTTTCGAAATCATTTTTATGAATCATGCCCGAGTGGCTGTGGATATGGCGGGTGGGAACCCCCAGGACAACGGTCGGAACCCCTGTTCCGTGCAGATGAATCTGCCCGCCGTCGGTGGCCCCTCCGAGGCCTGCGGAAAATTGCAGGGAAATGCCGAGTTCGCGCGCGAGGTCGATTGCGAGGTTCCGCAGTTTGAGGTTGGGAATGAGCCTTGCTTCGAGCAGGACGAGCGAGGGGCCGCCTCCCAGTTTGATGTTCGACTCTTCGGGCTTTATCCCCGGAACGTCCCCGCAAATTTCGGCCTCGAGGATTATTGCGACATCGGGCTGAACGAGTTCCGAACTCGTCTTCGCGCCCCTTAGTCCCACTTCCTCCATGACCGTGCACACGCCGGAAAGTACATTGGGGTGCGGGTTCGCTGCAAAATGGCGCATCGCCTCGATTACCAGCCCCACCCCGACGCGGTCGTCGAAAGCCTTGCCGGAAAAGACATTGCCGTTCAGTAAAAGCTGGAACGAACTCTCGGGCACAACGGGGTCTCCCGGGCGAACCCCGGCCTCTTCCACCTCGGCCTTCGCTGTGGCGCCGATGTCGATGTACATGTTTTTCTTCTCGACGACCTTTCCCCGTTCCTCCTGGGCTATCAGGTGAGGGGGCTTGGCCCCGATGACCCCGGGCACATCGCCCTTGTGCGTCTTTACGATTACCCGCTGCCCGAGAAGAACCTGGTCGAACCAGCCGCCGAGGGGAAGAAATCGCAGGAAACCTTCTTCAGAAATGAAGGTGACCATGAAGCCGATTTCATCCATGTGGGCGGCCAGCATGACGCGGGGCCCCTCGGTTCCGTTGGCGCACACAAGGCTTCCGATGCGGTCCTGTTCGATTTTTCCGAGGGGTTGCAGATGGCGGCGCACAATCGAGCGAATTTCGCTCTCGTGGCCCGAAACCCCATGAGCTTCGCTCAGTTCTTTCAATAGTTCGGAAAATTGAGACATTCCCTTCTCCATCCGGTTAAAAAGTGATACTCGGCGATTGTAAATCAGGGGGGAAGGAAATCAAGCAGGTAATGCATGCGATTGCAAACGAGAGGCGAGGGCTGCTGGATTTGTCTGAATCCGTTGCAATCACGGCGGCTTGAAAAGCGAAAAATAGTGTATTATTGCGATTGATTGCAAAAATAGGCGATTGTACGAAATAGAATCAACAAAATGATGAAGATTTGTAGAAAGCCGGACCGGCTTGTTCTAATTGAATCGAACCGGGCACCAATGTTTCAGACAAGTATCTCTCAGGCAGAGGATCGGCTCATTTCCCGCGTAATCGCATCTAATCAGCGAGAATGGGCGATTCCGCGGCTTGCTTTTTGCCGGACGGCCTGCTAGGGTTTGCCCACTTCCTATCACTCTTGCGGTTTCGTGAGGGCCATAGGGGCTTCTTTGAAAAAAGTGAGGAGAAACCAGTATGGCGCCTGATTCAAGCCTCCATAGGCTCCATGCGGCGGGTTCCGAGGCGAGGCTTCGCGGATTGTTCGTAAAGCTTACCGCCTTGGTTCTATTATCCCAATTGATATTTCCATTTGCAGCTCAGGCAGGGTCCGAGAATGTGGAAAATCCGGCAACGTTGGCGATGCTGTCGTTGCCCGAAAATTCGCTCAATGCGGATAATTCCCCTATGACGCTCACCCGGCCCGCTCCTGCCGATCCGGTTGAAGGGACCGCCGCGGTGCTCTGGAGAAACAGAATCCAGATACCCATCCATGAACCACTTGTCAAAAGGTACATCCGCTTCTATGAGGGAGCAGGCAGAAAGTCGTTTTCGGCCGCCCTGGAAAAGGCCGGAAAATATCTCCCCGAGATGACTCAATTGCTGGAGAGCCGAGGCGTTCCCGGCGAGCTGGTCTCCATAGTTTTTGTGGAGAGCGGTTTCCGGGGGACCTCCGAGTCATATCGAGGAGCGGGTGGTTATTGGCAATTACTCCCGGCGACAGCAAGAAGAATGGGGTTGCGTGTCAATCGTTATGTAGATGAAAGGTTTGACCCCATCAAATCGACGAAAGCTGCCGCCAAGTACTTGAGAACACTTCACGAACATTTCAACTCTTGGCCGTTGGCCATTGCCGCATACAATGCGGGAAGCGGGCCAATTAATTGCGTGGCGGGAAGATGCCGCGTCGAGAACGGGATGCTTTATGGGCGAAGGTTGCCCGCGTATTCAGCAGTTTATGTAGCTAGAGTGCTGGCCGCGATGGACATCATGCGCGACCCGGAAAAGTACGGATTCAGATGTCCCCACTTGTGCAGGCCTACGGAATACGATCCGGTTTTGGTGACTACGCATCTCTCGCTCGAGAGGGTAGCCCAATGGATCGATGTGCCGCTCAGCCGTTTGAAGGAACTCAATCCGTCGCTGCGTTTGGATACGATGCCATCCAGTTCGGGATTTGCACTGCGTTTGCCTCCGGGCACCAGGGAAAAGTTCGACCTCGCCTACGAGGTCTATTCCCGAAGGTAAACCCCAGGAAAAGGGACTATGGCGCCTCACGAATTCATCTTCACAGAATGAAAAGCAGTCCGCATGAGTATCAGGATGGTGGCAGTCGAGCTCTATCGGGTAGTGCGAGAGATAGAAGAGCTCGAAAGAAAACTTGAGAGTGTGCCGGCCGTGGGTCCCGAAAGGGATGAACTGGCGGCTGCGCTGCGAGAAGCCTGCGCCCTGCGGGATCGTCTTAAAAAGATGATCGCGGGGGCAAAGGACTAGGGGTCCGAAAAAGGGGTTCTCGATCGGCCTCTCACGTTTTCCATGCAAAACGAGACGAAGGGCCCTCCGGTTTGTAAAGGCCGTGATCGGTGGCCAGTCAGCGGAGAACGGAATTTTTTCGGTTCACCGTTCACTGTTCACTCTTCACCGGCTAAAAACCGGAGGGCCTTTCGTCGCTTCTGAGGGAATTTGGGGATTAATCTTCGGTTTTTTCCGGAAACTCCACGGTAAACGTATCGAGGTCGCGCCCGACGCTCAAGTGTGGAAATTCAGAAAGCGCCTCATCTTCCAATTGTTTGAGCTGCTTGTTTTCATATCTCGGGCTGATGTGGACGAGAACGGCTCGTGAGACCCGGGAGTGTGCCGCGACGCGTGCCGCTTCCACCGCGGTCATGTGGCCTTTTTGTTCGGCGTGTTCGGCGTGTTCGGAGAAAAACATGCCTTCAAGGAAGGCCAGATCGGCTCCTCTGGACAACGCATAAACGGACGGCGTGGGCCGGGTATCGACCACGAAGGCTATGTGTCTGCCTCTTCGGGGGGGGCCGAGGACTTCGGAGGGCGTAACGCTCCTGTGGGTCGGGGTCTCTACGGTTTCGCCGCTCTGGAGTTTTCCCCACAGAGGGCCCCTTGGCACCTCACACGCCTGTGCGCGTTCGGGGCTGAATTTGCCGGGCCTTTCGAGTTCTTCGAACCGGTAGCCAAGGCAGAAGCGGGTGTGTTTTACCGGCTGCCACACTATTTGGGCCTGTTCGTCGCGGAAGGCGACCGTGCCGCTTTGCGGGGACCATTCGAGGATATCTACGGGGAAATTGAGCCGGAAATCGAGCATCTCCCGGCATTGGGTGACGAACTCCCGGATTCCGGGCGGGCCGAGAATGACGAGCGGGGAGGGTTCCTCCATTTGCGCCTTTAGCATCATCATTCCCGGTATCCCGAGGCAGTGGTCTGCATGCAGGTGGGTTACGGCGATGACGTTGAGGCCCCGCACTCCGAGCCGGGCCTTTTTCCAGTTTATCTGCGTGCCTTCCCCGGCATCGAAAAGATAGAGTTGGCCCCCCAGGCGTATGGCCATGGAAGAGAGCATTCGGTAGGGCATGGGCATCATTCCGCCGGTTCCGATCAAAATACATTCCAAGGTACAATCCTCACTTACTCAAAAAAGGTCTAAATCCGAATCCGCCTTTTGATGGAATTTTTTCCAGCGGTACAGTATCATTAAACCGGTTGGATTAGAAACCGGCGTTTTAGAAGGGAGCAGGGAAATGGCTGATGAAAGCGCGTGTCGTACAGGGTATGGAAAGGTGCCGGTTAGCCGGCTGGACCGGGGGGAGATGGGGGTGTTGCTGGCCCGGGCCGGTGCAGGCAAAACGGCCGTACTCACCCATCTTGCACTGGGGTACATTCTCGACAGGGAACCCGTGCTCCATGTCTGTGTCGATGTTACTCCGGACAAAGTGAAGCTGTGGTACGACGAACTGGTCCGGGTTGTTTTTGCGAACGCCCCCCAATGCAACGTATCCGATCTGCAACATGCCATTGAACCGTTGCGGTTCATAATGTCGTTTCTCAACCAGACATTCAGCCCGGAGAAGCTGGAGAAGGGAATCGAAAACCTGCGCCGCGAGGCCAAGTTCGATCCTGCGCTGATCATCCTGGACGGGCTGGAATTCGGTCGGGAGCGGGAGCTTTTCGAAAAACTCGGAGAGCTTGCCCGAAGGCAGTCTACCCCTATGTGGGTTTCTGCACGGTCTCACCGGCACATTCCCGACGTCAATGAAAGAGGGATCCCCTATCCCATCGATGGTATGGACGATCTGTTCGGCTCGATTTATCTGCTCGATCAGGAAGAGGCAGGCATAAGGCTTAAGGCATTAAAGGAAAAGGGGAGCTACGCTCCCGTCCATACCGATTTTGTCATCGATCCCATCACTTTTCTGCCGCTCCGCGATGCCCTTGTGGACGGCGGCGGTGCGGCATCTGCCGGGAAGTGATGCGCTTTGCGATCCGCTTATGGATGAAGATGATCTGGTTTCGAGCCTGACCCGGCAGGTAAAGGCGGAGGTCGTTGAGAACTATCTATTCGAGCGGCGTCTGATCGAGCTGCAAATCGAACACCTGCACTCTATGGCCGGGGCTGCGATGCAGCAGGCCCAAGAGGCGGGGCTTCGCCTGGCAAGAATTTCGAACCTGATGATCGAGCCTGAGATGCAGCTCAGGCTCGATGCAATACTGGGAGGTAAGCCCCCCGGCTTCTGGCTCACCTTTCTCGGTGCGAAGTACAGGGGGGGAGTGCGCCTTATCGGCGCCAGAGCGCTGACCAAACGCGCAAAATTCCGCAAAGTGGTCCTCGAGTCCTATGGCCGATTTCATGCCAGAATGGAGCAGTACGAAGAAAAATACGCCCGGTTTGTGGAGGAGTGTTCTGCGGTAAACCGGAACATAGAATCCTTTCAGAGGAATTTCGACATACTTTCCATTGTCAATTTTCTCAAAAGCTTGGACACCCTGGGGATCGAGAGGAAAAAAATCCTGGGGGAAAATTTTACCGCGCAGGAAACGGCCTCGCTGGATCAAAGTCTTTTCATCAGGCCTATTGCGGTGGAAAAATTTCATGTCCCTGCCCCCTGGCATCTGCCGGCGCCCGATGCGATACGAGGAAAGCTCTGCATGCTGGTCGAAGAGATTTGCACGCGCTACCCGGAGAAGGTAAGTAAAATCCTTAGATAGCCTCGAGAGTCTCCGCCCCGGCTTGCGGATTTGGTCGGGAGCGGTTAGACTGGAAAAATTAATGACTTCGATTCTGGAGGAGAGTTGGTAAGCATAGCCACTCGGAAACGGTTCTGGGTCGCCGCCCTTTTGGGGGCGATCATCCTGGTGTATACCGTAAAACAGGCAAATCTTCACAGATTTGTGGAACATTTGGGGGATGTGAACCCTTTCTGGGCCGTCCTGGTTGTCGCGTCTGCATTTCTTAGCTACATCTGCATTGCGGGCGTTCTCAAAAAGTTGCTCAAAGGCATCAGTCTGCCGATCTCTTTCGGGTCGTGTTTCAAGATCTCGCTGCTTTCCGCAACTCTCAATTACATGATGTCGGTGGCGGGGCTGAGCGGGGTCGCCGCAAAAGTCTATCTTCTCTCCCGGGAAGACATTCCGCCGAGTAACACGCTTTCGGTCTCCATTATCCACGGGTTTCTCACCAACACCATAGCGGTTCTGTTCATCTATCTGGGATTTTTCTATCTCTACAGCCAGCACCAGATAACGGACCGCGACCGGTTGTTTTTCGGCATCGCCGTATTGATTGTCGCCTTTCTTTTGACCGTTCTGACCATCCAGACGATCATTCATGAGGCCTTCCGGATAAAAGTGTGGGACGTGGGGATGAGGATAGTCACCTCGTTTTGCAAAAAGATCGGTAAGCCTCAGTGGATCAGGAGCGAGCGAGCCGAGGCTTTTTTCGAAAATTTCAACGGAAGCCTCAACATGATCATGAAAAACTCCGGGGTGCTGCTCGTACCGGCCATCCTCGCGTTTTTCGACTGGGTATTCATGTTTCTTTGCCTCAAGCTCTCCTTTGTGGCGATCGGCTATCCGGTGGGCAACAAGGTCTTGATGGTGGGATTTTCCATCGGGCTTTTCACCGGCCTGTTTTCCCTTACTCCCGCCTCGATCGGCCTCATGGAGGGGTCGATGGCCGGAGCCTTCTACCTCATGGGACTCGATTACGATCTCGCGCTGGTCGCAATCCTGATCTACAGAATAGCCTATTATTTCCTTCCCATAGGCGTGAGTGTTCTTTTCCTGAAGCGCTTCTTCCCGGAAAGACCTTTGCGTGAGGGGGGCAAGCAATTGAGGAAAGCCTAGGTCGATTCGGGTGGTGTAGTTTTTTTGCGGTGGCAAAAGCGATACCTATAACATACGGTAATTACAGCTTTTTTTATTAAAAAACCTCTTTTGCTTTTTCAAATAGCCCCTCAAGCCCTTCCCTTTTCCCCAAACAGGCTTAGGTTGGATTTA
>JAKAJS010000223.1 GCA_021813685.1 Deltaproteobacteria bacterium | reverse complement strand
GCTGAATCCGAGTTCGGGAGGAGGTGGGGACCGAAAAGATTGGGCTAGAATTCACGAACAGTGTACGGCAATTACTTTAATCAGCATTTCAGGAGGAAAGAGAAAATGAAGAAGATTATAGCTACAGTGTTTGCAGTTGCCTTTGGACTTATGCTGTCGGGCTGCGCATGCCAGACCTACTGCGCAAAATACGCCACCACTTGCGAAGGTTATGTCAGCAAGTGTGAATCCCTTTCGTCGCAGTCTGCAGCCAGCGCCAGGGCAGCCGAAGCCGCCGCAATGAGGGCTGAAAACGCTGCACGCAGAGCGGAAGCCGCCGCCGACAGATGCGAGGCCATGTTCAAGCATCACCTGAAGAAGTAATTCGCCATTTGGCAAAAGCAAAAAAGGGCTGGCGGATTTCCCGCCGGCCCTTTTTTGCTTCTCATCTCTCCTGTCGTCTGATCTGTTTTCTCAGCAGAATTTCCTCCCAGCCCTGTTTTATCAGGTCTTCCAGAATCGCCGTTTTTTGGAACCCCGCCCGCTCATAAAACCTCTGCGCCCGGAGATTGAAAGAGGATACCGTTACCCAAAGGTTGTTCGCCTGGTACCTCTCGCCTATCCAATCGACAATGCTACGGCCGATCCCCTGCCCCCGGAATCCTTCAAAGAGGGCCAAAAGCTCGATAAGGGGACCAAAAAGCCACGGATTTCTAAGCGACACCACCCCGGCCACCTCTCCCGAAATCAGAACCACATTGCGGGTAAGAGTCGGGTCGGAGTGCAGCAAATAGAACTCAAAGACTTCGGGCGTATACCCCAGAGTCAGCCACGGCTCCATCGAACACAATAGAATGCTGAGCGCGCTCACATATTCGCCCCGTACAGGCGAAAGAGAAAACCGTTGTTCGCCGTCACTCATGGAACCCTCCGACAAGATAGACAAGATTACCCGCCCGGATCCACAGGATTCCCGGGATTGAGAAGTGACATGGGATTTTCAGAGAGGCGGTTCTACTTGGCCGCTTTCGATCCTGTAATCCTGTTTTAAGTTTTCGCCACAAAAAAGCAAAAAAAGTCCTGGCCTCACCTGCCCTGCTTTTGATCCTGTAAATCCTGTAATCCTGTCTAATGCTTTTCTTGTCTGAAGTCTTTCCCTTTGGGACGCTTCTGAGGTCGGCATGCGTTCCAGCGAGCCTGTTAATCCTGTCCGAGTATTCCCAGAAATTCCGCAAAGAGGTCGGGATTGGCCTGCTTCATCATCCGTCGCACCTCGATCGGGTCGATTTTTTTGATGAACCTGAGACTTTCTTCGCTGTCACAAAGAACGATCCCTTTGGCGAAGAGTTTGGCGGAAAGGTGGGGAGTTTTTTTCCCGAGCCAATTTTTCTTCAGGGCCAGGTAGCTTTCCACAATTTCTTTCAACCCATCGTTTACGCGGACCGTTTTGGGCTCAAAAAGCCCCTCGATTCGTGCGTGGCTGGGCAGCCACTCGACGGCCAGTTCGGGGTCGGAATCGTATTCAAACAGAATGTCCTGTTTCAACTCTTTTAGCTCGGTGTCTTCCAAATGGGGCCAGTCGATAGCCGAGGGGTCGATAAAGCAGGCCTCCCGGTAGCATTGCCTTGCCGTGCGACGGTCTCCGCGGAGAAAGTATGCGTCTGCAAGCCAGCCGTAGAGCGGTGCACTCCCCGGGGTCCGCAGGATCTGCTCCTGGAGGCTTCGAATCGCTTCCTCGTACATTCCGGCCTGAAGCAGAACGAACCCCGCGGGCCAATTCTCCGGAAGCGCTACGGATGAGCTTCCTCCCCCACGCACGATCTCCTGAAACACACGGGCGAAATAGGCGTTTTTGGCCCTTGCGGCAAAGGCCGTGCACTCGGCGTCTTCGGATTTCAAAAAATCTTCCAGCGACTCCCAGAGCCCACACAGGTGGGCCGACCGCTCGCAAGGTGCCACGGGGAGCGCGCGCAGGCCTTCCAGCAAAAATTCGGTAACCCTCAGCCTGGATGAAACATCGTACCCCTTGGGATAGTGCTTCCTTTGTTTTTGAAACAGCTCGCGCGCCTCCTCCAGTCGCAGGCCGGCGAACGCACGAACGGCCCGGTTGAGGAACAGCATATCGTTTTGCGCAAAAAGAGAGAGCTGTGAATTCTCCGGAGGCCGCGCCAGCGGCGCGTTCCCAACAGGTTGCGACTGTTTGGCTTCCCTGCCACGAGATCTCACCACACGGCGAACGACCGCAGGGGCGACGTCAGCAAAAACTGCGGCCTTCCTGGTGTCTCCGAAGGTCCGGACCAGTTTCAAGACCCATTTTTCAAACTCCCTCGTCAGGAAAAAGTCACTTTGTGCCTGCCCGGAAAGGTTTTTGGAAGTCTCCCCCGCCCAGGGAACGAGGCAATTGCACCTGCCATGTTCGGTGCACTCCACAACGGGGGCTCCGGCGTGTAGGAAGGTCTTTTTCAGGCATGTGTCAACATGACGCCATCTGCCTGCAGAAAAGCCCGTCACAGGACAGATGCGACCGCACACGGGGCAGGGGAATAGTGAAGCGCCCTCGCATTCCACATAGATTTCCACGGTATCGGCATCCTCTTGCCAGGAAACCTTTTGTACCGTCCAGGGTTGGACCAGGTTGAGCAATTGTGCGAAAAGATGCTTACCTTCCATAAATCGTGCGTCCTCATTGTCCGCGGTGGATGCGAGCGCGGAGGTTCGCGCTTCGCCTTGACCCGTATTTTTCCTTACTTATTTTATATTTAATTGATGCGCGCATGTGGGGGAAACGTTTTTTGCATACCGGCGGCGACTCGCAGAAGCGCATCAGACAGGGGGTGTACGATGAAAGCAGGAATAATCATAACCGGAAGCGGCACCATACTTGTTTTGACCTCGGCCGAAAGCCTTGAGGCTCCTGATTTTGTGAGGGCTCTCGCAGAAAAAGGCATTAGCAAGTTTATAGCCTTCGAAGTTCCGGAAGAGGCGGTCCGAAACAGGTACGGGCAGCACTATAGCGTTACTCTGGGCGATCTGAAGCAATACGACGTGTTGCGGATCGTAGATGTCGACGGGCAGCGGATTTTTAAGAATTTCGACCTCTCCAGCCTGAGAGGGCCGATCTTCCACGACGAAGTCGAAACGATGCGGCACGCCGCATAATAGGAGCGAAGTTGTTGGTTGTTAGTCTCCAATTGCCGGTTGTAGGAGACCGGCAACCAATAACGAGCAACTGACAACTAGCAACCAGCAACTAAAAATCATTTCTTCGGAGCCTGGTCCAGATACCATTCCATCGGGTCGAGCAGCGTAAAGCCCTTTTCACGCAGATGCTTCTTTACCCGGGCGATGTTACTGGTGAGAAGGTACGGAAAAACGGCTCTTTTGCCTTCTTCCCATACGCGGACCACCAGGATGCTCCCAAACGAAATATTCAACTCGGTTATCGCATCGACGATCTTTTTCATCTGCCCCAATTTCTCCTCGACCACGATCCCGATGAGCACGCCCGGAGTCCCCAGTCCGAGCACGTTGATAAAAGCTCGCATGAGGTCTCGTACCGAGATAATGCCCTTTAGCCTTCCGTTTTCATCGACAACTGGGAAGGCGCCGACTTTGTGTCTTTCCATCAGCAGGAGCGCATCTTCCAGTGTCTGGGAAGGGGAGATGGTTACGGGTTTCGCGGTCATGATCTGCCTGACTTTGACATCTTCGAGCCTTTGCTCGGCGGCGCTCATTTCGGCCGTGGAGAGCACGGCGCTGGGCATGGCCGTGCGGATATCCCGGTCGGTGAGGATACCCACCAGACGGTTTCCTTCCACAACGACCGGCAGATGCCTGATTGCGTGTTGCACCATGATTTCGCGCGCCGCGAGGATGCTCATCTCCGGGTCTACCGTTATGACATCCTGGACCATTGATTTATCAATGAACATGCGAATTCCTTTCAGACTGAGGATTCGGCCTGAGAGAGGCCCAGAAGGATTTTTACATGGTTTGCGACCAGTTCCGGAAGCACCTCCAGCGAATACCCCCCCTCGAGCACCGAGATAAGGCGGCCGCCTGCGTACTGGTCGGCCAAGGCGCAAATTTTTTCCATTATCCAGGAAAAACCGTCGGTGGATAAATTGATGCCGGACATATCATCGGCTGTGTGCGCATCAAAGCCCGCCGAGACAAGGATCACCTCGGGCTTGAATTGCTCGAAGGCGGGAAGCAGGTCTCGCGTTATCTTTTGCCTGTATTCTTCATCGCCCTGGCCGGGAAGAACGGTCGAGTTGAGGGTAGTTCCGTACCCCGGCCCCGAGCCTCTTTCGAATTCGCGGCCCGTGCCCGGATAGGCGAAAGAGGGATGCTCGTGGATCGAGTAGTAGAAAACGTCTGCATCCTGTTCGAAGATGTGCTGGGTTCCATTGCCGTGGTGGACGTCGAAATCGACAATGCCGACCCGGGAGACGTTCCACTGGAGTTGCAGATAGCGGGCGGCGATCGCAACATTGTTAAAAAAGCAGAACCCGTAGGCATCCATCATTTCGGCATGGTGGCCCGGGGGGCGCACGGCGCAGAAGGCGTTGTCGACCTTGCCCTCCATCAGCACATCGATGGCATTGAGAATGCCTCCCACTGCCAGAAGGGCCGTATCGTAGGTCTGAGGACAGATATGGTTGTCGGCCTCGCCCAGCTCGCCGAGATCGAGCATGCAGGCCTCTTCGAACCGGTGGATGTATTTGGGCGAATGGACCTTTTCGATCCACTTCATTTTTGCGGCTGTAACCGGAATGGGAACGAGCATGGGGAGCAGGCCGGCTTCTTCGATGCCGCGCATCATTACCGTCAACCTGTCAGGAACCTCTGGATGCCCTTCTCCTGTTTTGTGGAGCAAAAATCGTTGGTCGTAGAGCAATCCGGTTTTTTTCATCTTCTCGCCAGTTTTCTGCCCCCTTTCCTTTGCGCGCCGTGAAGCTTGGGTTTGGGATGCACAGCCCTGCCTTTGGCCTTGCGGGAAACCTCCCGCTTCAGCCTGGCTTTCCCTTTGGCCCTGTGAACGGAAGATTTGGCGAGCTTTTTGGGTGCTTTCCTCTTCGCTTCGGTCCTGGCGAGCCTTTCCCGCGACTTTAGCGCAACCCTTCTCCCCGCCTTGCCCTTGCGCGCTACGATGCGGCGGCGCACCCCCGCCAGCCGGATCTCGTGTTTCTCCCGCGCAGAGGCAACCTCTCGTTTTTCCGGTGCGGGTCGCACGGCGGGCCTTTCGGGCCTCTGTGCGAGCAACACGGAGGCCTCGGGCTTGAAGTTGCGCTCGAACGCCTCGCGCGCCCCGGCCGGAATCTTGATCTGATAGGTGCCCGCAGGGATCTGGTCCGAACGTAAAACCGGATTGAGACGCTTTATTTCGCTGTAGGTCGTACCCGCAGCACTCGCAATCGTTCGAATGGAGACCGGCCCGGGCAGCGACACTGTCACCTGGTCAGCCCGAAATGGCTTGTAGGCGTACTGGGGCGGCAGGTTGTAGCCGTACCTGGCCGGATCGGTCAAAATGGCCTTGATGGCCAGGATCCGAAAGACGTAGCGCTCGGTTTCCAGGGGAAGACACAAGCTATAATAGTCGTGGACACCCTGGTTGCGCATCGCATCGTCGACGCGCCGGCCCCCGGCGTTATAGGCCGCAAAAGCAAGCGCCCAGCTGTGGTATTTATCATGGAGGTTTTTTAGCAGCATGAAAGCGCTGTCGGTGGAATGCTGTAAACTGAACCGGTTATCGACACTCCGCGATTGGGCCAACCCATAGGCGGCCCCCGTACTGGGCATAAACTGCCATGGCCCGGCAGCGCCTGCCGGAGAACAGGCGTTGGGAAGCAGATCGCTTTCCGCGATGGCAACATACTTCAGGTCATCGGGCAAGCCATAGTAGCGCAGCCGTTGTTCGATCACCGGGAAATAGCGCGGCATGCGTTTGAGCCACAGATACACCTGGGCATGATTATAGACGGTAATCGTGAATTCCCGGTCGAAGCGCTCGTAGACGGCCTCCCGGTTCAAAGGTACCGGTTCGCCGCACAGGGTCATCGTGGTGGGCGCAGGAATATAGGGAACGTCCAGCGGCCCGGCAGGCGCGAGCGCCTGCCCGGGCTGCACTTCCCCCACCTGGGCGGCGGAAGGCTGCCGTACCGGCGCAGACGTTTGCAACGGAGTGCAGCCACAAACAAAAACAAGCAAAAACGCCGCAGTCGCAGCTTCCAGTTTCCCCTTATGACTCCAGCCCCTCATCTGTCCCCCCTCCCAAGCGGGTCGTTTGACGGCCTCTAGCGTTGGATTTCCAGATCGTTAAAGAAAAATTTTATTTCCTGGGCAGCCGTGTCGGGGCCGTCCGAACCGTGAACGATATTTTTTTCCACATCACTCGCAAAATCTCTTCGGATAGTGCCGGGCAGGGCATCTTTGGGGTTGGTCGCACCCATAAGCTCTCTGTTTCTGGCTATGACATTTTCCCCCTCCAGCACCATGGCGATTATGGGACCCGAGGTCATAAACTCGGTAAGCGAATGAAAAAAGGGCCGCTCCCGATGGACGGCGTAAAACATCCCGGCCTGCTCAGGCGTAAGCCGCACCATTTTCATGGCGCAAATCCTTATTCCCGCCTTCTCCATGCGCTTTATGACCTCTCCGGCCACTCCCTTGCCCACTCCGTCGGGCTTGATTATCGACAGCGTCCTCTCCATTTGGAATTCCTCTTTTGAATAATAGAATATGAGCGAAAAACAACAGCTGCGGAAACGGGACCGCACCACAAATTGAGTGCATCCTGCCGCAATTTCGAACCATTTGCAAGCGCATCTTCAACATTTTCCGGGGTGGCGGCGGCGAGTCGTCTCGACCGAGTTGTGCACTCCGATTTTACTCCCGATTGCGCTCTCCCTCAGGGTGCGATACAATGAAAAACGAAATTTCTTACAGGTGCTAGGGGGACAATTTGAACATATTGGGGGTTATCCCGGCAAGGTATGATTCCACGCGACTCCCGGGCAAGGTTCTGCGAGACATAGCAGGCAAACCGATGCTCTATCGGGTCTACACCAACGCCCGCCGTTCCAGTGTACTGACGGACCTGGTGGTAGCAACCGACAGCGAGAAGGTGCTGGAGTATTGCAGGCAGGAAAAAATACCGGTCATGCTGACGGGCAGGCACCCTTCGGGAACCGACCGTCTGCGGGAGGTGATGGGACGCCTCGAAGCGGATGTATACATAAACATCCAGGGGGATGAACCCACGATTCGCCCGGAGCACCTGGAGGCCGTAGTCGAGCCGTTTCATACGAAAGAGGCCCGGGTAGCGACCCTCAAGGTCGAAATCGAGGAGGCTGCCGCCAAAGACCCCAACACGGTGAAAGTGGTGACCGACGATGGCGGTCGCGCGCTCTATTTTTCACGCCACCCGATCCCTTTTGACAGAGACGGCACCGGAGGAGTCAAGAGGTACAAGCACATAGGCATCTATGCCTATACGCGGGAAGCTCTCGAATTTTTCCACTCGCTGCCCGAATCGTCCCTCGAATCGGCGGAAAAACTCGAACAGCTCCGTTTCCTCCAAAACGGGGTTGCGATTTACGTTGTGGAAACCCCCTTCGACACGGTGGGAGTGGACACCGAGGCCGATCTCCAACGGGTAAACCGCATGCTCTCCGAGGTCCAAAGATCTTAAGGCCCTCCTTCTTTCCAAAAATCCACATTAAAGTTTTCTCCCGTTTCTCCCGAACTTTAGGAAGGAAGCAAGAGGCGCTCCTGTTTGAAACGGGCCGGAGAACATCCTCCGGTTCCAGCCCGGAATCGGCAGGCAAGATCAATACGCATCGGCAAAAGGATAGTCAAAGCCATGGATTCAGCACACAGCGGGACGGCCGAATCTGCAGAACGCCCCCCCGTTTCCCGCCGCTCCCCGGTGAAGAACGCGGGCGATGCGGTGATGTCCGACAAGGTCTTCAACCGCCTGAGCGGTTTCATCCATGAATCGTGCGGCATCAAGCTGCCTCCCGTCAAAAAGACAATGCTCGAGGGCAGGATCCGCAAACGCATGCGCATATTGAACATCGATCGGTTCGAGGACTACTGCGAGCATGTTTTCAATGCCAGCGGGTCCGGGCAGGAACTGATCCACATGATCGATGCGGTCACTACCAACAAGACCGATTTTTTTCGTGAACCGGATCATTTCGAATACCTGGTGCGGGTGGTCTTGCCGCAGGTGAGCGGCAGGGGACGCCTCGGAGCCGGGGATAGTTTCATAGCGTGGAGCGCAGGATGTTCGACCGGAGAGGAACCGTACACTCTGGCCATAGTATTGAGCGAATTCGCTGCCCGCAATCCGGGCTTTGCATTCTCGATTCTTGCCACAGACATCTCGACGGCGGTATTGGACAAAGCGAAAAAAGCGATCTACGAAGAGGAGAAGATATCCCCCATTCCGATCGAGCTTCGCAAAAAATACCTCCTGAGAGGCAGGGACAAGCACAAAGGGTTCATTCGGATCGCACCGGACCTGCGAGCGCTTGTCAAGTTTCGACGCCTCAACTTCATGGACGGCGACTACGGGATGAAGGAGAGCGTTCAGATCATCTTCTGCCGCAACGTGATCATCTATTTCGACCGGCAGACGCAGGAAAAAATCCTCACGCGCATCACAAAGCGACTGGCGCCGGGCGGCTATTTGTTCATGGGCCACTCCGAGAGCCTCTACGGAATGAATCTTCCGCTGGAGCAAACCGCGACCACGGTGTACAGGAGGCTGTGAAAACGGCCCACAGGACCCGGGAAGTGAAACATGTCAGTATTCATATCGGGGAATACCATGCCAGTAAAAGGCCGGCGGTCATCGGCACCCTCCTGGGTTCGTGCATTGCCGTGTGCCTCATCGATCCGGTGGAAAGCATCGGCGGGATGAACCACATCCTCTTGCCGGGCAAGGCCAGTATCGGCTGTTGCGATGATGTTTCCCGCTATGCGGTAAACTCCATGGAACTGCTGATCAACAACATCATGAGGCTTGGAGGCAAAAGAAATCTCCTCCAGGCAAAAGTCTTCGGCGGAGCCAATGTCGTGCCGTGCATCTCCGAGGAAAACGGCATGGGGAGAAAAAACGCGGAGTTCGTTCTCCAATTTTTGGAACTGGAGTCCATCCCGGTTTTGAGCCACGACCTGGGCGGGGTCAATGCGAGAAGAATCTACTTTCGAACGGATACCGGAGAAGTTTTCCTGAGACGGATTCCTTCCGCAAGGCAGCAGGCGGTGAGAGCCGGCGAACTGGAGATGCAGGAACGGTTGCGTAAAGAAGTCGATAAGGCCGGAGAGATTACTTTGTTCACGTGAGAGGGATAGACCTTGGACAAGAAAATCCGAGTGCTGATTGTTGATGATTCCGCGCTTGTCAGGCAGACTCTTCAGGATATCCTGAGCTCGGACCCCCATATCGAGGTGATGGCGACTGCCTCCGACCCCCTTATCGCGGCGCAAAGGCTACGGGAGGAAGTCCCCGACGTGATCACACTCGATGTCGAGATGCCGCGCATGGACGGGCTCACCTTTTTGCAAAAACTCATGTCTCAACATCCCATCCCGGTAGTGATCTGTTCGAGTCTTACCGAAAAGGATTCCGAGACCACTTTGAAGGCGCTCGAATACGGGGCGGCCGAAATCATCCAGAAGCCCAAACTCGGCACCAAGCACTTCCTGGAAGAATCGAGGGTGCGCATCTGCGACGCGGTGAAAGCGGCCGCCCATGTCAAGGTGAATCGAACTTTCGAACGCAGGAAGGTCGAACCCAAGCTCACCGCCGACGCCGTTATTGCTAAGCCCAGGACGGGAGCGATGATCGAGACAACCGAAAAGGTAGTCATGATCGGGGCTTCCACAGGGGGCACCGAGGCGCTGCGGGTCTTACTGGAGGCCCTTCCTGCCGACTGCCCCGCGATCGGGATCGTCCAGCACATGCCCGAGCACTTCACGGCGGCCTTCGCCAAGCGGCTCGACGGGATCTGCCGCATCTCGGTAAAGGAAGCGCAGGACCAGGATACCCTGGTACGCGGCCGTGCCCTGATAGCTCCCGGGAATCGTCACATGCTGCTCAAACGTAGCGGCGCGCGCTATTTTGTGGAAATAAAGGACGGACCTCTCGTCTGCCGTCACCGCCCCTCGGTGGACGTCCTGTTTCGTTCGGCGGCCCGCTATGCGGGGAAAAATTGCGTGGGCGTCATCATGACCGGCATGGGAGACGACGGAGCAAGGGGCATGGCGGAAATGAAGGAAGCAGGTGCGGCCACCATCGCCCAGGACGAAAAATCCTCGGTAGTCTTCGGAATGCCTCAGGAGGCGATCAAGAGAAATTGCGTCGACCGTATCGTCTCCCTGGAAAATATCGCCGGACAGATACTGAAGCTTTGCGGGGAGAGAGGTTAGTTGTTAGGTGCTTTCTATAATTAAAAGTACCTCTCAATGCGGCAAAATTAAAATGTCGTATTTTGGCAATATCGGATTGCGATCCAACCGAGTCTCAACCTCTTTCATTGCTTTTCTGGTAAGAGAAACCCCCTTACGATAAACTTTTTTACTCAGTTCAACGATTGGATGGAGCCCCTTCCATGTCATCGTCCCGGCCCATGCGAGCATGGTTTCGGCACTCGTC
>JAKAJS010000033.1 GCA_021813685.1 Deltaproteobacteria bacterium | reverse complement strand
GATCCTCGTGTATCTGCTGGCCATCCAGAAGCACGCGTTGCAGCACAACAGGTTCATCACCGAGTCGATTTCTCTGGGCTTTGAAAACCTCAACCTGCTTGGAGAGGTGAGAAAGGTAAATGAGAACCTTTGCCGCGAAATCTCCGCTCGCAAGGCTGCACAGGAGATGCTTTCGCAAAGCGAAGAAAAGTTCCGGTTGATTTTCGAAACCAGCCCCGATCCGATAATCGTCACCCGCCTTTGTGACGGTGTCTACGTCGATGTGAGCGATGCATTCACCACGCTCACCGGCTACCCCCGCGAGGAAGTTGTTGGAAAATCGTGTCTCGAGCTGGTCTGGAACGACCCCGAAGATCGAGAACGATTCATCGAAGGCATACAAGACACCGGGTGCGCGGAAAACTTTGAGGCCAAACTCCACGCGAAGGATGGAAGTCTGCGGTTTGGGATGATTTCCGGCCGTTTTTTACAAACCAACCGGGATGACCTGCTTCTCACCATTTTTCGCGATATCACCGAGCGGAAAATGATCGAGCAGTCTCTTCGCGAGAGTGATTTGCGCTTCCAAACGATCCTTGAGACCGCCAATGAAGGCTTCTGGCTGATCGACTCCCACACGAGAACACTCGAGGTCAACCCCAGGATGTGCGAAATATTGGGCAGAGGCCGGGAAGAAATACTGGGAAGAAAAATCTTCGATTTTGTCGACACGCAAAACAAAGCCATCTTCGCACACCAGATTGGACAAAGAGCCCTCGGGGAATCCGCTTCCTACGAGATAGCCCTCTCCCGGCCGGATGATACGCCCGTCTACTGCAATTTCAATGTGACCCCGTTTCTCGATGGGGCGGGCCAAAGAGTCGGGTCGTTTGCCATGGTGACCGATATTACCGCGCGAAAGCTCGCTGAAAACAGGCTTCGGGAAATTCCCTCGATGCTCCTCGAGGCCCAGGAGGAAGAAAGAAAAAGGCTCGCCTCCGAACTGCACGACAGTATCGGGCAAACACTCGCAGCCTTGAAATTCCGTTTGGAGTTCATTCTCGACATTTTGCGAAAAGGCGAAAAGGAAGCCGCCATCCGTGCGGCTGAGGAGTTTGTACCCATCCTCCAGCGCTCGATCGATGAAACCCGGGCGATTTATATGGCGCTTCGGCCCAAGGTGCTCGAAGACTTCGGGGTGATCGCCGCCTTGCGCTGGTACCGGGATGAGTTGTTAAAGCTCTACCCCGAGCGCCATATCGAAATCGATTTCCGTTGCGAGGAATCGCAGATTCCCGATCGTCTTGCCATAGCTCTTTTCCGGATAGCCCAGGAGGCGCTCAATAACGCCTCCAAGCACAGTCGGGCCGAGTGGGTCGACCTGGCGATCACTGTGAATGGCCATGGCATGGAACTCGTCGTATCCGACGACGGTGTCGGAATGGATGTGAACCAGATCCTCCAAAGCAGCTCGGCCAGGAGCCTGGGTCTCGATGGAATGCGGGAAAGAGCCGAAATGTTCGGAGGGCGCCTCACCATCGACTCGGCCCCGGGGAAAGGAACCACGGTTCGCGCCCGGTGGGAAAACAAAGCCGAAGAACGATTGGAGCCTGGAGCACCCAACCACCTCTCCTGAAACGAACTCTTTTCGGAATATCGCCCGGAGACATGTGGACGGCTCGGTCTGCGCCCGATCAAGCCAGGAATTTGTTTTCCGTTCTCAATTTATATGATATTTTGCCCACAAAAGAGTTGGTTGTAAGGAGATCATTCGATTGGGAGGAAACTGATGCGAGACAAGGTAGAACAGGCGCTTGCCAAAATACGACCCATGCTGGAAAAAGACGGCGGGAGCGTGGAGTTGATAGATATTGAAGGATCGGTGGTCAAAGTGCGGTTGACCGGAGCCTGCCGAGGCTGCCCGATGAGCCAGATGACCCTGAAATCGGGAGTGGAGCGGATCATCCGCCAGGAGATCCCGGAGGTCACCGAGGTTGTAGCCGTCTAACCCTGGTGAGCAGGGATGCACCTTTTTTGTTCACTCTTCACTACTCGCTGATCATGCGTTTGCTTTCGGGGTTCTATGGCTTTGGCTGTTACAGCCCGGGCCATAAATCCCCAAGGTTGAGCTCGATTTGCTCAAAGGGTTCGGATCTCACCTTGTCGTTTTCATAGTAACGGGCCAGGGCAAGCCACTCGTTCGATTCCAGCCTGTAAGTATCCAGGATTTTACCAATCGGGTCCAGCAGCCAGAAATGGCCGACTCCATGCTCTGCGTAGATGACCATTTTTTTCATTCTGTCGAGTTGGTACGTGGACGGAGAAAGAATTTCGCAAATCCAATCAGGCGTTACCGAGATCGGATTTTGATTCTCCTCCCATACGAATCGTTCCCTCTTCCATCCGGCCAGATCGGGGACCAGGGTGTGGTCTCCCAGTTGAATCTCCGGCTCGACAAGAATAATCCATCCACCCGGGCCGCCTTCTCCGAATTGGTATGGTGTCCCTATTCTTTTGTCCAAAGCGGAAGCGGCATGGATATGCTTCCTTGACGGCCTCGGCTGGACGAAAAGTTCCCCGTCGATGATCTCCCCGGTCATGTTCTCCGGGATGGAGTAGAGATCTTCGTAGGTTGCCTTCTTTTTGGCAGGCTCGCTCATGGGGCTTTGATTCCCTTTCCGGAAAGGTTCCGGAAAATAGTACAGCATTTTCCCGTTATTTCAAGATCCCCCGTTCATCGGTTGTATGGTTCGCCTTTCATAATTGTAAAGGCCCGATAGAGCTGTTCGACCAGCATCAGACGGGCTAGATCGTGGGGGAAGGTCATCTTGGATAAGGAGAGAACCTGCCGGGCGTTTTTCAGCAATGTATCGGAGAGCCCAACCGGCCCTCCGACAACCATCCAGATCTCACCAGCCGCGCTAAGAGCGAGTTTTTCCAAAAGCTTTGAAAATCCCGCGGAGTCCAGTTCCCGCCCCGCCGGGTCCCAGGCAATCAGGTGCGCCTCACGCCCCGTCACTTTGAGTATCCGCTCTCCTTCCCGCTCGCGCACCACCGGGTCTTTCGCGCCGCACCCAATCTTTTCCGCCTTGATGTAATGCATCTCCAGCCGGCAGTAATGGGCGAGCCTTCCCACATACCGGTCGATCGCCGATTCCAGGTCGCCAAAAGCCGTTTTTCCGACGAATACGAGGTGGAGACGCATTGATTTTCGCCGATTTCAGGGCGCAACCGCAGCCATGAGGAATTCACGATTTCCCTTGGGGCCAAGAACGGGGGAGGCAATCGTTCCGAGCACCCGGAAGCCGAGCCCGGATGCGAAGGCAGCCAGCGTTTCGCAGATCTGCTCATGAAGCTTTGGGTCCCGAATGACTCCGGCACCCCTGGACGCCTCTTCCCGACCCGCTTCAAACTGGGGCTTTATGAGCGAAATCATGACCGCACCGGGTTTTAGAAAAGGAACTACTGCAGGGATCACGAGTTTTAAAGAGATAAACGAGGTGTCGATGGTTACGAGCTCTATGGGCTCGGGCACAAGTTCGGTCGGCAGATACCGGATGTTTTGCCTCTCGAGCACAATGACCCTCGGGTCGTTTCGCAGGCTGAACGCCAGCTGCCCGTATCCGACGTCCACCGCATAGACCTTTTGCGCTCCGAAAGAAAGCAGGCAGTCGGTAAAGCCTCCCGTCGAGGCGCCAACGTCCATTGCGGTGAGCCCCGAGACTTCGATCGTAAAGGAGCGGATCGCGTGTTCGAGTTTCAGCCCCCCCCGGCTGACATAGGGTAAGGCCTCCTCGATCACCTGGATCTCGCAACCCTCGGAAACCTTCTGCCCGGCCTTGGTCAGGACCCTGCCGTCCACCACGACCTTGGCCGCCAGTATGAGCGACTGGGCACGTTCGCGCGAAGGGGCGAAACCTCTGTCGACAATCAGTTTATCTAATCGCTCGGAGAACTTGGCCATGATTATAATCGAGTACTTTGAGGGCCGCCCTTTCGATAGCGTCGGTATCGATGCCGCACAGGTTCCTCAATATGGACTGGTGTCCATGAGGAACGAAGAAATCACACACGCCCAACCGTTTGAATGCTTTGGGGAAAAAGCCCTCTTCCTCGAAAAGCTCCAGTATCGCGCTTCCAAACCCGCCCTGCAGCATGTTTTCTTCGACCGTAATGACCCTGCCCGTTTTTTGCGCCCAGGTCAAAATAAGCTCATTATCCAGAGGCTTAACGAACCGGGCATTGATCACCGCCGCATCGATTCCTTCTCCGGCCAGCCGCTCGGCGGCTTCCACACCATTTTGCACGGTAGAACCGATTGCCACAATGACCAGGTCCTTCCCGGGCCGCACCAGCTCCCCCTTGCCTATCTCCAGGGCTTTCAATTCCTCATCGAGTTCGATGCCTGCCCCCTCTCCTCTGGGGTAGCGAAGGGCGATCGGACCGTTATGGTCGATAGCCGTCTTCACCATGTGCTGGAGCTCGTTTTCATCCTTGGGCGACATGAGCACCAGATTGGGCGTCGAACGCAAATAGGAAAGGTCGAAGACTCCATGATGGGTGGGGCCGTCTTCGCCCACGATCCCGCCGCGGTCCATCGCGAATACTACCGGCAGGTTCTGAAGGCACACATCGTGGAGCAGCTGGTCGTAGGCGCGCTGCAGAAAGGTCGAATAGACCGCAACCACGGGTTTAAAGCCTTCCGTGGCAAGACCTGCGGCAAAGGTTACGGCGTGCTGCTCGGCTATGCCGACGTCAAAAAAGCGCTCCGGGTGGGCGTCGGCAAAGCAGTCGAGCCCCGTACCCTGAGGCATGGCCGCTGTGATACCGATCACTTTGGGATTCGAGTCTGCAAGCTTTTTCAACGTTCGCCCGAAAACCTTCGTGTAGGAGATGTTGGCCGGCTGCTCGAGCCCCCTGCCGGAGGTGACGTCGAAGGCGCCTACCCCGTGAAATCTGGTGGGGTCCTTTTCGGCAAGTTCGTAGCCCTTCCCCTTTTTTGTCAGCACATGCACCAGGACCGGGCCTTCGAGATTTCCGACTGCTTCGAAGGTTTCTATCAACTTATCGAGGCGATGGCCGTTTATGGGCCCGATGTATTTGAATTGAAGGGCCTGAAAAAGCATTCCCGGGGTAAAAAAGCTGATCAGCGAGTCAACGCTTTTGCGGAGCACCTGGAGAATGTTGGGGCCGATTCCCGGGATCGAATTGAGAAAGTCCTCCATTTCCCGCTTCAGGTACGTGAGGGTCTTTCCGGAAAGCTTGCGGCTCAAAAAGGAAGAAAGCGAGCCGACATTGGGGGAGATGGACATCTCATTGTCATTCAGGACTACAATGAGGTTTCGGGCAAGATCACCCGCATTGTTCAGCCCTTCGAAAGCCATCCCCGCGGTCATACTGCCGTCGCCGATTACGGCGATGGAGCGCGCGGGGCTGCCCTTCAAATGGTTTGCAACCGATATCCCCAGGGCGGCCGAAATGCTCGTGCTCGAATGTCCGGTTCCGAAAGCGTCGTATTTGCTCTCCGAGCGCTTGGGAAATCCGCTTATCCCGTTGTACTGGCGAAGAGAGTCGAACTCCTTCTGGCGGCCGGTCAGAAGCTTGTGCGCATAGGCCTGGTGGCCCACGTCCCAGATGATCCGATCGGAGGCGGCATCGAACACGTAATGAAGCGCTATGGCCAGTTCCACAACGCCCAGACTGGGGGCGAGGTGTCCGCCGGTTTCGGCTACCGTGCCGATAATGCGTGCGCGAATTTCCTCTGCTAATTCAAGAAGTTGTTGATTGGAAAGATTTCTTAGCTGACCAGGTATTTCAATACCGGAAAGGTGCCCGCCTGCGACAACCTTGTTTTTCAATTTAGCCCCTTTCATTGTGTAACCTGTCTCATGGGTTACCTGACAATTAATGAAAAATTCCGGTACAAGTCAAGATTTTTATGCTCTGCGGACCAACAGGTAACGCGCGATGGCGCGTAGAGGTTCAGCCGCTTCGCCAAAACCCGACAGCGCTTCGAGGGCACTGTCCACATGTTCTTTCGCCGCAACCCTGGATTGGGTCACTCCGAGAAGGGCGGGATAGGTCATTTTATTTTTGGCTGCATCGGATCCGGGCGTTTTTCCCATGAGTTCCGGATCGCCCTCGACATCGAGCAGATCGTCGGTAATCTGGAACGCGAGCCCCAGATGGTGGCCGTAGGTCTTCATAGCCCTTATGCGGGCTTCATCGGCGCCGCCCAGAATCGCCCCGATCTCCAGAGAAGCCGAAAGAAGTGCCCCCGTCTTGTGAATGTGCATGTATTCCACCGTGGCAAGGCTCACCTTCTGGTTTTCGCACTCGAGATCGATCACCTGACCGCCGATCATTCCCCGATAGCCCGCAGCCTTGACCGCGATCCGAATCACCTCGAGCACTTTGCCGGGGCTTATGGATTTTGCGGCACAGAGGGCGAAATATTCGAAGGCTTCCGTCAAAAGGGCGTCCCCGGCAAGAATGGCCACCGCTTCCCCGTATACTTTGTGATTGGTGAGCACCCCGCGCCGGTAGTCGTCATTATCCATTGCCGGCAGATCGTCGTGGATGAGCGAATAGGTATGGATCATCTCCAGGGCGCAGGCGGCCGGCAGAACAGGCTCGATATCCCCTCCTGCAACTTCTGCTGCCGCAAGGCACAGTATGGGCCTAAGCCTCTTTCCACCGGCAAAAAGGCTATAGCGTGCGGCTTCCACAACTCGTTTCTCCAGCCCGCAGGCCGTCGGAAAAATTTTCTCCAGCGATTCTTCCACAAGCTGTCTTCGCCGGCTCAAATAAGACTTTAGATCGAATTCACTCATAGACGCTCACCGTTGCTGTTCATAACTCTAAATGGTAACACCTGTCGGTTCCAACTTCCAGCCACAAAAGCCGGAAATAACACAGGCGATACAGCTTTATTCCTGTTCATTGATGTCGTTTCGAACCGGTTCGAAAGGCGCCGATTTCCACTCGCCCTGCTGGTCTTTCAAGAGCATTTGCACCTTGCTTTCCGCCTCTTCGAGCTTCCCATGGCAAAACTGGGCGATCTTTATCCCTTCCGAGAAACATTCCATCGCCTCTTCCAGGGGCAACTCCCCTTTTTCCAGCTTTTCGACTATTTCCTGCAGCTTCTTCAGCGCATCTTCAAACAGATCGCTCTTCTTTTTGCTCACCCCGCAACTCCTTGTTCAGTGGACAGTGATGAGTGATCAGTGATCAGACAAAGACTTCCCCGCTCACTGTTCAACGCTCTATTTACGGATCACTGCTCACTCATCACTGTTCACGGCTTTCTCCACCAGGCACTCAAGACCGCCCTGAGCAAGCCTTACCATGACCCTCTCTCCGGGTTGCGTTTCGGTAGAGCTCCTCAGGACTTTGCCATCGGCCGCCCGGTAGGCGATCGAATAGCCGCGCAGGAGCACCGAAAGCGGATTGAGCGCCTCCAGACGCGAGAGACTCTTCTGAAACCTGAGTCTATAGGCGTCCAGAATTCGGTTCTGGTGGAGCGTAAGCTCCTTTCTCAACCCGTTCACCTCCTCGCAACTCTTCCTGATGCGCGCCTCCGGGTTTTGATAAAGGAGCCTTGCGCGCAAATGCTCCCAGGAGAGGTGCTCATGCTCAAGACGCCTCCTGATGCCCACCGTAAGCCTCTCCAACCGGTCATCGACGGTCAGCCTCAGAGTTTCGAGCCGGCTTTTCGGATGCCTGATGCGGCCCTCTACATATTTTAACCGGAACCTCAGCTGTTCGAGTTTGGCCCTGGCACCTTTCACCAGGCGATCCCGACTCGCGTGGAGCTCGCGATGAAAGTATTCGAGTCTATTTGCCACCCACTCGGCCGCAGCGGTGGGCGTCGGCATCCGCAGATCGGCGGCCATATCGGCTATGGTAAAATCGATCTCGTGGCCGACAGCGGAAATCGTGGGAATCGAGCAGGCAGAAATCGCGCGGGCAACAATTTCCTCGTTAAACGACCACAGGTCTTCGATGCTGCCCCCTCCCCGGCCAACGATCAGCACGTCCCACTCATAGCGCCAGCAGAGTTTGCTTGCGGCCGAAACCGCTTCGGCGATCTGGAATTTGGCCTCACTCCCCTGCACGGCGACCGGAAAAACCGTGACCGTTACCGGATAGGGGCTTCTTTGCAGCACTTTGAGAATGTCCCGTATGGCAGCCCCGCCCGGAGAAGTAACCAGGCACACATTCTGCGGGCAACCGGGGAGCGTTTTCTTTCGTGCCGGGTCAAACAGCCCTTCCGCATCGAGTTTTCTTTTGAGCGCCTCGAAGGCCAGCTGCAATTGCCCCGCCCCGAGGGGTTCCATGACCTCTACGATCACCTGGTATTCGCCCCTGGGCTCGTAGACGCTCAGACGCGCCTGACAGATGACCTGCATGCCAGATTCGGGCAAAAAGCGCAGGTAGCGGTTCTGAGCACGAAAAAAAACAGCGTTGATCTGGCTTTGGGCGTCCTTTAAGGTGAAATAAAAATGTCCCGAGGCCGGGACGCGAAAGTTGGAGATTTCGCCCTTTACCCAGACAAACGGGAATTTTTTTTCAAGGAGGGCCTTGATCTGCTGGTTCAGGCCGCTCACCGTAAGGATCCCGCTCTCATCGCCCATATGCAACTGGAGCATAGCCGCGCTTCTTTTCTATCGGAACAGTTTCGGGTCCATTGCGTCGCGAAGCCCTTCCCCGACAAGGTTATATGCGGTAATGCTCGCAAATATCGCAATACCGGGAAAAACGGTAAGCCACCACGCAAAATCGATATAATCCCGGCTCTGGGAAAGTATCTCGCCCCAACTGGAAGTCGGCGGCTGCACGCCGAAACCGAGGAAACTCAGGCTCGATTCGGTAAGGATCGCCCCCGCAATTCCAAACACGGCGGATACGAGCACGGGTGCCATGGCGTTCGGGAGCATGTGCAGAAAAATGATGCGTTTGTCCGAAGCCCCGAGCGCCCGCAGCGCCGTTATGAAATCAAGTTGCTTTAATTTCAGAAATTCAGCGCGCACAAATCGCGCTATCCCCATCCACCCCGTAAGCCCGATTACCACCATGATATTGTATATGCCGCCGCCTCGTACGGCAATGATGGCAATTATTAGGAAAAACGTCGGGATCGTCAGCATGATCTCGATGAGGCGGCTTATCGCAATATCTATCCACCCCCCGAAATAGCCCGCAAGGGCTCCCAGAAGTATCCCCACGATCATCGCTATCCCCACGGCGACAAACCCTACCGAGAGCGAGATTCGCGCCCCGTAGATCATCCTTGCCAGCACGTCCCGGCCGTTGTCGTCGGTTCCAAACCAGTGTTTGGCGCTCGGCCCGGAAAGATAGTCGAGCAGGTTGTACTCGTTTGGCGAATATTTGTCTATAGGCCACAAAGCGATCGCCCCGCCGTGTTCGCTCACATGCTCGAAGAGAAAGGGGTTGGTTTTCCTCAATTCTTTCCAGACAAACGGGCCGACCCTTTCGCGCCCGGAAAAGAGCGGAAAATAGGCCCTGCCCCCGTGGTAGAAGAAAATCGGCCTGTTATTGGCCAGAAGCGGGGCAAAGACCGCCACAAACATCATGAAAAGGGTCACCCACAGCCCCAACACGGCCAGCTTCCGCTTTTTAAAATGGTGGCCGACCATTTTCCAGTAAGTGTTGGGGGCCGCGGTTACGGATGGTGTTTCTATCGTTTCCAGGTTCGACATCTGTTACTCGAGCTTTATGCGCGGATCGAGGACCGCGTACAGGATATCGGAAATTAGCAAACCGATCAGGGTGAGAAACCCCGAGATCGTAGTGATCGCCATGATAACCGGATAGTCCCGGCCGAGAACGGCCTGAAAGCCGAGTTGCCCCATCCCGGGAATCGAAAAAATGGACTCTATGATGACAGACCCGCCGAATATGCCCGGCAAAAGAAGCGCCATGATCGTTACCAGAGGAAGCAGCGCGTTTCGGAAGGCATGTTTGAATATCACCACGCGCTCTGAGAGCCCTTTGGCCCGGGCCGTCCTCACATAATCTTCCCGGATCACTTCCAGCATGCTCGCCCGGGTGAGCCTCGACAGATAGGCAAGCCCTCCGTAGGTGAGACACGCCACGGGAAGCACCATGTGCCAGAGCCTGTCGAGCAGCCAGGGAAAAAATCCCATGGCATGGCTCGTAATCGAAGATATGCCGTAGACCGGGAAAATATCCAGAAAACTTCCGCCTCCCAGAAACATGATCAGCAGCATCGCCACCCAGAAACTCGGAAGCGAATAGAGGAAGAAGAAAAGCAGGGTCAAACCCTTGTCTGTCCGGGACCCTTCGTGGGTCGAGGAATAGACGCCGCAGGGGATCGAGATGAGGTAGACCAGAAAAATCGAGGCGATATTGAGTTCAAGGGTTATGGGGAGCCGCTCTTTGATCTTATTCCACACTTTTCGGTGATCGGTGTACGAACGGCCGAAATTGAGCGTAAAAACACGTTTGACCCACAGGTAGTATTGCACATACAGGGGCTTGTCCAATCCGTAGAGCTTTTCGGTCTGCTTGATGATCTGTAAGGAAGTGGTCCTCTGGCCTCCCAGCGCCGCCTGTCCTTTGAGCATCTGGAGTTTGAGCTCCGCGGGGTTTCCGGGCGCCAGTTGAATGATCACAAAGGTAATGAGAGTTATCCCCAAAAGGGTGGGAATAAGCTGGAGAAGTCTCTTGATTATGTAGGTCTGCATTCCTTCTCCA
>JAKAJS010000259.1 GCA_021813685.1 Deltaproteobacteria bacterium | reverse complement strand
CGAAAAGCAAATCGGGAAGAACAAAAACCACAGGCAGGAAGCAAAAGGATTTTGCATACGCAAAATGGAAGAAAAAGGGCTGCGGGTTCTGCGGATTAGCCGGTCAACGATGCAAAGATTTGCTCCTAATCCTGTAAATCCTGTAATCCTGTCCGAGTCTTTCGCCTTTTCCGCCGGAAGGGATAAAAACTTTGACAGGATTACAGGATTTACAGGATTGGGATTTTTCGAAAAGATTGGATCTCCGGCAAGGATTTGCTTTTCATCCTTTCAATCCTGTAATCCTGTCCGAGTCTTTCGCCGTTTGCCCGGGAGGGACAAAAACTTTGACAGGATTACAGGATTTACAGGATCGGGATTTTTCGAAAGGATTGGACCTCCGGTAAGGATTTGCTTTTCATCCTGTTCATCCTGTAATCCTGTCCGAGTCTTTCGCCGTTTACCCGGGAGGGACAAAAACTTTGACAGGATTACAGGATTTACAGGATCGGGATTTTTCGAAAAGATTGGATCTCCGGCAAGGATTTGCTTTTCATCCTGTCAATCCTTCTTTGCAGGGGCGCCGGATCGACGCATAAGTCGCCGCGTGGAACGTGTCAGTTCGAGAAGGGACCTAAGGGCAGCGTTTACAGCGGCCGAGTCGCGGAAAGCTTCCGCTATATCCGGATCGAGAACCACAATATTGTCTCCTTCAGACAGAAGCCGGTTGCGGTATTTGCCCCGCACAGCTTTTGAGTAGTCAAAATCGTATTCTGGACGTAATTCATCCTTGGACTCTTTACTCTTGTCCTTCATGGCGCTTCCTCTCATGCGTGGTGGCAAGACGCGCGCTTATGATCCGCAACGCCTCGCCGCGGTCGGAATGTGAGACAATAAGCAAACGATTACCGGAAGAAAACCCCACAGTAATCAACCGCAACTCGTCGTTGGAATGGTCGGGATCTTCAAATGTGGCCGAGAGGGGATCGTAAAACACGCTCACCGCTTCTTCAAAAGAAACTCCGTGTTTCTTCCGGTTGCCTTTTGCTTTTTTCGGGTCCCATTCAAACTGCATCGATCACTCCAAGGTAATGATGCCGGAAGGGGTCGGCCAGGCGTCTTTCGCCGCCTGGATCTCATAAGCGGGTATTTTATGATTTGCCTAATTTGAGTGTCTCTGTCAACAGATTCGGGAGGCAAGCTCGTATGGATTATTTTGGCGGCCACGACCCTTCCCGGGAGGCTAAAAACGGGCGATAGCGCGCGCGATAGCTCGCATCGACTACCCGGAGAGGCGCCACATGCCGGAGGCCGAATTTGTTTGACAACCCCTTCCCACTTTGATTAAGAGAAGAGATGGGGGTGGTTGCGCGAACTTTCTCAAACTGGTCCGCCTCCCGAATCGCTGGGGATCACGGGCATTTTTGTCGTTGATCCGCCGGCTTTTCCCCTCAATGCCCGGAGAATGTCTCCGGGGTAGGCGCAGGGGATTCATAAATTCCCCGTTTTCGGTTTATCGTTGTATAATGTGACGATTTTTTCGAGTTCGAAGCACTGTCGAAACTGGCCGTTTGCCGACGGCCCTTCGGGGATCTGATTTCCGAGGGCTGTGGGCTTTGAGGAGGTAGCGGAATGGGAAAAGAGATCGTTTCCGAATCGGCGCTCGAGCGAGTGGAAAAAGAACACGCCGAGTGGCTGGAGGAATACAGGAAGGCCCTCAAGAAGGTCCCTGAGAGGCTCGCGCGGTTTTCCACGGTTTCCGACCTGGAAATAAAGCCGCTCTACACGCCCCAAGATATCCGGGAGAGGGATTTTTTTGAAGAAATAGGTTTTCCCGGCAAATACCCTTATACCCGGGGCGTTCAAAGCACGATGTACCGGGCGCGCCACTGGACCATGCGCATGTTTGCCGGAATGGGCACTGCCGATGACACCAACAAGCGGTTCCACTATCTGATCAATCACGGGGAGACCGGTCTTAGCACCGCTTTCGATTTCCCGACCCTCATGGGCTACGATACGGATTCGCCTCTTGCGCGCGGGGAGTGCGGCAAGTGCGGCGTTGCTATCGATACGCTTGAAGATATGGGCAGGCTCTTCGCCAATATCAACCTGGAGCAAATCACGGCGTCGATGACGATCAACCCGCCCGCTTCGATCATGTGGGCGATGTATATCGCCAACGCCGAAAAGGAAGGCTATTCGCGCAAAAAACTTGGCGGAACGATTCAAAACGACTGCCTGAAGGAGTTCATAGCCCAGAAGACGCTCATGCTGCCCCCCGATCCGAGTCTGCGCCTGGTGACCGACACGGTGGAGTTTGGAACCCGCGAGGTCCCCCGGTGGAACACCATCAGCATTAGCGGCTATCACATCCGGGAGGCGGGTTCGACGGCTGTCCAGGAGCTTGCCTTCACCATCTATGACGGGATCACGTACGTAGAGGAAGCGATCAAACGAGGACTGAAGGTCGACGAATTTGCCGGCCGGCTCTCCTTTTTCTGGAATTCCCACATAGATTTCTTTGAGGAAATCGCCAAGATGCGCGCGAGCAGGCGCTTGTGGGCAAGGATCATGAAGGAGCGCTTCGGGGCTAAGGATCCGAGATCGATGCTTTTGCGCTTCCACACGCAAACGGCGGGCTGCTCGCTTACCTCCCAGGAACCGTACAACAACGTGGTCCGCACGACCCTTGAAGCCCTGGCCGCCGTGATGGGCGGCACGCAGTCTCTGCACACCAATTCGCTCGACGAAGTCTACATGATTCCGAGCGAACAGGCGGCTCTCATCGCCCTGCGGACCCAGCAGATAATTGCCGAGGAATCGGGGGTGACGAACGTGATCGACCCGCTTGGGGGCTCCTATTTTGTCGAGGCGCTTACCAACAAAATGGAAGAGGAAGCCCTGGCCTATATCCGAAAGCTCGATGAGCTTGGCGGGATGGTTGCGGCCATCGAGCGCGACTATCCGCAGATGGAGATCGCCGACGCGGCCTTTCAGTTCCAGAAGCAAATCGAGGCTGGGGAGAAGACCGTAATCGGGGTGAATAAATATGATTCCGACCGCCCCGACCTGGAATTTATTCTCAAGATTGACGACGAGATCGAACGCCGGCAGATTGAGCGCACCGAGCGTTTCAAGGAAAAGCGTGACAAGGCCGGATTCCAGAAGGCCATGGACGAACTTCGGCGCAGATGCGAAGGGCCGCCGTGCTGGGAAAACAACGTCATGCCGGCTCTTATCGAAGCGGTGCGGGCGGGGGCTACCGAGCAGGAGTGTTGCGATCTCTATCGGGACGTCTTTGGGGTCTACACGGACCCGGGGACATTCTGAAAGGGCGGGAAGCGGGAAGCAGGAAGGGCTGCTTTCCGGTTGACTTATATTTTTGGAACGGGAGCGGAAGCTAGGGAGCGGAAGGCAAGGAGCGAAAAGCGAGAAGATCGGGATCAAGGAGTGGAAAGCAAAGCGATGGTCTTTCTTCCCGCTTCCCGCTTCCTGCTTCCTGCTTCCTGCTTCCCTCTTCTCGCTCCTGACAAAGGAGGCTGGTTTCCATGGCAAGTGCGAGGAAGCTTCGTATATTGGTTGCCAAACCGGGGCTGGACGGTCACGACCGGGGCGCCCGAGTAGTGGCGCGCGCCTTTCGTGACGCGGGCTTCGAGGTGATCTACACGGGATGTCATCAAACGCCCGAGCAGATCGTGAGCACGGCGCTCCAGGAAGATGTCGACCTCATCGGGTTGAGCATCCTTTCGGGCGCGCACAGATACTCCTTTCCGCGAGTGCTCGAGCTTTTGCGGGAAAACAATGCCGAAGACATCTCGGTCATCGGGGGAGGCATTTTCCCTCTCGAGGATATCCCCATGCTCAAAGAGGCGGGTATAAAGGAGCTCTTCGAGCCGGGGGCAAAGCTTGGCGACATAATCGAATGGGTGGAAAAAAATGTAAAACCGCACGAAGAAAGCGGTTCAACGCGACTATAGGGTTAATGGAAGATTTGCTGCCTTTTTTTCGGCCACGGTGGCGGAGGGTTCCGCCCAAGGAACTGATTCATGGATATCACCCAACAGATAGTTTCAGGCGATGTCAGAACCATCGCTCGCATCCTCCGGGATATCGACGATGAGCTGCCTTCTTCCAGAGACATTTTAAAAGAGCTCTATCCGCACACGGGAAAAGCCCACATTATCGGCTTTACGGGTTCTCCGGGGGTTGGCAAGAGCACGGTCGTAGACCAAATCGCCACCGTTTGCCGCAAGGAGTCCAAAACGGTGGGCATTTTGGCCGTCGACCCGACGAGCCCATTTACCGGGGGCGCCATACTGGGCGACCGCATTCGCATGCAGCGCCATTTTCTCGATCCCGGCGTATTCATCCGCAGCCTTGCGACCCGGGGACACTTCGGGGGACTGTCCAAATCCGCAAATGACATGGTAAATGTTTTGGATGCCGCGGGTAAGGACGTTATCCTGGTCGAAACGGTCGGGGTGGGGCAGGACGAGGTGGAAATCGCAAACAGCGCCCACACGACCATCCTCGTAACGATTCCCGGAATGGGCGACGATGTGCAGGCGATCAAAGCGGGCATCATGGAGATCGGCGACATATTTGTGGTGAACAAAGCCGACCGCGAAGGAAGCCGCAAGACAGTGCGCGAACTGATGAACCTGATAGAAATCGGCCTCAGGAGGCGAAACGGCGAGGACTGGGAGCCGCAGATCGTGGAAACCGAAGCCGCCAAGGGGCGAGGGATCGACAAGCTCTACGAGACGATCGAAAAGCACCGGGCCTACCTTCAGGCTACCGGTTCGCAAAAGTGGCGGAGGGCCGCGGAAAAGCGCACCAGAATCCAGCTTCTGGGGGCGCTGCGGGACCGGGCCTTCCAGGCGGTTCTGGAAAAAATCGAGCAGCGGGGTGATTCGATCGATGAGATGGTACGAAGGATCGTCGATCGGGAATCGGACCCCTACACCATCGTTCAGCAAATTGTAGACAAGGGGTTGAGCTGATCCCGAAGTCCCCGTTTCAGCTGGCGACTGGACCGTATCTCCCCCCTTTGAAAAAGGGGGGCGGGGGGGATTTCTTAAAAGCATCCCACAGTTTGTAAATAAATAGAATCCCGGGGAAATAATTAAAAAGCCGGCGGCCTTTTTTTAAGGACCGCCGGTTTTGTTTCAATCGGTGTACGAACCGGGCGAGGATGATCTCCCCCCTCTCTGCCAAGCCATGCTTGTACCGCCATCCAAATCGATTCGGAGCTTACCCCACTTTTCGGTTTTTAACCCAAGCGCTGTCCGTCTGCCCCAGTTGAGTCCATCCGAGTCACACTGCAAAAAAAAACCGACGGCCTCTTTCGAGGACCGCCGGTTTCCTGTTCCGGTCAGGCGGGGTTGAGCCCGCTGCCCGTTCTTACTTGGTCAGAAGAGGCACGATCAGCAGTGCGACAATGTTGACAACCTTGATCATCGGGTTGATTGCCGGGCCTGCGGTGTCTTTGTACGGGTCGCCTACCGTGTCGCCGGTAACTGCCGACTTGTGGGCGTCCGAACCTTTTCCACCGTACATACCGTCTTCGATGAACTTCTTGGCGTTATCCCATGCGCCGCCGCCGCTCGTCATTGCGATGGCCTGGAAAAGACCCGTGATGATGGCGCCGATCAGAAGGCCTCCGAGGGCCTCTTTACCGATCAGGAAGCCTACCAGGACAGGAGCGATGACCGGAATGAGGGCCGGAATCATCATTTCCTTGATGGCGCTCTTGGTTACGATGTCAACGCATTTGCCATATTCGGGCTTGGCGGTGCCTTCCATGATGCCTGCGATTTCACGGAACTGACGGCGAACTTCTTCGACGACTCCGCCTGCAGCCTTGCCAACGGCTTCCATCAGAAGCGAGCCGAAGAAGTAGGGCAGAAGGCCGCCGATAAAGAGGCCTACGATGACCTTGGGGCTGGACAGATCGAACGTCATGCCGGGAACCGACCGGGAGTATTCCGCAAAGAGCACCAGGGCGGCAAGAGCTGCCGAGCCGATTGCGTAACCCTTGGTAACTGCCTTGGTGGTGTTGCCGACTGCATCCAGAGGATCGGTGATCGCCCGGACACTTTCGGGAAGCTCGGCCATTTCGGCGATGCCGCCCGCGTTGTCGGTAATCGGGCCGTAGGAGTCGATGGCAACGACGATGCCGGTCATCGACAGCATGGCGACCGCGGAAAGAGCGATGGCGAAAAGACCGCCGCCCGGGTTGCCGGCGAAGCCGCCGCCGAGCGAATACGCCCAGACGATAGCGCCGCAGATTACCAGAGCCGGAGCTGCGGTAGACTTCATGCTGACCGCAAGACCCGAGATGACGTTGGTGCCGTGGCCGGTGACGCTGGCTGCGGCAATGTGTTTAACAGGGTTGAAGCTCTTGGAGGTAAAGTACTCGGTGATCATAACGATCAGACCGGTCAGTACCAGACCGATGAGCGCCGTGGTGAAAACGCTCATGGCGGTGAACCCTCCGGTTTTGAGACCGGGAAGGGCCAGGAACCACTTGGAAGCAAAATAAAAGGCGCCGGCGGCCAGAACACCGGAGACCGCAAGGCCTTTATAGAGAGCGCCCATGATGTATTCGTTCTTGCCGAGGCGCACGAAGTAGGTGCCGATGATCGAGGCAACGATCGAGATGCCACCGATCAGAAGCGGGAATTCCACCCAGGCGCTGTCGGCGCCGAAAACCGTTTTGGCCAGAAGCATTGCGGCAACCAGCGTTACGGTGTAGGTCTCGTAGAGGTCGGCAGCCATACCGGCGCAGTCGCCGACATTGTCACCGACGTTGTCGGCGATGACCGCTGCGTTTCTCGGATCGTCTTCGGGGATACCGGCTTCGACTTTTCCGACCAGGTCGGCGCCGACGTCAGCGGCCTTGGTGTAAATACCGCCCGCGATACGAGCGAACACGCTCATGAGCGAGCATCCGAAACCGAGGCCGACCAGGGCGCGGAAAGCCTGGTCTGCGGGCGCCATGGATTTTACGACCACGTAGTAGCCGGTGATGCCGAGAAGGCCAAGGCCAACGACCATGATACCGGTAACCGACCCACCTTTGAAGGCTACGGTGAGGGCGTTCTGCAGGCCGCCCTTTGCGGCTTCGGTAGTCCGTACGTTCGCCTTAACGCTTACGGTCATTCCGATATAGCCGGCAAGAGCCGAGCCGAAGGCACCGATTACGAATCCGATCGATGTCCAGATCCCGAGGTAGGAGAGAAGACCCGCCAGGATAACGGCGACAACCGCGACGGTCTTGTACTCTCTGCTAAGAAATGCCGTTGCTCCTTCCCGGATTGCTTCCGAGATGGACTGCATTTTCTGGTCGCCGGCGCTTTGCTTGCTGACCCACGCAGCGGTCACCAGCGCGTAGAGGACGCCCAGACCACCGCATGCGAGGGCAAACATGGCGATCACACTAGCTTTCATTTAGACCTCCTTGTAAGTTGTGATTTAAGAGAACGTGAAATGATGACGAACTTGAGAGACAAGGCGCCCCTCGAACTACAATTGATTTTTTAGCTCCTCCTTCCAGCAACAGTATCTTACCGGACCGCCAAACCCGGGTCCGAAACAGGCATAAACTGAAATAAAAAGCAACAACGCGCGGGGGTCGTTCCGTCTCGTTCCGACAGGCTGTTGTAAATCGGACCGGATCTAAACCGATTAGTCTGGTGGGCGCGGAAGTGAGGCGGATTCAGGCTGACCCTCATGTAAACATATCTATCCAATACCTTGATTAGTATTGCCTGAGTGCAAATGAATCGCCAGTGCAAGTGCTTACCATGCGGGCGACAAAACTAATGGAAGCCCGTCTTCTTGTCAAGCAAAAGTGATAAATTGCGCAAAAAAGAAAACCCCGCTCAAATCCGGTATTCCTCGCCGGGTTCGGGCAAAAATATTTCGAGTTCCGGGACCGCGCCGACCATACGCAAAATGTCGTCGCGCCGCAGCTTTCTTTCCTCCCGGTCGATGTGGATCAGGGCGAGACGGCGGACCTTGGCCCTTCGGGCGAATTCTATCGCCTGGGAAACCGTTGCGTGTCCGGGAGGTTCCCCGTCGATGCGAAATGCCTCGTGAATGGCAAGGTCTACTCCGCTTGCCAGCGAAACGGTCTGTTCCGTGGGCATCCCGTCTCCGCTGTAGAAAACCGATTTGCCGCCCTTTTCCACCCGAACGGCCAAATCGTTTCGAGAGTGGCCGTTTAGCGCAAACCGCCAGAAAACGCCTGCCGCCAGCAGTTCCCGGCCGGGTTCGACCTCGACGAAACGCAGTTCATATTCGATTTTTTGCACAAGAGAGGGATAGGCCAGCCCGAGGGTTTGGGTCACGATTTCGGTGGTACCCTGCTGGCCGATCAGGAGCAGGGGCCTTTTGCGGTTTGCCTGCCGAAATCTTGCCAGAAGGGCGGGAAGACCGAAGAAATGGTCGCCGTGAAAATGGGATATCCAGATCGCCTCGAGCCGGTCGGGATCGGGGCAGTTTTTCCAAAAAAAGGGAGGTACGGTAAAGCCGCAGTCCAAAAGGATGAAATTTTCGCCCACGCTTTCCCCGGTCCCCACCAGGATGGAGGTGTTGGGAAGTTCTTCGTCGAATGCCTCGCCCACGCCGATGAATTTGATCCGCATTGTAAAAAAGTCCTTACGATCCTAATTTGTAATACAATACATCATGCTTTACTTTATTGCATTGAATACCCGCTACGGGGCGCGTTGGAAAATGGAGCCGCAGGTTCCCGGCCACCGCATGGAATAGACAAACTGGAGTGAGTTCATGGCGGCAAAAGATAAGTTCGAACTGGTTTTTGACAGAGAAGTCGGTGAAATCAAAAGCTCGGCGCGGTTCTACAGACACATTGCGACGGGCGCCGAACTCCTTTCCATGGTTAACGAGGATGACAACAAGGTGTTTGGCGTCTGTTTTCGCACGCCTCCATCGGACTCGACCGGCGTGGCCCATATTCTCGAACACTCGGTATTGTGCGGTTCCCGGAAATACCCGGTGAAGGAGCCTTTCGTCGAACTGGTCAAAGGCTCGCTGAAGACTTTTCTCAACGCCTTCACCTACCCCGATAAGACCTGCTATCCGGTCGCGAGCCAGAACGTCCAGGATTTCTACAATTTGGTCGACGTCTATCTCGACGCGGTTTTTTATCCGCGTCTTACCCCCTTTGTGCTCCAGCAGGAGGGGTGGCACTACGAGATGAGCGGCCCCGGGGATCCTCTCGGGATAAAAGGGGTGGTCTATAACGAGATGAAGGGCGTCTATTCCTCCCCGGACAGCATGCTCCTCGAGCTTTCCCAGCAGTCCCTTTTTCCCGATATTACCTACGGGCTGGACTCGGGGGGCGACCCGAAGGTAATCCCCACTCTTATCTTCGAGCAGTTTAAGTCCTTCTACGAGACGTTCTATCACCCTTCGAACGCGAGGATCTTTTTCTACGGCAATGACGACCCGGACCACAGGCTGGAGATACTCGAGGAGTATCTAAAAGATTTCAAGCGGGCAGAGATAAAGTCCACGGTGGCCTTGCAGAGGCGCGGGAGCGTGCCGCAAAGAATTGTGCGCTCCTTTGGCGTTAGCGGCGAGGAGGCCTCGGCCGGCGGGCTCAAAGGCATGCTGACGGTCAACTGGCTTCTTCCCGAGGCCTCGGATAAAGACATGAATCTCGCCTTTCAGGTGCTCGAGTACGTCCTGATCGGGATGCCGGGCTCGCCCTTGCGCAGGGCTCTCATTGAATCCCGGCTCGGCGAAGACCTGGCCGGGACAGGCCTGGAGACAGAGCTGCGCCAGCTCTACTTTTCCACGGGGCTCAAGGGGATTCTCGTCGAAAACGCGGAAAAGGTGGAAAAACTCATCTTCGACACTCTTTCAGACCTTGCCCGAAACGGCATCGATCCGGGCTCGGTGGAAGCGGCGGTGAATACCATCGAGTTCCGGCTCCGCGAAAACAACTACGGGAGCTTTCCGCGGGGGCTGGCCGTAATGCTGCGCTGCCTTTCCTCCTGGCTCCATGATGCGGACCCGGTTTCCCCTGCGGCCTTTGAGTCCTCTCTGGCATGGTTGAAGGAAAATTTGAAATCGACCGGTTTTCTTGAAAGCCTCATCCGGGAGCATTTCCTTGAAAATCAGCACCGGAGCGTCGTTTTGCTCCGGCCCGAGCCCGGGTTGGCGGAAAGGGAAAACGAAGAGGAGGCAAAAAGGCTGGAGACGATCAAGCAGTCGTTTTCCCCCGAGGAGATCCAACGGATAATCGAAAACGGACAAACCCTCGAAAGGCTTCAATCCGCCCCCGATTCCCCGGAAGCGCTCGCAGCCATCCCGGTGCTCAAAGTGTCGGATCTCGACAGGCAAAGCCGGACGATTCCCCTTGAGACCTGGGCGCTAGACGGGGTGCGCGGCTTTTATCACGATCTTTTTACGGGCGGCATAACCTATGTCGAACTGGGGTTCGACCTGCGGGTGCTGCCCGGCGAGTATCTGCCGTACGCGCCCATCTTCGGGCGCCTTCTGCTCGAGATGGGGACCCGGTTCAACGATTTCGCCTCACTCTCCCAGAGAATCAGCCGCAAAACGGGGGGGATTTACCCGCAGTTGTTCACCTCAAACGTCATAGGCGGCACCACGCCCGCCACGTGGCTCTTTCTCAGGGCCAAGAGCATGACCGGGCAGACCGGCGAACTCGCAGACATCCTGTCTGAAGTGTTGGGTGCAGTGAAGCTCGACGACAGGGAGCGGTTCCGGCAAATCGTACTCGAAGAAAAGGCAAGGCAGGAGAGAAAAATCGTTCCGAACGGCCACCAGGTGATCAACCAGCGTATCCGCGCTCATTTCAGCCTGGCCGACTGGGTAAAAGAAATGACCGACGGGGTGAGCTACTTTCTTTTTCTGGGAAAGCTTGCCGAAAGAATCGAGAAAGACTGGACGGCCGTTCTTTCGGACCTGGAGAAAGTGCGCGCGCTGCTCGTCAATCGTTCGGCTGCGGTCATAAATCTTACTGCGGATAAAAAAGACCTCCAGGCCATCGAGGCGCCCCTTCGCAGCATGCTCGCCTCTCTTCCCGATCGTGCGGCGGAGGCAGCGACATGGAACCCCGCGCTTTTCCCGGAATTTGAGGGGATCATCGTCCCCTCGCAGGTAAACTACGTGGGAAAAGGAGCCAATCTCTACCGGGCAGGCTACGAAGCCCACGGGTCGAGCCGGGTGATTTCCGGGTATCTGCGCAGCACCTGGCTGTGGGAAAAGGTGCGGGTGCAGGGAGGGGCCTACGGGGGATTCTGTGTTTTCGACCGGATATCGGGGGTTTTCACCTTTCTATCCTACCGGGATCCCAACCTGATGAAGACTCTTGAAAACTTCGACGGCACGGCCCGGTTTCTGCGCGAGGCCGATATCCCCGAAGCCGAGGTGGGAAAGGCGATCGTGGGCGCCATCGGAGAGATCGATTCCTACATGCTGCCGGATATGAAGGGCTACATTTCGATGCTCCGTACGTTTACAGGGGAGACCGAGGAAATCCGCCAGAAGCTGCGAGAACAGGTCCTGGCCACTACCGCAGAGGATTTCCGGGCCTTTGCCGACGTTCTGGATGCGGTAAACAGGGATGGAATCGTCAAGGTGCTGGGTTCGCAGACGGCCATCGAAGCGGCTCTGGCCGAGCGGCCCGGCTTTTTGAACACCTTCAGGCTCCTGTGAGTCGAACGGCCGGCGGCGGCTGGCCAAGCCGGTAGGAACTGCCATTCGTGCTTCGTGTTATGGCTTACCTTTTGTGAAGGGGCGTGGCTCAATCGCCCCCCTTTCGCAAAGGGGGGCTGGGGGAGATTTGCCTGCGTTACAATGCATGGCCCAATTTCCCGTTGAATTGTGGAGCGATGGCCTTGCGGTCCTGCGTGATTATCTTCAAAGAAGATGGAAATCCGCCCAAAAGCCACGGCAGGAAATGTCAGGAGAAAAAACAAATGGTAACGACAAAATCGTTTATTGTAACGGCGGTTCTGGCGGCGGCGCTGCTTGCGGTCGGGGCTTCGCCTCCAAAATATTTCGATCCTCCGAGCCCCTGTCTCATGCTTCCCGGGACGCACCAGGGGCAGGGAAATAATGTGGAAAAGGGCTATGTGCCAAAAAGCTGCGTAGCGTGAGGGGCCGCGGCGTAATCCGGCGCTGTCAGGCCGGCTCGTCCTCGCCCTTGCCGCCGATTATGCCGTTTAGCTCTTTTATGAGGCTTTCCTGAGATTTGGAACATTTCGGGCACGAGTGCAGATGATCCAGAAATACTGTGATGTTCCATCCTTCGTAAGTCTTTATCCCTAATTCCATGGGGTCTTTCCCACAAAGGAGATGCATTTTTGGACTCCTTTCGGTGATTTTCCTGGTCTATATAGCATATATCCTATTGTGCAATAAAAAAATTGTGCTATCTGGAACGTGGAGGCCAACCGGGGGGGCTGCCGGAGACGATCGTGCGGGCGGTGGAGAGAAAACAGTGACCGGTGCCGGGGAAGGGCTTTTTCTCTGCTCACTCCTCACTCCTGATTCTTCACGGAAGTACTGTTTCACGGTATTGGCTTTTACTGTTCTCTGCCTATTTATCTCTACGCCGAGAAACGTTAGATAATTGTTAACTTTAGCGTAATGGGTTGAAGCTAATGAGTTTTTCGCTGGAGAAAGAATATGACGCCGGTCTTGATCGTAGAAGATAATCCTGTGTTGCGCATCACTCTGAAGAGTTTGCTGAGGTCTCAATTTCCGTCGCTTGAGGTAGGGGAGGCGTGCAATGGCGCGCAAGCCCTGTCGGAGTTCAGGGAAAAGGCCCCCTTTCTCATCTTCATGGATATCCGGCTGCCGGATAAGAGCGGGCTGGAAATCACCCGGCAAATCAAGGAGAGTAACCCGAAGACCGAGATAATCATCCTCACGAGCCACGACATGCCGGAATACCGGGAAGCGGCCCTGCACAGCGGGGCGAGTCATTTCATGACCAAGGGAAACGTGAAGATAGGAGAAATCACCTCCCTGGTAGCCTCGGCAATGAATAGGTGAATCAGACAGACCGTCTTTGCTTTTCCTATTCACCGATTCACCCACTCACCGGTCTTTTTAATTTGCTTCCACCACGAAACACTTCAGATATCTTGTCTCGGGCATGGCCAGTAGGATCGGGTGGTCGAGCGCCTGGCCGCCTGAGACGAGCAGCCGCAGCTTCTTTCCTGCCGCCTGCCCGGCGGAGACGATCGCCTCGCTGAAAAGCTCCTCGTTCATGTGGTAGGAACACGAGGAGGTGATGAGGATTCCTCCAGGTTTTAACGCCAGGAGCGCCCTGCGGTTTATGTCGGCATACCCCTTCCTTGCTTCCGATACGGCCGACCTGGTCTTGGCGAAGGCGGGCGGGTCGAGCACGATCACGTCGAAAGAACCCCTCGGGATTCGTTTGAGATACTCGAAGACATTGGCTGCAACAAACGAGGCGCGGTCCGCAAAGCCGTTTAGCGCAGCGTTTGTGGTCGCCTGCGCCACGGCATCGGAGGATTGATCGACGCCTGTGGCCTCCAGAGCCCCTGCTGCGAGAGCTGAGAGGCTCCAGGCGCCGTTGTAGCTGAAAAGGTCGAGAACTTTTTTCCCCTCCATCCAGCGCCTGGACGCGTTCCTGTTGTCCCTCTGGTCCAGGTACATCCCCGTTTTTTGACCTCCCAGCGGGTCGACGAGATAGCGAATTCCGTCGAGGAGAACCGGGACAGGGCCGGGGAGGTTTCCCGAGGCGAGCCCTTTTGCGGGTTGGAGGCCCTCGAGGGCGCGCGCCGGGGAGTCATTTCGAAAAACCAGTGCCGAGGGCTTGAAAAGATCCAGCAGCAATTCGCCGATCAGTTCCTCCCTCCCGGCCATGCCGAGCGTTGTGATCTGGTAGACCAGAACATCGCCGTAGCGGTCCACCACCAGGCCCGGAAGAGAGTCCGATTCGCCGAAGACAAGCCGGCAGGTCTCTTCGCCCGGGTAGAGGTACCGACGAAGATCGGCCGCATTTCGCAGCGCCTGACGGAAAAAATCCTCATCGGGCTTTTCCCCGGGCGGGCACACGATGCGAACGGCGATGAGGGAGGAGGGGTTTATATATCCTACCCCCAGGGGGGCGCCTTTGGCCGAGACCACCTCGACCCAGCTTCCCGGCTCAAAGTCATGGAGCGTATCGGCCGCCTCATTGCTGAATACCCACCGGTGCCCTTTTAAGATGCGGCGCTCGCGGCCGGGGTGGAGGGTAAGGGTCCTCATGATTTTACTCCGAATAGTGCGGCAACAAAAAAAGCGCTCCCAAGCCAGGAGCGCTCCTTGTCCCGGCGTTGTGCGCTTCTTATTGTTCCGTCCCGGCTTTCAGGGAGTCGAGGAGAATGTAGTAATCCTCATAGGTATCGGCAGAACTTTCGATCAATTCATAGAGATCGTCCAAGTCCAGGTTCACTACGGCGTCCTTGTCGGGAGATTCCTCCTTGAGCTCGATCCATGTCCAGTCGAGAAGCATTTCCTCGAGATCGTTATACCCTTCTTCGTGTTTATCCAGGATGCCGTCGCGAAGTTTTTGCCCAACCTTTTTCAGGGCTGCCCTGACGAACTCTTTCATCTCCATCGATTAACCTCCTCTATATGAACGGCCTGTTTTCCGAACAGGAAAGCAAGCAATTGAAAAGCCTAAAAAAATGCACTCAGGCCGAACAAAATAGCGTATTAGTGCGATGCGTTCAACTTTATAATTCATCTCCCCTGCGGTCCGCAAAATCAGCGCACAACTCTTTTCTTGTTCAAACCATACCCGGTCAATATAATGATTCACCCTGCACAAAACAGGGAATCTCGGGGAAAACTTTTCATTCCACACGATTCAAATTCGGGGACGGGGGAAGATTTTTATGTCCGACAAGCAACAGTATGTGGTCGATTCAATAAGCGCCGGCAACTCGTGGCGTCTTTTCAAGATCCTGGCCGAGTTCGTCGAAGGGTTCGAAACCCTGGACAGCCTGTATCCGGCGGTTTCCATTTTTGGCTCGGCCCGGGTGCGGCCCGGCGACGAGGCCTATGAAAAAACCTACCAGATAGCCAAAAAGCTGGCTACTCATGGTTATCATATCATAACCGGGGGAGGGCCCGGTGTGATGGAGGCCGGAAACAAGGGTGCAAAGGATGGAGGGGCCAAATCGGTGGGGCTCAACATCGTGCTTCCTCTTGAACAGTCCCCCAACCCTTTTTCCACCCTGAAGCTGGACTTTCAGTATTTTTTCGTCCGCAAGGTGATGTTCGTAAAATATGCTCAGGCCTATATAGGGATGCCCGGGGGGTTCGGTACGCTCGACGAGATGTTCGAGGCTCTCACTCTCATCCAAACCCGCAGGATCAAGCCTTTTCCAGTGATTCTGGTAGGGTCGAGTTACTGGGGAGGACTGATCGAGTGGATTCGCGGGACCCTTATTGAAGGGAAATTCATCTCGCCGGAGGATATCGACCTGATTACCCTCCTGGACGATCCCGACGAGGTGGTACACACGATAAAAAAGTATGTGATCATCTAACCCTGAGGCTCACACCGGGGAGGTTTTCAAGAAAATGCCGATCTACGAATACCTGTGCCGAAAGTGCAATCGAAAATCAGAGATCATAACCTTCAGCGTCTCCGAGGAGGCCTCCGTCGCCTGTCGGCACTGCGGGAGCGCGGAGGTCCACCGGGTTCCCTCCCGGGTGCGGGTGCGCATGTCCGAGGAGACGCGCATGGAGCGTCTGGCCGATCCCTCCCGCCTCTCCGGACTCGATGAAAACGATCCGAAAAGCATGGCGAAATGGATGAAGTCGATGAGCCGGGAGATGGGCGACGAGCTGGGCGATGACTTCGATGTCGATGCGATGATGGACGAGGCGATGGCGGAAAAGGACGGCCCGGAGGGTGGTGGCGCGACCGGGCTGGATACGGGTGTCGGCGGCTTTGATGAATGATTCGCAATTCCGGTGGCGTACCGGCGGAGACGAAAACGGCCGGGAACTGGCGGAGGCCGTATCCGGGTTTCTCGGAATGTCGAAAGAGGCTGCGGCAGACCTGGTTGACTTCGGGGCAGTGCAGGTGCGGGGCAAAATGGAGCGCGATCCGTCGTTCAGGCTTTGCGGCGGAGAGGAGATTTTCGTCGCCTACCCTTCCTGCGGGACTTCCAGGTTCTACGAAATCGATCCCTCCCGGGTGATTTTTCGCGACCCATATTTATTCGCCTACGATAAGGAAGCCGGAATTGCCAGCCAGCAGGTTCCCTTCGATGCCTACAACAACGTGTTTGCCGCCCTGCTTCGCTTTCTCGGAGCCGAAGACAAAAAACAGTGCTACGGCGCCCTGCACCACAGGCTCGACAGGGAAACGAGCGGGGTACTGCTCTTTGCGATCGCCCGGAAAGCCAACGAGCCTCTGGGCCGGGCTTTCCGGGAAAGAAAAGTCAAAAAAGAGTACCTGGCGTGGGTGGAGGGCTATCCGCAAAGCGATTTCTGGTCCGAGGACCGGGAGATCGGGAAGGTGGCGGGCAAATACAGGGCGGTAGATACGGGAAAAGGAAAACCCGCCCGGACCTCTTTTACGGTGCTTTGCCGAAAGGAGGGCCGCTCCCTCGTTTCCGCCGTCCCCGAAACGGGCCGGACCCACCAGATAAGAATTCATCTTGCTCTGGCGCACCACCCGGTCGCAGGCGATCGCGCCTACGGTGCAAAACCGGACAGGCGCCTCTACCTGCACGCCCGAAGACTTACTTTGAACCATCCTGTGTCCGGAAAACTCTTATGCCTGGAGGCCCCGGTCCCTCCCGATTGGCCCGAGGCGCCGGACCAAAAAGCTGGTCAAAACAACCGGTATTAGCTGAAAAGAGACCGTATAGTAGTGTAGGGCAATAGTTTAAAAGGAGACACCCGTGGAATGGCGTGATGTGGATCGAAGATCCAAGCTTAAAGGATCGGCCCTGGTTTTGTGACTTCTATGGCGACATACGTTTCTTCAGCCCCTGGGGAGAAATGGAAAAAAGGGGATTGTTCCCCGAATTTCCCGGACACATCGACATCGCGGTTGCGTAAGAAACCGGGCCACGACTCCCAGCCGCTCTTCGGGAAGGTTAAAAAGGTTCCTCGTTCGAAAAAGCCCGTCCACCATCTGCTTTCCATTTTTTTCGATTTGGCAGAACAAAAACATTTTCTGTTAAGATTATGTGTCATTCTGCCGATAACTCGATTGTAACAGTAACCATTTGTGGGCGTGCGCATCTGCGGAGCGGCGCGCTTTTCACATTAGGTAAGGGTTTATTATAACAAGATGAACGGAATAAGTTCAATGATGTACAAATACAAATTATCGACAAAGGTATTTTTAATTGGAGTAATAATTACAGCGTGCATGTCATCGGTGTTTGTCTACGTATTTCCAAAAGTCAAACATGGATTTATGCAGGAGAAATATCAGGATATCGAGCATGCAGTGGGGGCGTGCTGGAGTGTTGCGAACTATTACCGAAAGCAGGTGGAAGCAAAAAAGCTTACACTGCAAGAGGGAAAGCGGCTGGCTATCGATGAAATCAAATCCATGCGATACGGGCACGGGGAATATTTTTGGATAAACGATATGCATCCGCGTATGATCATGCACCCCATTGACAGTGCGCTTGACGGAAAAGATCTCTCCAATATTAGAGATGCAAACGGCAAGGCTTTATTTGTGGCAATGGTAAACGCGGTGAAAAAGAACGGGGCGGGATTTGTGAGCTATGACTGGCCCAAACCCGGAAGCACCAAACCGGTTCCCAAGATATCTTATGTCAAGGAGTTGCCGCAGTGGGGCTGGATTATCGGTTCGGGGCTCTATCTGGACAATGTGGATGCACAACTGGACACCATTTTATACGCGATTATCCTTGCGGTCTCCCTGGTCACTTTGGGTGGTCTTCTGTTGGCTTATTTCATGTCCCGTTCGATCTCACAGCCGATCATCAATGTCATGAAGGAATTAAACGATGCGGCAAACCAGGTGGCCGCAGGCGCCTCGGAGCTATCCTCCACAAGTGAGTCGCTGGCCGAGGGAGCTTCCCGAAGTGCTGCGAGTATAGAGGAAACCTCCTCTGCCATGGAGGAAATCTCATCGATGATCAAGCGCAATGCCGAAAACGCGGGGCAGGCCGACACCATGATGCGAAGTGCGAGCGAGGTGAGGGCTGCAGTCAGCGGGGCCATGGCGGATTTGACACGATCCATGGAGGAGATTTCGGGCTCGAGCCGGGAAACAGCCAAAATCATAAAGACGATTGACGAAATCGCGTTTCAAACCAATCTGCTTGCCTTGAATGCCGCGGTGGAAGCCGCGCGGGCCGGCGAGGCGGGCGCCGGATTCGCCATCGTTGCCCAAGAGGTTCGAAACCTTGCCGTTCGCGCGGCGGATGCAGCCAAAAGTACGGCCGGACTGATCGAAGGAACGGTCAGTAAGGTCAATGGAGGCTCGGAGGTCGTCGGTAGGACGAATCACGGGTTTGTGGAAATGGCCGATGGGGCTCACAAAATTGCCGAGTTGCTGGCTGAGATCGCAACCGCCTCGCAGGAACAGTCTCAGGGAATCGGCCAAATCAACGGGGCGATCTCCCGGATGGATGGTGTTATTCAACAAAATGCCGCCATTGCGGAAGAATCGGCTGCGACTTCCAGGGAGATGAGTTCTCAGGCGGGGCGAATGAGCCAGTCGATAGAAAAGCTGGCTCGCATGGTCTACGGGGATGCCCGCAGGAAATAGGCGGGGGGACTCAAACAGTACGCAAGGCTCAAAGAGGGTTCACCTCTGCTTGAAGGCTCTCCTGCTCGCCTGCGAGCAGCGGGTAGATGCAGGTTTCCCCCTTGTAATTGCGGACGATCATCTCCTTTGCGTTTATCTCCCGGATCATATTGGGAAGCAGAGCCATTTTTCCGCGCCCTCCGGGCAGATCGATGACAAAATGGGGCATGGCCAACCCGGAGATGCGGTTTCGAAGCATGCGAAGGATCTTGAGACCGGTGCTCACCGGGGTGCGAAAGTGGGCGGTGCCCGCGGTAAGATCCATCTGCATCAGGTAGTAGGGCCGCACGCGGATAGAGAGCAGCTTGTGAAAGAGTTCAGCCAGAACGGTGTGGGAATCGTTTACGCCGCGCAGCAAGACAGTCTGGCTGGCGAGGGGGATGCCCGCGTTGGCGAGGAGCGCGCAGGCCCGTGCGGATTCGGCCGTAACCTCCACGGGATGGTTGAAGTGGATATTTACATACAACGGGTGGAACCCGGAAAGCATTTGCGCGAGTCCGGGGGTGATTGCGGAGGGCAGGGCGCACGGAACGCGGCTCCCAATCCTTATTATCTGTACATGCTCTATTTCCCGCAGCCGTCGTAAAATTTCATAGAGACGCTCTTGGGGAAGCAGCAAAGGGTCGCCGCCCGACAGGAGCACGTCCACGATTTCTTTTCGTTCGACGATGTAGTCCAGCGCGGGTTTTAGATCCTGCGGTTCCTCACCACGCCCCCACCTTCTCTTGCGGGTGCAAAACCGGCAATTGAGAGCGCACCGGTTCGTAACGAGCCACAAGACCCGGTTGGGATACCTGTGGACCAGGTTGGGCGCAGGCGATAGTGCTTCTTCTGCGAGCGGGTCCTCAAAACCCGAAACATCGGACATCTCGAGGGGATCGGGCACTACCTGGCGCCACACGCCGTCGCCGCTTTCCCGGATAAGTCCTTCGAAGTAGGCGTTGAGCCCGAACGGATAGCGGCGGGCAACAGGCGCGAGAGGAGTCAGGTCGATTTTCCATTTGCGTGCGAACTCGTCTAACGAAGGCATGGATTCTCCCATAGAAATCAGCGAAGAGATAAATTAAACACGTCGACGGGCAAAGGTAAAGCAGGAAGAGGAGATCGGGAATTAAGCTCCGTTTCGCCTTTTTTTCTTCCGGCTCCGCGCTTCCCGCTTCTCGCTTCCGCTTTTCCCGCTTCCCGCTCCCGTCTTTTCATTGTAGAGTGGCGGGGTCTTGAAATAAAAGGGTCTAAAGAGTTGAAACAAAGCAACTGGATCGCAAGTTACGGCAATCGGCGGGTCTTATGCCTCGTGGGCCTGGGGTTTTCCTCCGGGCTCCCTTTGGCGCTCACGGCTTCAACGCTTCAGGCGTGGCTCGTGACCGAAAAAGTCAATCTGGGCGTGATAGGGTTGTTTTCCCTGGTGGGGTTGCCCTATGCCCTCAAGGTTTTCTGGTCGCCCTTCCTGGACAGGTACACCCCGCCGTGGCTGGGACGAAGGCGCGGCTGGATTGTCCTGATTCAGGCGTTCCTTTCGCTTTCGATCTTTTTTCTCGGCCGCTGCTCGCCGGTTTCCTTCCCTCTGCTGGTGGCTTTCATGGCCATGGTCACCGCCTTTTTGAGCGCAAGCCAGGACATCGTGATCGACGCCTACCGTACCGATGTTCTGCGGAAGGGCGAACTGGGGCCGGGGGCTGCGGCGGGGGCGGTCGGCTACAGGTGCGCCATGCTGGTCTCCGGCGCCCTCGCCCTCATTTTATCCGATCACATGGCGTGGCGTCATGTTTATAGCCTGATGGCCGGGGTCATGCTTTTTTGCTCCGTCTTTACACTGATTGCCCCCGAACCCGAAGAGCGGGTGGTATCTCCCAAGAGCCTCAAAGAGGCCGTATGGGGGCCGCTCCTGAGCTACTTCAAACGCTCGGGGGCCGTCGAGATGCTGCTTTTCATCCTGATCTACAAACTGGGAAATGTCATGGCGGGGACCATGACGATGCCCTTTTTGCTGAGTGTCGGTTTCAGCCGCTCGGATGTCGGGATGGTGAACAAGGTCTTCGGTCTTCTCAGTACGATCGTCGGGACCCTTGTGGGGGGCACCATTATCTCGGAAATCGGCATAAACCGCTCGCTCTGGGTGTTCGGGTTTGCACAGGCTTTTTCCAATTTTTCGTTCGCGGTCCTGTCGCTTATCGGCAAGAGCCTGCCTGCGCTGGTTGTGGCGATAGGCATCGAGAACCTGTGCGGCGGAATGGGGGATGCGGCATTCATCGCATTTTTGATGAGCCTTTGCGACAAGCGTTTCACGGCCACGCAGTATGCGCTTCTGACAAGCTTCATGGCGGTGGGTAGAGTGGTAGCCGGAGCCCCGATGGGGGCTGCGGCGCAGGCGCTGGGGTGGCCTGTCTATTTTTCCTTGAGCGTTTTTGCCGCCGTGCCGGGGCTTTTGCTGCTCACCCGGTTTGCGCCGTGGAACGGTGGGGGAAAGGCAGCGGTCCCCGACGCCGGATAGCGTGCGCCCCCAGGGGGCATCCCCCCCTTGACCCCGCCCGCCCGCAAAGCAGGCGGGCAACCCGGCAGCGGCGCCACTCGCCCGCCCGTAGAAAAAAGCTTGGTTTTTGAGGCTTATTTTTGTTAGTCTCTTCCGATTTACATTCTTCGTTATTGGGGAAGAGTACTATATCGTGATTGGCTGGCTAAGAAGCAGAAAAGAAAATAGCTCGGAAAATCTGCGCAGGGACCGGTACGGGTATTCCATCCTTGGAAAACCCCGGTTCCCCCTGCAGAAATGGTTCGAGCGGATAGTGCGCCACGTGAGCGTGCCCGAGGATCGTCAGGAGTCGCTGCGGCAACTCTCCGATCGGGCGAGTATCGTCTACACGATCCGGGAACCCTCGCAGATCGACTTCATCTACATCAGTATGCGATTTCAGCAGTTGGGGCTGCCTTCGCCCCAGTTTCTGTTCGACCAGCATCCTTACCCCTGGCAGCCGCGATGGTATGCGATAAAGACCATCGTTTCCCATTTCCTTCACCTGCTGCGGCAGGGCGGTTTTCCCGACCCCTATGCCGGGGGCTACTATGGGGAGAAGATTCGGGAAGGACGCCCGGGGCTTTTTTCTCTTGTGGGAAAGCGGGGCTATTACCGCAGCACGGTGCATGTGGGGAACGATCCGCTCGAACATCTGATCGAGATCCAGAAGTCGTGCGATCGGCCGATTTTTATCGTTCCGGTCGTGCTCCTCTACAACCGGCGGCCCGAGGGGCGCCACCGGTGGGGGGGGCTGGATTTGTTTCTGGGCCACAGGAGACAGTTTGGAGTTGTACGCAAGCTGATTTCCTTTATCCGGGGAAATCCCTATGCGGTGATCGAGACAGGCGAGCCGCTAAATGTTGCCGAAATTGTGCCCGAACTCTCCGAGGACCAATGGCAGAGGCGCAAGCAGATTTTCGAACTGCGCCGTTCGCTCATCGATTCGGTAGATGAGATCAAGCGGGCGGTGGTTGGCCCCACAATCAAGAGCAAGCTCGAGATGAAGGAGATAATTCTCCATCATCCACGGCTTGAGGCCATGATGGAGAGGCGCGCCCGTACCGGCTCCCAGGAAATCTGGAAAGTGCGCATGGAGGCCGACGGGTACCTGGAGGAAATCGCCGCCAACTACTCGGTGGCGTTCATCCAGATAGCCTCCAAGATATTCCACTGGTTTTTGAACAACCTGTTCGACGGAGTCGAACTCGATTCTGAAAGCCTGCAGAAGGTGAAGCGTTCGGCGCGAAACAATACGCTGGTCTATATCCCCAGCCACAAGAGCCACCTGGATTACCTTCTGCTTTCGCACCTGCTCTATTCGAACAACCTCTACGCACCGTTTATCGCGGCGGGGAAAAACCTGGCGTTCTGGCCGCTTGGCTCCATTTTCCGAAGGGGAGGGGCCTTTTTCATTCGGCGTACCTTCAATGTGAAATTTTACGCCGAGGTCTTCGGGCTCTATGTCAAGACCATGGTGCAGCTGGGCCACAATATCGAGTTTTTCATCGAGGGAGGCAGGAGCCGGACGGGCAAGCTCGTCTTGCCCAAGCTCGGACTCCTGGCCATTCTTCTCCAGGCGGTGGAGGAGGGGTTTTGCGAGGACCTGGTTTTTGTGCCCACCGCCATCTGCTATGACCGCATTCCGGAGGCGGAATCCTATCTGAAGGAGATTACGGGGGAGCCCAAACAGGAGGAAAACCTCGGGCAGCTGGTGAATGTGCGCCGGGTCATGCGCAAGCGCTACGGACGGGCATACGTGAAGTTTGCCGAGCCCATTTCCCTGCAGCGCTACCTGGAGCGCCACAATCACCACCTCGGCAAAATGGCGCCCAAGGAGCGGCATGCGATGTATCGCAATTTCGCCTACCGCATCATCAACTCCATAAACGAGGAATCGGTGGTGACCCCGTTCGCTCTGGCGGCCGCCGCGTTGCTCGCGGTGCCCCATCTCGGGGTCTCCAAGGCAGAGTTCATGGAGATTTCGCAGACCTTCTACGATTTTCTTGCCGTCCGTGGGGTGGGACTCTCCCGGACGATGAAAAATCTGGGACCGAGCCTGCAGGATTCGCTGCGCACCATGGAGCGCGGCAAACTCATCGGCAAGTTGAAGGATGAAGACGACGAGCTCGAAGAGGAGGTCTTCACCCTGGAGGACAGCAAGCGGCTGGCCCTCGAATATTACAAGAACAACATCATCCACTTCCTGCTCCCCGCGGCCTACGTGGCGACCTCGATCCTTGCCCAGCAGACGTTTCGGTTCAGTGTCAGCCAGACGCTCGAAGATGTGGTTTTCATGAAAAACTTCTTTAAATTTGAATTCGTCTACGATAACGAATTAAGTGACGAAAAGCTCGTAGACGATGTGCTGCAGGCCTTTGAGGAAATGGGGTTTCTCAGCAGGATCGCAGAAGGCGACCAGCCCTTCATCCTGGCTCACCGGGGCCAGCGGGCCTGTCATGCATTCCACGGGCTGCTTAGAAATTATTTCGAAGGCTACTGGCTCGTCTTGCGCGGGGTGCGCTATCTGCAGAAAAACGGCTTTTCGGAGAAAGATTTCATCAAGAAAATCCTGAGCCTGGGCCAAAAGGCCCTGAAGCTGGGGCTTGTCGAAAGACCCGAATGCGTCTCGAAGATAATCTTCGACAACGCTTTGAAATTGTATGTAGAAAAGAACATAATCGTGCGAACAAAGGCCGTGGGTGCGGAAAAAGAAAAGGAAGAACAGTTGCGCCCCGGACCGGAAAGCCGCGCTTCCCTGCAGCTCTACAGCAAACAGGTAAGCCGGTTTTTACGCTCACCCCATTTCGCCCTGCAATGAGGGCGGCCACAAGGCGCGCCGCGACCGATCGAGACCGCGGACGGCGGATAAACGAGGAGGGAATTGAGATGGAAGTTTCCGTTCACCTGCAGGAGCCGTCAAAGAGGCGTCCCAGACCCGCAGACGACAAACTGGTTTTCGGACGGGTTTTCAGCGACCACATGTTCCTGGTTGATTTCAAGGAAGGCAAACAGTGGCAGGACGCCCGGATCGTTCCTTACGGCCCGCTCAGCCTGGACCCTGCGGCTATGGTGCTTCACTACGGACAGGGGATTTTCGAGGGCCTCAAGGCCTACCGGTGGGCAAACGGAGAGATCTGGCTGTTCCGGCCCGAGCAGAACTGCGCGCGTTTCAACCGTTCGGCCCAAAGAATGTGTATGCCCGAAATCGACCCGGCTTTTCATCTGCGGGCCATCGAGCAACTGGTGACGGTGGATAGGGAGTGGGTCCCGCACAGCGTTGGGTCTTCGCTCTATATAAGGCCGACCATGATCGCTGTTGAACCGCACCTGGGGGTACGCCCCGCCTGCGACTATCTTTGCTACACGATCACCGGGCCGGTGGGGGCGTACTATGCCGAAGGGTTTAATCCCGTAAAGATCTACGTCTCTGAAGGATACGTCCGGACCGTGCGCGGCGGGGTGGGCGAGGCCAAGACGATGGCAAACTATGCCTCCAGTCTCTACGCGGCCGAGCTTGCCAAAAAGAAGGGCTATACCCAGGTGCTGTGGCTCGATGGCGTCGAGAATCGTTATGTGGAGGAAGTGGGAACGAGCAATATTTTCTTTCGGATCGGCGACGAGCTCGTAACCCCGCCCCTTGGCGGCTCGATTCTGCCCGGAATTACGAGAGATTCTGTGATACAGCTTGCAAAACATTGGGGCATCAAGGTTTGCGAGAGGCGGATCGCCATCGACGAGGTGATTGAATCGATCGGCTCTGGTGCGGTGCAGGAGATCTTCGCCTCCGGAACCGCAGCGGTCATCTCCCCGGTTGGCGAGATTGCCTACAAGGAAAAAAGCTATCGCATCGCCGACGGAAAGGTGGGCGAGTGGGCGCTCAAGCTCTACGAAGAGATCCTCGGGATTCAGTACGGAGAAAAAGAAGACCCGTTCGGGTGGATGCGGCGCGCAGACGCCGGGAGGTAGCACGGTGCTTTTGGTTGCGATTTACGGATCTCCGCGCAAAAACGGCAATACCGATCTCATGACGGACAGCTTTGTCGAGGGGGCCTTGTCGGAGGCCAAAATCGAGCTGGAGAAGATCTATATCAGGGATCTCGCCATCTCCGGCTGCGTGGCCTGCGGCTATTGCGACAAACACGGGGTTTGCGCGCAGAAAGATGATATGCAGAGCGCATACCCCCTTCTGGAAAAGGCCGAAAGGATCGTTATCGCAAGCCCCATTTATTTCTACGGCATAAGCGGGCAGGCCAAACTGTTCGTCGATCGCAGCCAGGCCCTGTTTATGCGAAAGCTCAAAAACAGATCCGAGGGCCGCCCGGTGGCCTCTCCGGGTGCCAGGAAAGGATTTTTCCTGTGTGCCGGTGCGACCAAAGGCAAGCGGCTCTTCGATTGCCCCGTTTTGACGGCACGCTACTTTTTCGATGCAATCGATGTGGACTATACGGGAGAGCTCTGCTTTCGGGAGTTGGACGAAAAAGGAGCCGTGCTCAGCCACCCCTCGGCCCTCGAAGAGTGCCGAAAGCAGGGGGCGGCCTTCGTTCGATAGAAAAAGGGGCCGGTGAAAACCGGCCCCTGGATAGACTGAAACGATTTGGCGCCTGCCTTTTAGGCCTTTCTTACGCTTACCGCCTGCGGGCCTTTTTGCCCCTTTTCAATCTCAAATATCACTTCCTGGCCTTCGTTCAGGGTCTTGAACCCATTCCCCTCAATGGCGCTGAAATGGACAAAGATGTCCGGTCCGTCAGCTACTTCGATAAAGCCATACCCTTTTTGTTCGTTGAACCATTTTACTCGACCTTCCGCCATTACAAAATTCCTTTCCCCTAATTGATAGTCCCAGCCAGGCGCGCTATTGGAGCACTTGCGGAAGCGTCTTTTCAGGCGATAGACTGCGATTCACGACAAACCCCAAATGCCGACCCAAGTACCTTAATCGGTCTATTGTAGTTGATTTGAAAATGAAAAGCAATAAAAACGAGTTTTGTCGCCTGGAAAAGTGCTGTGCGGGCCGGGCGTGAACGAGAGAATTCTGCGTCCGTCTTACGACCCTCTGGGGTAGGCACTAGGGGAAGTGCTCGCTACGAGGAGGAACTGTCGGCGGTTCGCCCTGAGTTTTTGAAAAAATCTTCGCTTCTTTTGACTTCCTTGTTGATCTCCCCGATCAGGGTGTCCATATCGTATCCCAAGTCCGGTATGTGGATCACCCCGCTTGTGTCTCTGTCAACCCTGGTGATGCCTGGATTTTGCCGTTCGAGGTTTTCGAGAATGGAACTCTGACGCCTCACTGCGGCCAAAAGACTGCGGCTTTCCCTGGATAGTTCCCGTTGCTGCAGCGCTTGTTTGATCGTGACGCGAAGCTCCACGCCGTTGCAGGGTTTGATCAGAAAACGGTAGATGTGTCCCTGATTGATCGCGCGCAGCGCCGTATCCAGATTGGGATGTCCGGTCAGCATTATTCTGATTGTTTCCGGATAGTGTTCGCAGACCACTCCGAGAAAATCCGACCCGAACATGCCGGGCATCATCTCATCGGAGACGACGACATCGAAACTGCGGGCGGCCAGTATCTCCAGGGCCTCGGCCCCCGAACCGGCGCACACGACTTCGTAGGGTTCTCTGTGAAACCCTCGTTTGAGGGCCTCGACCACCTGTCGTTCATCATCGACAAGCAGAATTCTATGGAAGTCCATGAATATTTCCGTCTACTGAAGGTTTCGTGATACTGTCTTCACCATTGCCGATGGTACGAGCACCCTTACTGGCTCCCTGATGCCCGGTTTTTGGACAAAATTTTTCATTCGCTCACGCAGAGTCAGATTCACTCTGTAGCCTTTGGCCACCAGCAGGCGGCCATCCTGCAGGAATAGATCGCCGTCTATGATCATCCCGTCTTTCAACTGACGCAGAGACAGGGACATTTTCTCATGGCCCGGTTCAACGTCGAGCACGGTATGCAGCGCCTGGAGCACATCCGGGTCATATCGGCCTTCTCTTGAGGCCATTATTGCCAGTGCGTCACCATCGGAGATATCGGTTGCGTGGATCCTGTCAAAGTCGAGGACCGCCTTGAGGATTCGTGACCCCAGGGGGAGCTCTCCAGCTTCGGTATCCTGAAAACCCTTTTGCTGGTTGGCAATGATCCTGGCCACAGTTTCCATCCTGGGGATTCTGGAGAGTAGATCTGAAGCCACAAAGGGATGCATGTTAAAAAGTTGAGCTTCCTCGCTGGTGAGTCCCTCTCCCCTGTAAAGCTTTTTGATGGCTTCCTCAGACAAAATGACGCAACCGATATGGGAAAGATATGCTGCCGTTTCGATTTCCCACAACCGGGGCGCATGCATGGAGCGCGCAACTTTTTTGACAAGATGGGTGATTCGGGTGGCTCGGCCGAAAGCTTCCGGGTTGAGGAGTTGGAGGATGTCAACCAGAACTTTGAGGCTGCCCCGGAGCGTTTTTTCAAGCAATTCGCGCTCTGCGCAAATGAGTTCGTATTGGCGAATCCCGGCCGCGATCGCCTCTTGCAGCGTCTGAGCCTCGCACGGTTTGGTCAGGAAGCGGAAAATATGCCCCTTGTTGACAGCTTCGATTGCGGTTTCCAGATCCGCATTGCCGGTGAGCATAATCCGCACGCTGTCCGGGGCCGTCTGCCGCACGCGGTTTAGAAACTCTATGCCGTTCATTCCGGGCATACGCAGGTCGGAAACGATCACGGCAAACGGGCCCTTCTCTGATACCATCGCAAGACCCTCTTCTGCGCCCGGGGCCGTTTGAACGGAAAAGGTCCTTTTTAACCGCCGCTCAAAGGCGGCTAAAATGTTTAACTCGTCATCCACAAAAAGAATCTTCGCTGACACCTTGTTCTCCTGCCTTCATGGATAGGAGCAGGCGGAGGTCAACTCTTCGACCCGCTCTATTCCCGATTTGGACAGGTAATCCAGATCGAAGTTCAAAGTCCTGCCATCGGGAGCACTTCTGTATTGAGATTCGTTTGCAATATGTACGGCGGTGAGTACGCCCGGTCCCGCATTCGGGCATTCGCCCGGACGGTGGTGGAAGGCGATCCCGTGGATGACTGAGTCGGAAAAGCCCCATATTCCGAGTAAATAGGCGCCAAGCTCGGCGTGTGTGGTGCCAAGAACTATTTTCTCGGCTTCAACGATCGGTCGCCCCATTGAGCCTGCGACTTCCAAAATAGTCTTGCATTCTTGGGGGAATCTATCCAGGAGAATCAGTTTTCCGACATCATGGAGCAGCCCTGCCAGAAACGAGTCGTCGATCTCTTCGCGTGTCAGGTTGAGATTTCCGGCGATATCTCTGGCAAGACAACTCGTCGCTACACTATGATTCCAGAGCTCTTCGATGGCGCAGTAGGGTGAGGGGGGGTGTGCAAACTGCGAAAAAATCATTATGCCTGCCACCAGGGCTTTGACCGTCTCCAGACCGAGCAGGGAGACCGCCTTGGCAGGGTTGCCGACGTGTGTGGCGAGCCCGAAGAAGGAGGAATTGACGAGCTGAAGGATCTTTGCGGACATGCCGATGTCTTTTGATATGATTTCTCCCACCTTGGCGAGTGAACCATCCGGTGAATCGATTTCATCGGTTATTTCAGAGTACATCGAGGGCAGGCTCGGCAAAGATTCTATTTTCGAGATTACATTGGCGAGCGCATCGTTTTCCAGGAGCCGGCGCACAGCGAATGTACGGCTCACTGTGGCCTTCAGGATTTCGGCGTCGCACGGCTTGGAAAGGTACTGGTGCACAGGTTCAATGGATCTAAGCAGCTTTTCCTTATCCGATTGTCCGGAAAGAATGATGCGGACCGTATGCGGGTAGAGCTCCCTGACGCGGTACAGGAGTTGGCTGCCATCCATTCCCGGCATTCGCATATCGGTGACTATGACGTCAAAAACCCCGTCAGCCATGATTCTAAGAGCCTCCTCGCCGCTCGTGGCATACTCCATCTCCCATTGTTTTCTCATCGGGCGCAGCATTCGGCGAAGCCCATCGAGCACCATCGGTTCATCATCTACAAAAAGGATCCTTCTCATGATGACTCCAAGCCGTTGCCGAGCGGCAGCTTAATGACGAATGTGGTGCCCTGGCCTGCTTCGGATTCAAAAGTTATTGCCCCACCGTGCTTGCCGACAATGACCGAATGAGAGATCGCAAGACCCTGGCCTGTGCCTTTCCCCACTTCCTTTGTCGTGAAAAAAGGGTCGAAAATCCGCGATCTGATTTTTTCCGGGATGCCGGCGCCATTGTCCTGTATTCTGATTTCCGCGAATTCGTCATGAAAACAGGTGGCTATTGTGATTACCCCTTTTGCCCCGGATCCTTTTCCGAATTTTTCCGCAACCGCGTGAGCCGCATTTATCAGCATATTCAGAATAACTTGGTTGAATTCCCCCGGAAAGCATGGGACCAGAGGCAGTCCGGCATCCAGATCCGTCACTACCTCCGCGACGTACTTCCACTCGTTTCGTGCAACATTGATCGTATTTTCAATCGCCCTGTTGATATCCACGAATGTTTTTTCATCCGTTCCCGGATGCGAGAATTCCTTCATCGACCGTACGATTCTACTTATGCGGTCGATGCCGTCTCGCGACTGCTTTATCGCACTTGGAATCTCTTCTCTGATAAAGTCCAGGTCGACATCGTTTTGTGTCTCCTCGATGGTTTTGATAAGATCCTCGGTGGGAATCCCGGCTTTGAGGCGACTAAGTAATTCATCATGGAGAAGAAGGATTTTCCCCAGGCCTTCGAACGATTCATCGAGAAATCGGGTGTTATCTCCAACGAATTGAGCAGGCGTGTTTATTTCGTGGGCGATTCCGGCTGCAAGCTGGCCGATGGACTCCAGTTTCTGTGCCTGAACAAGTTGTCTTTCCAGCAATACGTGTTCGGTTGTGTCCGCTCCAAGGATGATAAGCCCTGAAAAAGCGGGACGACCATCCCGGATGGGGCTGATAGTCAGGTCCAGTAAGCCGTCCGAACCGGCTCGGGCAAACTTGACGGCTTTTAGCGTAAAGGCAATGCCCTCGGAAGAACACCTTCTGAGGTGTTCATTGACCTTCTCCTTGTCCCAGGGAATCCCGCACTCATAGATCTTTGTTCCCAGTACGTCGAAGGCGTCGATCTGGAAAACACTTTCCGCCACCGCATTCCATCTGCTTATGATTCCCTCGTTGGAGACCTCAATCATAATCAGAGGGATGGAGGAAACCAGGGCTTCAATCTTACGATGTGCATTGTAAAGCTCTTCCTCGGCATTCCTTCTTTCCTTGATTTCATGACGCAGTTCCCTATTTATATCTTCTTTTTCACTCAACAGATTTTTGAGGTCTTTGGTCCTTTGCGCCACCTCGTTGCTCAAAACAACGTTCTTTATAAATAGAGTGTAAGAATCTCCTGTCGATGCTACACTATTTTCAACCCGATTCATTAAAGCCATGCGAACTTTATACTCTTTTTGTAACTGTGTTTCGAGCTCTTTTACCCTGTTCTCCAGCTCTTCAACCTGACTCATATTATTCCCCGATCGCAACACCAGTCAAAGTCTGGTTGACGTGAACACAATCGTATTGTTCGCCATAAGTACTGAAACCTATGAAGCTCGTGTCGCAAAGCAGATCATCGATCTGGTTCCCAAGACCGTTCTCGACGATTTCCAACCTTCTCAAGATACAGTCACAGCCTATAATAAGTCTGAGATTGGGAACCTCTCGGGATATCCTATGCAATGTGTTTTCAAAGTTGACGACCAGGTTTTCTCCCTGTCCAACGGTCAAGACAAGACCGACGTCTATGGCGCTGAAAAGAGAGAGACTTCCGTCTTCGTTGACCTTTTGAATCGAGCGCACGTACCAGCTGTCTCCAATTTTGAGCATTAAAGGATACTTGGAAAAAACTCTCGGATTGAGGGCGCTCACAGGCATGTCCAAGATACGCGCGAACTCCTGAGCAGCAGGTTCTGCGTTGATTTGTGAAACGATTCTGCGCGACGGGTCGGCCTCTGTGATCACCAGTTTCTTTTCGGTTGGCCTGAAATGTTGAGTGTTGAAAACATAAAAGGGCAAAGTTGTCTCGAAAAGGCTAAACACAGCAGCATTGGGTATAAACCGACCATCCGAGTAAACCATAGTTTGCTCGAACCTGAGATCGTCGCCCGCAGAGCCGCCGATGATCGAGACCCCGTTCAGGCTGCTGTGGAGAGAGGAGATCACGTGTTCTTCGAACATGGACAGGCCGTCTATCATCAGGACGCCAAACATGGTATTTCTGTCAAATCTGGTGGAAAATGAAAGTTCTTTGCGGATCTCATCGGTAATTTGTTGCACCCGTGAAGGATGGAATTGGTCCAGGGATGGTATGAGGCGGGTGTGAATTCTGAGTTCGCCGGACTTAAAGCCGGCACCGACAATTCCTCCTTCCTGGTATCCTTTGGGTGAAATTTCACCGGAGGTGGTGCAGCCGATCAGTGGGCACGGAAATTTGCTTTTCAGTTCAGTCCCCAGCCTTGCCAGGTCGTATCGGGATGAACAAAAGAAGATGACAACGTCGGTGTCTGCCGCGTGTACCTGTGAGAAAAACTCGCTGACCGCTTGCTGTTCATCCCGACAGGTGGTTTGACCTATTGTGACGCTCAATCTCCTGTTTTCAGCGTTCATGCTGCGCACTCCTCTGGGAGACTCTATTGCTTTGGCCGTCCCGGGCTCCACTCAATAACCGCCTGCCTGCTGCCGGAGTAAATCACCGGAAGCAGGGCCGCAGAAGGGCCGGAGATGCCTTTTGCGAAACCATCCATAGTCATAAATCGACATATTTTGACTTTTTGATTACAGGTTGAGGCGAAAAAAAGAAAAAACAGTTGGGACCAAATTGCTGAAGTGCGAAAGCCGGCAAAGAGGAAAGGGCTGGGGGGATTTGCGGATTGCTCCCTTACAGGGGCGGAGGGTCGCGGGGGAGACTGAGAAAATTGAGGTCCCGGCCTAAAATGGCTTGGCCCTGATTTCTTTTGTTCGCCCCCGCGGGAAGGGTTGTTATTTTTCGGTGATGACGTGCTCCCGGTTCTGCATGTAGGCGTTTCGCATGGCGACGTAGGGGTCGAGGGAGGCCTTTTTCAACGCCTCGTAATTGTCGATATTGTCCGAAGCCTGGCCCACATATTTTACAAAACTGGGGGGAATGGTGACCCAGAATGGCCCCGGGACCCAGAAAAGGGGGTCCATGACCGAATCGGCCGCAAAGCCCGCAAGGTCTCTTGGATCCGAGGGGCCAAGGGCGGGGACCACCAGGTAGGGCCCGGGCTGAAAGCCCCATATGCCCAGGGTCTGGCCGAAATCGGCACCGTGCTGCTCGATTCCGCAGGCATTGTGGGCCACATCGAACATGCCGCCCACACCGACGGTCGAATTTATGACAAAGCGTGTCATTTCGTCGCCGGCCCTGCGAGGCTTTCCCTGCAGGACGAAATTGACGAAGTAGGAGGGTTCTTCGAGGTTTTGAAACCCGTTGCGGAAAACCTTGCGCACCGGTTCGGGCAATTTCCTGTACACCCTGGTTATCGGTCTGACGACATCGGAAAAGAGGCGGTCGTTAAAGTTAAAGACCTTCCTGTTGGTGCGTTCATAGGGATCGTAGACCTGTTGCTCGGTTTGGCTCGGTTGAAGGCCGACGGATTGCTCCTGATTGGTGAAGACCTGAGCCCCGGCCGGGATAGGAGAGCACAAAAGGCCAAAAATCAGGGGGAAAAAAAGCGTTGCGGCATAGCAGGGGAACTTTCGCATTCGAATTGCCTCCTCATTCTGCATGTGAACAGAGTCATCCTATATTAATGTGGCGTTGATTTAGTGCAAGCAAATTTTGTGCTCCGTGGGCATGTTTTCGTGCAATCTTCGCACGGCTCTCTTTTATGATTCTGGATTGCACGCAATTCATGGTGTAATATATTTAATAAGTTCCGTCAGTCGCAACCCGGCATCGGGCAATTTGGCGGCTGAGACCGGAAATGGGTGCAGACAGTGAGCAGACGCAGTCACGGAAAGAGGGAAAATGGCCGGTAACCAGCAAAAAGACCCTTTGACCAAATGGATTAACCGTTTCAGGGGCCCCTCAAACGGTGGAGATCGCAGGCCGGACCAGAGAAAGGTCCATTTTTCCATCTGGTATTTCATCCTGGCAGTACTCGTGATCTTCTGGTTTCAGAGTATTTTGTCGGAGCAGCAGACCAACCGGATTCCCTATTCGCAGTTCAAGGAGTTGATAAAGAGCGGGAAGGTGGCTTCGGTGGTCGTCGGCCCCGATCTGGTCACCGCCACTTTGAAAAATGGCGACAACAAACAACCAGCCAAGATCGTCAGTGCGGTTCGGGTCGAGGATCCGGGGCTCGTAAATGAGCTGGAAACACATGGAATAAAATACAGAGGCTCAACGGGGGACAGATGGATAGGGACCCTGCTGAGCTGGGTGGTGCCGCTGGGGATCTTTTTCTTTGTGTGGAGTTTACTGATGCGACGCATGGGAAGTGGGCCTCAGGGGGTACTTTCCGTAGGCAAGGCGAAGGTGAAGATTTACGCGGAAAAAGAGATCGGCGTAACCTTCGACGATGTAGCCGGAATAGACGAGGCGAAGGCCGAGCTGGAAGAGGTGGTCGATTTTCTGAAAGATCCCGGCAAATTCGAGAAGCTGGGGGGAAAGATTCCCAAGGGAGTCCTGCTGGTGGGGGCGCCGGGGACGGGCAAGACGCTTCTTGCGCGTGCGGTGGCCGGGGAGGCTGGAGTGCCCTTTTTCAGCATGAGCGGTTCTGAATTTGTGGAGATGTTTGTAGGGGTGGGCGCTGCGCGCGTGCGCGACCTTTTCGGGCAGGCCAAAGAGCATGCGCCGTGCATCATTTTCGTCGACGAACTGGACGCTTTGGGAAAGGCGCGTGGCCTCAACCCTATCGGCGGCCATGACGAGAGGGAGCAGACGCTCAATCAGCTCCTGGTCGAAATGGACGGCTTCGACCCGAGGGCCGGAGTAATCATCATGGCTGCAACGAACCGCCCGGAAATTTTGGACCCGGCGCTCTTGCGTGCCGGCCGTTTCGATCGGCATGTAGCCATCGACAAGCCCGATATCCGGGGCAGAGAAGCCATTTTGAACGTGCACGCACAGCAGGTCAAACTGGGCCCGGACGTCGATTTAAAGAAAATCGCCGCGATGACCCCCGGATTTGTGGGAGCCGATCTGGCCAATCTCATCAACGAAGCGGCCCTCATTGCAGCCAGGCGCAACCGGGAAGATGTCACCATGTCCGAGTTCCAGGAGGCTGCCGACAGGATCATCGGCGGACTGGAAAAAAGAAACAGGGCCATGAACCCCAAGGAAAAGGAAATCGTGGCCTATCACGAATCGGGCCACGCCCTGGTGGCGATGAGTCTCAAAAACACGGACCCGGTGAGTAAAATCTCGATCATTCCGCGCGGCATCGCAGCCCTTGGCTACACCCAGCAGCTTCCTACCGAAGACAGATATCTCATGACACGCGGGGAGCTTCTTGCCAGGCTCAAGGTGCTTCTGGGCGGCAGGGTTTCCGAGGAGATCGTTTTCGGAGACATTTCCACAGGCGCCCAAAACGATCTGCAGCGTGCAACCGATATTGCCCGGCGCATGATCATGGAATACGGGATGAGCGAAAAGCTCGGCCCCTTGACTTACGTGCGGGAATCGCGCTCGGCGCACCTCGATCTTGGTTTTGGCGGGCGCGAGAGGGATTTTAGTGAAAAGACCGCCCAACAGATCGATGAAGAAATGGTGGGGATGATCGAAAAAACCCACGAGGCAGTGCACAAAATCCTGACCGAGCAGAGGCAGATGCTCGAAAAGCTTGCGAGGATATTGCTTGAAAGGGAAACCATAGACGGCGAGGAGTTGAAGAAGTTCCAGGACGAGGTGAGGGCGAAACTTGACGGGGAGGAATCGAGTCTCGGGGCCGGGCACAACGCAACGAGCCCGCCAATCTCGACTTGACATCACGGCTTTTTGCGGTATATAAGTCATTTTTTCGTGTGGTTGAAGAAGCTAACGCCGTTAATCAAGCCGTGAATGCTAAGGAGATTGGGATTGGCAAACCATAAGTCAGCGATCAAGAGGGCAAGGCAGAGCGAAGAGCAGCGGGTGAGAAACCGCTCCTGCAAGACCAGAATGAAGACCGTTATAAGGGGCCTGGATGAGGCCGTGGCCGGCAAGGCTCCCGAGAAGGCCGCCGAAGAGTTGAAGAAGGCCGTTTCGGTGATTGCCGTAGCCGCTTCCAAGGGTGTTATTCACAAGAATACGGCTTCGCGGAAAATATCGCGTCTGACTCGCAGGGTCAACGCTCTGTAGCCGCAGGGGTTGCACCGGCACGGGTGAGGTCCAGCACCAGGTCTTCGAGCAGCAGTTCGGGGGAGATGCCCGTGCTTTTCATCGCGATATCGGTTTGGCCGACGGCTTCGATCACTTTGTAGAGATAAGCGTCCGAGAAGCGGCCGGCCTGTTCCCTGGCCTTTTTCACCACGAAGGGGTGTGCTCCGACCCGGCCGGCGAGTTGGGATTCGGGTATGCCCTGCCGTAGTCCGTCTTTTACCTGCCAAACGATTCGAATCTGCCAGGCAAGCGTTGAGAGTATTTTGAGGGGATTTTCGCCTGAGGCGAGCAGGCTCCGTAGGGACACGAGGGCCTTGTCCGCCTCTCGCCCTTTGATCTGATCGAGCAGATCGAAGGCGGAAAAAGTTCTGTGCGAGCCGGCGGCTTCCAGAACGTCTTCGGCTTCGATGCGGTCTCTTTCTCCCGCAAAGGTGCAGATCTTTTCCAGTTCCGAGGCGAGGGTCTGAAAATCGGCACCGCAGGTTTCCACCAGGAGGTAGGCAGCCCTGCTGGAAAGGGTCTTGCCCATCTGTTTGGCCCGCTCTATGAGCCAGCGTGGAGCCTCCCTCTCGGCCGGAGCCTTGAAGACGATAACTTTGCCTTTGGCTTCGACCGCCTTCGCGAGCCCTTCGATGGTTTTCCTGCCGGAGGCGGTCATAACGAGGCAGGCCGAGGCGGGGAGGCGCGGCACAAAAGCCTCGAGGGTCGAAAGAGCGGGTTTGCCCCATGCCTCCACATTTTCGACCAGGACAATCCGTCGCCCGCCGAACATGGGAATGACGGCAAGCCGGGCGATTAGCTCGGAAGGGTCGATTTCCTTTGCCTGCAGACGCTCTCCGTTGAGACGCCCGCCGCTCTTTCCGGAAAGAAGAGTCGAGAGCAGCCTGTCCCAGGCTTCCCGCATGAGGAAGGCGGCCGGCCCGATGAAAAGATAGACCGGGTCGATTTTTTCGCCGCGCAGGCTTTTCAGGAAATTTTCAGCCTCCATCAGAAGTTGCTCAGGAATCTGTCGTGAACGCGCCTGGCCGTTTCCCTGGCTAGATAGAGGATCGCGTTCTGCCTGTTTTCAAAACCGGTCAAAGGCTGGGGCTGCAGCGGATTGTCGTCAATCTGGTAGACTTTAAAGGAGGTCAAATTGGGGTCCTGCCAGATCACCTTGTGTGTCCTTGTATCCACGCAGCGGATGCTTACGACCATGTAGAGCCTGTTTTCCACCGCAATCCGTTCGGAAACGGTGGGAACGGGGTTGTGGCCGACCGGGACGGCGAAGATGCGTTTGACCGTGCCCTGGAAAATGGCCTGCGCCTGGTTTTCCGGCACTACTTTCATATCGCCTTTCCTCATGAATTGCTGTCTGAGGGCGCCGGCGAAAATCGCCCCGGCATTGGGCTCGGAGGTGTCGTTTTTGAACACCGGGATGGAGATACAGGTGAGCCCGGGTTCGGGCCCCTCGCCCTGCCCGGAAAACTGGTAGCCGCACGAAGAAAGCGAGATAAGCGCGAGGCAGGCCACAACAAAGAGGAGCGGGAAGCGGGAAGCGGGAAGCGAGAAGCGCATCCGAGGGCTTTCCGAGGTTTCCCGGCGCCCCGAGTATGCGTGAAGCGCTCTTTTCAGTGTCCCTGGAAAATTTCGTACAGTCATGGCCGACACTCCGCGGTGTTCAGTTTAGATCGGTGTCCATCCGGAAACCCATGTCAGTCACGGACTGGACCGGATTCCCCCTTCTGCAAAGGGGGACAGGATTGAACCGGCCCCCTCTTGAAAAGGCGGCTGGGACTGAACTGAACCCACCTTTGAAAAAGGGGGGCAGGGGGGATTTCACGAAAGTATCCATCTGATTTCCTGAGAAAATCCCCCTAAATCCCCCTTTTTCAAAGGGGGACTTTGGTTCGCATCACCCGTCGCGTTCTCGGGTTTCCCAATGGACATTAGATTACTATATTTATCAACTTTTTGGGCACCACGACCACTTTTCGCGGCTGCTTATCCCCGAGAAAATCCCTGAGTTTGGGGTCTTTAAGAGCAATCTCTTCGGTTTGCCTGTCGGTCGCATCTGCCGGGACGCTTATCCTGCTTCGAAGCTTTCCGTTTACCTGGACGACGATGAGTATTTCCTCGGCTGTAAGCGCCCGGTCGTCCCATGTGGGCCACGGGGTGTCGAGGAGGAGTTTCTCATGGCCCAGGGCCTGCCAGAGTTCTTCGCAAATATGCGGAACCATGGGGGATGACAGGATCACCACGGCTTCGGCGGCTTCTTTTGCGACGGGCCACAGCAACGGGTCGTCCTGGCTGTTTTCTAGGACCTGGTAGATCAGGTTCACCAGTTCCATGATTGCGGCGATGGCCGTATTGAAATGAAACCTGTCGGCGATATCTTCGGTGACTTTTTTTATCGTCTGGTGGGCCTTGCGCCGAAGACCCGCAAGGTCTGCGGAAAGCTCCGCGCCCTCGGAGAGGGGAGCGGCGGATTGCATCGCCTCGAGGTTTTCGGAAACGAGCCTCCAGATCCGGGACAGAAACCGGAAAGAGCCTTCCACTCCCTGGTCGCTCCAGTCGAGGTCTTTTTCGGGCGGGGAGGCGAAAAGGCAAAAAAGGCGCACGGTATCCGCACCGTAGGTCCTGATCAGGACATCGGGGTCTACGACGTTTCCCTTGGACTTGCTCATCTTGAAGCCGTCCTTTATGACCATTCCCTGTGTGAGCAGGTTTTGGAACGGCTCATCGACTTCGAGATACCCCAGGTCCCGGAGGACCTTTACAAAGAACCTCGAATAGAGCAGGTGAAGCACGGCGTGCTCTATGCCGCCGATGTACTGGTTGACGGGCATCCAGTAATTGACCCGGTTTTTATCGAGGGGCCCCCTGTCGAAGTCCGGGCAGGCGTAGCGCGCAAAATACCAGGAGGATTCGACGAAGGTGTCCATCGTGTCGGTTTCCCGCCTGGCTCTGCCCCCGCATTGCGGACACGTAGTCGAATAGAAAGGCTCGTGGACGGGGAGGGGCGAGCCGCCGTTTTCCAAAAGTTCGACATCGAGAGGGAGTGCCACCGGAAGGTCCTTTTCGGGAACCGGCACGACCCCGCACGTTTCGCAGTAGACGATCGGGATCGGTGCGCCCCAGTATCTCTGCCTCGAGATGCCCCAGTCGCGAAGGCGGTGCTGTACGGTGAGCTCTGCGAGCCCTTTTTTTGCCAGGGACTCGGTTATGGCGATCCGTGCGGCCTCCGATTCCATTCCGGAAAACTCGCCCGAAGCGACCAGGGTTCCGTCCTCTTCCAGGGCGTGGGTGAGGTCCCGGGAAAGGGGTGTCGGAGCCGGTCCCGAGGGCTTTACGACCACATCGATTGGCAGGTCGTATTTGGTTGCAAATTCAAAATCGCGCTGGTCGTGGGCCGGGACCCCCATGACCGCGCCCGTGCCGTAGGCCATGAGGACGAAGTTGGCGACATAGACGGGGATTTTTTTCCCGGTGACCGGGTTGATACAGAAGCCGCCGGTGAAAACGCCCTCTTTTTCGAGCTGGCCCGCTTCGCGCTCATTTCGCTTGGACTGCTTGGCCCGTTCCACAAATTCGAGGACCGCCCCCTCCCGGGGCGTTCCCCGGCACAGCCCGGGGACCAGCGGATGCTCCGGGGCAAGGCTGAGAAACGTTGCGCCAAAGAGCGTATCGGCCCGGGTCGTGAAGACCCGGATACTTTCCTCTCCGGATTCGAGCGGAAAGCGGAGCATGCTCCCGGTGCTTCTGCCTATCCAGTTTTGCTGCATGACCAGCACCCGGTCGGGCCAGCCGGGAAGTTTCTGCGTATTTTCCAACAGTTCGTCGACATAGTGCGTGATCTTGTAAAACCACTGCTCCATCTCTTTTTGTACGACCGGGGTGTCACAGCGCCAGCAGACGCCGGCTTCCACCTGTTCGTTAGCAAGCACCGTCTGACACTTCGAGCACCAGTTGACATAGGAGCTTTTCCGGTAGGCCAGGCCCGACTCGTACATTTTGAGAAAAAAGAGCTGCTCCCACCTGTAGTAGCTCGGGTCGCACGTTGCGATTTCACGCGACCAGTCGTAAGAAAATCCCAGTTGTTTCAACTGGTTTTTCATATAGTCGATATTGTCGTAGGTCCACTTTGCCGGATGGGTCCCCGCCTTTATTGCGGCGTTTTCGGCGGGCATCCCGAAGGCGTCCCACCCCATCGGGTGGAGCACATTGTAGCCGCGCATGCGCATGAAGCGGGCAACGACGTCGCCGATGGTGTAGTTGCGCACATGGCCCATGTGGATGCGCCCGGAAGGATAGGGAAACATTTCCAGCAGGTAGTATTTTTCCCTGCCTGTGTCTTCACCAACCTGGAAGATACTGGAGTTTTCCCAGTACGTTTGCCATTTTTGCTCAATCGATTTGGGCGAATATTTTTGTTCCATGGCTCCTCACGAAATCCTGCCACCGGGCGCGACCTTCGCCTCCGGAACGATCAGTTTGAGGTCATTTCCGTCACGCACGGCCAGGATCATCCCGTGCGACTCGATTCCCATAAGTTTAGCCGGCTTGAGGTTGGCCACGAGCACAACCTGCTTGCCTACCAGCTCCGCAGGCGAATGCGTCTTGGCGATTCCCGCCACGATCTGCCTCTTTTCGCCGATATCGACCACGAGCTTCATCAGCTTTTCGGACTGAGGGACTTTTTCGGCGCTAAGAACCAGGCCCACCCGAAGATCGACCTGGCGGAAAAGATCTATATCGATACGAGGCGCACCGGGTTCTTCCACCTTCTTTGCGGTCTCGGCTTTCTTCGGGGCCTGCGCCGGTTTTTCGGCCTTTTTGCCTTCCGTTTCCACCCGGGGGAAAAGCGATTCTCCCTTAACGACCTTTTTGCCCTCCGCCAAAGTTCCCCATACGGCATCCCGGTCGAGCCGCAACTCCGAGGGGTTTTTCTCGATTCCCAGCCGCTCGAGCATCCGGGAGGAGGTCTCGGGCATGAACGGGGAGATGAGAACGGCGACGATTGCGTTCACTTCCAGAAGGGTTCTCATGACGGTCTTTAGCCGCGGGAGAAGCCCCTCGTCTTTTGCCAGGTTCCAGGGGGCCACCGAATCGATGTATTTATTGGCCGCACCGATGCATTCCCATATCGCGGCAAGGGCCTTGTGAAACCCGAGAGCGGGCATCTCCTCGCGGAAAATGCGCAGCGCATTTTCCGCCTTTCCCTGCATGTCCCGATCCCTTTCGTCGGCTTCGGAGGAAAACGGGGGGATATTTCCCTCAAAATAGCGTTCGGTCATGGCGAGGGTGCGGCTGAAAAGATTTCCGAGGTCGTTTGCCAGGTCTGCGTTTATGCGCGCTACGAGCGCTTCCCGACTGAAGTTGGCGTCGAGCCCGAAGACCATCTCGCGCAACAGGAAGTAGCGAAAGGCGTCGAGCCCGTAGACGGGAGCAAGGTCGAGGGGGCGCACCACCGTTCCGTGGCTCTTGCTCATTTTTCCTTCCTCGGTCTTCCAGTAGCCGTGAACGTTCAGGTGCTGGTACATGGGAATGCCGGCAGCCTTGAGCATGGTGGGCCAGTAGATTCCGTGGGGCTTGAGGATGTCTTTGGCGACCAAATGCTGGGCAACCGGCCAGAACTCCCCGAACAGTTCCCCGTCGGGGTATCCCAGGGCCGAGACGTAGTTGAGCAGAGCGTCGAACCAGACGTAGGTCACATACTTCCGGTCGAAGGGCAGCGGAATGCCCCAGTCGAGCCGCTCGGCCGGCCGGGAGATGCAAAGGTCTTCGAGAGGTTCCCGCAAAAACGAGAGCACCTCGTTTCGGTACCTTTCGGGGCGGATGCAGTCCGGGTGGGATTTGAGGTGTTCGATGAGCCAATCCTGGTATTTGCTCATCTTGAAGAAGTAGTTTGATTCCTCGCGCTCGACGGGGACCGTGTCATGATCGGGGCATTTGCCGTCGACCAGTTCCCGCTCCATGTAGAAGCGTTCGCACCCGACGCAGTAGAGCCCCTTGTAGGTGCTGAAATAGATTTCCCCGGCGTCGTAGACCTTCTGCAACACGTACTGGACGGTCTTGACATGCTCGGGATCGGTGGTCCGGATGAACTTGTCGTTTTCAACGCCCAGTTTGGGCCAGGTCTTTCGGAAAAGCCCGCTTATCCTGTCTGCGTATTCCTTGGGGGCGATTCCCGAGGCCCTGGCGGCCTGGGCGATTTTATCCCCGTGCTCATCGGTCCCGGTGAGAAAGAAGGTCGTGCGCCCCGTCATCTTCTGGAAGCGGTTCATTACGTCGGCGACGATAGTGGTATAGGCATGGCCGATGTGCGGTTCGGCATTAACATAGTAGATCGGGGTCGTTATATAGAATCGGTTCATGCTTCCTCTTTTTTGTGTCACTGTTCACCGCTCACGATTCACTACTCGCTATTTGCTGTTCTTATCCAGCTCGATGTCTATCTCGCGTCCGTCCTCGAGAAGAACGGTGTAGGACCGGCCTATGACGTTTTGCCTGACAACTTTTCCCTTACCTTCCGGCAGCTCTACCTTCTTGCCCATCTTGGGCATGTCTTTGCGAAGTTCCCTGTATGTCTCGTGTTCATACTGCAGGCAGCACATGAGCCTGCCGCAGGCGCCCGATATTTTTGCGGGATTGAGGCTCAGGTTTTGTTCCTTGGCCATTTTTATGGAGACCGCATGAAAATTTTTTAAAAACGTGGCACAGCAAAGCGGCCTGCCGCAGCCCCCCAAACCTCCCACCATTTTTGCCTGGTTTCTGATCCCGATCTGGCGCAATTCGACCCGGGTGCGCAACCGCCTGACCAGGTCCTTCAAGAGCTCCCGAAAATCGACCCTGCCCTCGGCCGTAAAGTAGAAAATGATCTTGGCGCCGTCGAAAAAATACTCCACGTCGACAAGGTTCATCGGCAGGCCGTGAGCCGCAATTTTTTCCATGCAAAAGCTCTTGGCCTCGGCCTCGATCTGTGCGTTTTCGGCAAGCTTTCGGACTTCCTCCTCGGTAGCCATTCGCTCAATTTTTTTGATTTCCCGGGGATGAAGAGTCGCATTGCGCGGGCAGGGCGGTTCGACCACCACTCCGAGCCCGACCCCCTGTTCGGTCTTCACAATCACATAATCGCCCTTAAGAGGAGAGAATTCGCCGGGATCAAAGTGATAGAGCCTGCCCCCTTTTCGAAAACGAATTCCAATTACCTTTTCCATAGAGAAAATCCTTTATGGCCAGGCAGACGCCTTCCAGGGTCATCTGCAGGTTTGCATTGACTTTCAAACCCTGCATGGCCAGCTCCACCCTTTTATATAGATTGAATAGACGCTCAACGGGGACCGCCCTGGCCGCTTCCGTGGCTCTGACGTTTTGGGCGAACGTCAGCCGCCCGGTATCTCCAAGGAGTCGCAACACGATGAGGTCTCTTACCCATAGCCTTATGAACTCCAGGTCCTGTTCTGCGGTTTCCCGGCCCTTGGCCCATTCGGCAATCATCGGGAAGAAATCGAGGATGGAAATCGTCTCCAGGCTCTCCAATCTCTCGATGATCTTTTTCCAGCCCGCTGTCTGCTCCTGCCCGGAAAACCAGCGCGCTTTTTCGAGGCTTCCCTCCGCCAGGCGGGCAATCGCTGCAGCCCGTTCGGGCGAAAACCCCTCTTCACGCTGGAGGCGCTCTGCGACAATCGAGTCGTCCAGCGGCTGAAAACGCACCTGACAGCACCGCGAGACAATCGTGGGCAAGATCATCTGTGACTCGGCGGCAAGCAGAATGAACAGATTTGCCTCGGGTGGCTCCTCCAATATCTTTAGCATGGCGTTGGCCGTGGCCTCCAGCATCTTTTGCGCATCGTGAATTATAACCACGCGAAATTTGCCTTCAAACGGGCGGAAGCGGAAACGCTTGACCAGTTCGCGTATCTGCTCCAGTTTGATGAACGCGCCATCGCTCGTTATATGGACGACATCGGGATGGAGCCCCTCGTCGAGTTTGCGGCACGACCCGCACGTTCCGCACGCGTCATGATCGTGCGGCGTGAGGCAATTGAGGGCTCTTGCGAACTCGACAGCCGTTGCGAGCTTGCCCGAACCGCTCATGCCGGAAAAAAGAAAGGCATGCGGGACGGCCTCATTTTTGAGGACGCGCTTGAGAAAGCCTACGGCCCTTTGCTGGCCGGAAATGGTGGAAAGCGCCATCTTAGCCGATTTTCCCGTCTACTCTTTCGCATCTTCGGCGCCATTGTCCTCGTGAGGAAACCCACGGAAAAAATGCCTGCCGAAAATGGTTTCAAAGCCTGTCCAACAACCCTTACTCCCGCTTGCGGCGGCAAGAATCCGGTCGATGGAGTTCATCTTTGCATCCAGGTCATCGACCAGATGCAGGGCAAAGGCTTCCCGGCTCGCCGGCAGCCGTACTGCCCCGAACTGTGTCTCCCCGTGATGGCTCAAAATGAGATGCTTTACCAGAAGAGAGGCTTGGGCGGGAAATCCCTCCAGCCGGCCGATCACCTCCTCGATCAACCGGGTTCCCAGCACCATGTGCCCCACGAGACGCCCTGCGTCGGAATAGTCTATGTGCGTTTCATAGACGAACTCTTCGATTTTCCCAATGTCATGGAAGAAAGCGCCCGCTATCAACTGATTGCGATCGAGAACCGGATAATGGTTGCAGATCCTGTAGGCAAGCGTCATGACCGAAACGGTATGCTCTAGCAGCCCCCCGATATAGGCATGGTGCATGGACTTGGCTGCCGGGGCGGTTTTAAATCGGGTCATGATTCCCGGGTCGGCAAGGACCGCTTCGCACAGTCTGCGAAAGTGCCCCTCTCCCATCCCCGCTACCAGTTTTTCAAGCCTTTCGAAAAGGACTTCGCGGTCCTGGGGGCACACGGGCAGAAAATCGGCCGGGTCATAGGCGCCCGGAGGAACAGGCATGATTTCGGAGATGTTTAGCTGAATTTTGTCCTTGTAGAGTTCGGTTCTTGCGCGCAGATAGACGATCTCTCCGGTCTGGAAAAGCGCGGAGGCCTCCTCGGCTTTTTCCCACATCTTGGCGGAGACTTCGCCCGTTTTGTCCGCAAGCTTCAAATCAAGGTAAGCGTTGCCGTTGCGTGCGGTTTTGAGCTGCTTTTCAGAGGCCGCAAAAAGGGAAGCTATTTCGCTATTGGGCTGTAGTTCCGAGATGAACGTCTTGGGCACCGGCCACCTGCCTTGTTTTTACAAATAATAAACCGAAGTCGTATCCGCGCGGAAACGAAGTGTTGTAAAAGAGCTATGTTAGTATATTCCTGGTTTTGAGTCAAACAATGCCGCTGTGCTACTCGACCTCGATTTTCGTCGCTTTCTTTGCCTCCGTGCAGCTCCTCCTCTCTTCCAGGGAAGAGATTCGCTGGTCTATGAGGGACCGGAACGCCTGGAGCATTTCAATGCGGGCGTTGTACATGTGGGTGTAAAAGGCTCCGTGCTTTTCCCGGGCGCTTCGTACAGTGTTCAGAAGGGAGCAGAAAAGGCAGTTGCCCTCCTCGCGGTGCACTTCGTCGTTGCGGATGGATTCACTCATGGCTTCCTCCAAAATCGATTACGAGATAGTCATCGATCAGCCGGGCCTTCCCGGGTTCGAGCGAGACGAAGGCCCGGGGCAAAATAAGGTTCCTTTTGAAGTTTCCCATGCGCACGATGAGTTCTTCGCCGATTTTGGAGAGCTCCACTTCGCCTTTTTCCAAAAACGGCAGGTGTATCTTTGCGGTGTGGCGGCCATTTTCTCCGCTGAACTCACAGGTGCGCCGGCTGTAGAAAATATCGGCCGGGTTGCGTTCTTGATAGAGTTCGCGCCCGAGAGCTGCCAGGGCGTCAAGGCCGAGGATCTCCGAGCTGTAGAAAGGAATCGGAAACAGGGGGACGGGATGAAAAAAGGAGCGGGCAAGCTCCATGTATTCCTTCTGCGACTTTTGCCACGCCCGGGTGAAACTGTCGGAGCCCTCCTCGGGGAAAACGCGGTTGATGATCACCCCGTCGATGGAGAGTTGGTGGAGAGAAAAGAACATGAAGGCGCGCTGGGTTTCGCGCAGGACCATTTTCTCGAGGTTTGTGACCAGGCGTACCGAGGTGATTTCGGGGTCGGTGAGCAGGCTGTCGACCCCATGGAGCCGCTGGAAAAGCCGTTCGATGGAGGCAAAGTATTCGTCTTCGGGAAGTGGGATGTCCGAGACCCGTTTGGCCACCGGCCGCATGTAGCGCACCAGTTTTCTTTCCACGCGGAAAACCTTCTTCATGTACCACTCAAGTGTTTTGGGAAGGCTTACGAAGCGGATCGATTCGGCGGTTGGAGCGCAATCGAGTACGATCAGGTCATAGGTATTCTCCTTGGCATACTGGTTGACGTAGAGAAGGGCCGCGACCTCTTCCATGCCCGGAAGGACCGCCAGCTCTTCGGCCAGCACGTCCTCGATGCCCGAGGCGCTAAGCAGTACGGAGATATATTTGTGAACCTCCCCCCAATATTTGGAGATCTCCTCGTGGACGTCCAGTTCCTGAATGGCAAGCCCCGGCACGATAGCGATGGGGGCGCCCCGGTTTTTATCCATGAGTGTCCGGTCGAGGTCGAAGGCATCCGAGAGGCTGTGGGCGGGGTCAAGAGACATAACCAGGGTGTTGATCCCCATTCGGGATGCCGCGACCCCGGTTGCGGCCGCAACGCTTGTTTTTCCCACTCCGCCCTTTCCGGCATAAAGCAGTATTCGCATACCTGAAGCTCCTTCCAAGAAACCTTATATAATTTTAACAGATTGAGTGCGCAACCGCAAAGCGACCTCGAAGATCGAGCCGCAAAAGAGACAATTGACAATACATTTCGCCAGCCTATATTGTGACGGAAAACAAAAGGGGAGGATCCATGAAAGAACCTACGATGAACGACCTGATCGATACGATCAAAAAACAGGTCGATTTCTCCCGGGTGGGCATGATCGCCTGCCACAACGGGGTGGCGCGCGGAACCTCGCGTGCCGGGCAACCGGTCGAGTACCTCGATATCGATGTGGATACAGAGACATGGGAGGATATCCTTCAGCAGATGCGGGCGCAGCCGGGCATCGCCGCCCTGGAGGCCTACCTCTTTACCGGAAGACGCCTGGTTGGCGACGACGTGATGTTTATCGCCGTTGCGGGTGACATACGGGAAAATGTTCTGCCGGTCCTGGAGATGACCTTGAATCGGTTGAAGAAAGAAGCGGTTAAAAAACAAGAGAAGCTGCTTTGAGAAGAAGCAGCAAGCGAGGAGCGGGAAGCAGGAAGAACTGCACTGCGAACCTTCAGGAACGACCGCTCTGACGGGGAGCGGCTCGTGAAAAAAAACATTTGGGAATCCCGGCCGATAATATTGACAAATTTTCAATGGGCTGCTATTAAAAAGTTCCGAAAACTGCCGGTCCGCTTAGAAAAGCGAAATATCTCCTTCTGGCTTCTGTTTTTTCGAGCATCCTTCTGTCGATTTTCGCCAAAGCAGGACAAAAAACCAATTCCCTCAAATCACACCAATTTCAGGAGGTTCCATGTCCACTAAGATCTCCGTTCAGCCGAGCTGGACAAAAGGCGCACTCTGCGACAATCAGGGCTACCTCGAGATGTACGAAAAATCCGTAAAGGATCCGGAAGGCTTTTGGGGCGAGCAGGCCAAAACGATCGACTGGTTCTCCCCCTGGGACAAGGTAAAAGATGGGGGCTTTAGCGGCGACATCCGCGTAAAGTGGTTTTCGGGCGGAAAACTCAACGTAAGCTATAACTGCCTGGATCGGCACCTGGCCAAACGGGGCAATCAGACCGCAATCATCTGGGAAGGCGACGATCCGTCGGTGAGTAAGAAAATCACCTATTCGGAACTGCACGCGGAAGTTTGTAAGTTTGCAAACGTTCTGAAGTCTCTGGGCGCCAAAAGGGGGGATCGTATCACGATTTACCTTCCGATGATTCCGCAGTTGGCGATCGCCATGCTCGCCTGCACCAGGATCGGCGCGGTTCACTCGATCGTGTTCGCCGGGTTTTCTCCCGATTCGCTGGCCGGGCGCATCGAGGACTGCCAGGGCAAGATCGTTATCACCGCCGATGAGGGTCTCCGGGGTGGGAAAAAGGTTCCGCTAAAGGAAAACACCGATGAAGCCATCAAAAAGTGTCCCTTTGTGGAAAAAGTGGTCATGGTCAAGCACACCGGTGGAAACGTAAACGTCGTGCCGGGCCGGGATCTCGACTGGGACGAACTGATGAGCAAGGCTTCGACGGATTGTCCTCCCGAGCACATGGATGCGGAAGACCCGCTCTACATCCTCTACACCTCGGGTTCGACGGGCAAGCCCAAGGGCGTTTTGCACACGACCGGCGGCTATCTCGTCTATGTCGCGGTTACCCATAAGTATATATTCGACTATCGGGAAGGCGAGGTCTACTGGTGTACGGCCGATATCGGCTGGGTCACCGGGCACAGCTACATCGTCTACGGCCCGCTTGCCAACGGCGCGACAACCCTGATGTTCGAGGGCATTCCCAACTACCCCGACTTTTCGAGGTTCTGGGATGTGGTCGACAAGCACAACGTTAATATTTTCTACACCGCTCCCACCGCCATTCGCGCCCTGATGCGACAGGGCGAGGCGCCGGTGAAGAAGGCCTCCAGGAAGAGCATTCGGGTGCTGGGCACCGTAGGGGAGCCGATCAACCCCGAAGTCTGGCTCTGGTATTACGATGTGGTGGGCGACAAGAGGTGCCCCATCGTCGATACCTGGTGGCAGACCGAAACAGGCGGCATACTGATCACCCCGCTTCCGGGCGCAACGGATCTGAAACCCGGCTCTGCGACCAGACCGTTTTTCGGAGTGCAGCCCGCGATTATCACTCCGGAGGGATCGATTATCGAAGGTGCCGGCGAGGGCTACCTGGTCATGAAGGACTCGTGGCCGGGCATGCTCCGGAGTGTTTACGGCGACCACGACCGTTTCAAGCAGACCTACTTTTCCAACTACCCGGGCTACTACTTCACCGGAGACGGGGCGAGACGGGATGAAGACGGCTATTACTGGATCACCGGGCGCGTTGACGACGTTATAAACGTTTCGGGCCACCGCCTGGGAACGGCCGAAGTCGAAAGCGCCCTGGTGGCTCATCCGTCCGTGGCCGAATCGGCGGTCGTCGGTTCCCCGCACGATCTCAAAGGCCAGGGAATCTACGCCTTCGTTACGCTGAAGGCCGGTGTGGAACCAACCGACGAGCTCCGCAAGGAATTGGTGCAGTGGGTGCGAAAAGAAATCGGCCCGATTGCCTCTCCCGACTTTATCCAGTGGGCTCCCGGACTCCCCAAGACGCGCTCGGGCAAGATCATGCGGCGCATCTTGAGGAAAATCGCGGCAAACGAAATCGAAAATCTCGGCGATACCTCTACACTTGCCGAACCGGCCGTAGTGGACGACCTGCTGAAAAATCGCCAGTCCGCCGCAGCCCCGGTAAAGTCTGCCTGATTTAAGAGCGGAAGCGGGAAACTAAAGAGCGGAAGCGGGAAGCGGGAAGCAGGAAGCAGGAAGCAGGAATAAAAAACCTCTTCCCGCTCCGCCCTTCCCGCTTTTTCTTCCTGTCTCTTTTTTTACTTCTCGCTTCCCGCTTCCCGCTTCTCGCTTCTCGCTTCTCGCTTCCCGCTTCCCGCTTCCCGCTTCTCGCTTCTCGCTTCTCGCTTCCCGCTTCCCGCTTCCCGCTTCCCGCTTCCCGCTTCTCGCTTCCCGCTTCTCGCTTCTCGC
>JAKAJS010000211.1 GCA_021813685.1 Deltaproteobacteria bacterium | reverse complement strand
TTCCGATCTGAGATGGTGGCCAGCGTGAAGCTGGGCGTGCATTTGAGGCAGAGGATTTCCCTGGGCCTTCATACCTATACGGTGGTCGGCCTTACAAACGATGCCGTAGATCCCGACGGCGACCCGATAGTCTATCTGTCTTTGCACGACGCTCAGGAAGTGCTCTATCAGCAGGCCAATGAAGAAGTGCGCAATGAACGGCAAAGACTCTTCCACACCATTTCCGGACAGAGTTGGATTACACCGGACAAGGCGCAAAAACTGCTCATCCCCCTCGAGGCCGATACGCATATCATAAACGCCGTCCTGCTCAAACTGAAGCCGGGAGCAAATAGCGCGCGGGCGCATCGCATGATCGAAAAGTGGCGGTATCTTAACGCATTCAGCACCAAAGATGAAGTGGGGCTTGTGCTGAAGGGCCGGCTGACCAGCATACTCCATCAGCTTCTCCTCTTCCGAGTGCTCCTTATGCTCATCTCTGTCGTCATTATTTCTCTGGTGGTCTACACCTTTACAATGGAAAAAATCCGGAGCATCGCTGTAATGAAACTGATAGGCGCGCCGGACCGGGAAATTGTCAGACTGGTGATGGAGCAGTCTTTGCTTCTTGCCGCAAGCGGTTTCATTTTCGGACTGATTCTAATCAGCATCACCTACACGAAGTTTCCGAGGCTCGTCCTCCTGGTTCCCGTAGATGAGGTCATCACTTGCATAGCGGCTATTGGGGGCGGAGTTCTCGCAAGCCTTCTCGGGCTGCGCCACGCGCTCAAAGCCGAGCCCGCGATGGCGATGGGAGGATAAAATGGAAATCTTTAAGATCGATGGCCTGACAAAGACCTTCGGCTCCGGCCACATGGAGGTGCGCGCCCTGCAGGAAATAAACCTTTCAGTCTCGCGGGGCGAACTGACGGCGCTGCTTGGTCCGAGCGGCTCCGGCAAGACCACCCTGCTGCTGTGCATAAGTCTCATCCTCGAACCATCGGAGGGCAGGATCGTCTTCGACGGTCAGACGATTTTTCAGAAAAACGGTTGGACCGGCGTTGATATTCGCCGCGTACGGCGTGAAAAAATAGGCTTCGTTTTTCAGTTCCATAATCTTATCCCGTTTCTCACTGCGAGGCAGAATGTGTTGCTTCCATTGAATTTGACTGGCATAAACGGAAAGAAAGCCGCAAACCGGGTGCGGGAACTTCTCGACTGCATGGAAATATCTCACCGGGGGGACAGTCTTCCGGCCCTTCTATCCGGCGGCGAGCAGCAGCGTGTCGCCATCGCTCGCGCCCTGGCCAATAACCCCAGGCTGGTCCTTGCAGATGAGCCCACCGCTTCGCTGGACACCTCCAGGGGCGCAAAGGTAATGGAAATTTTGAGGAAGGTCGCAAGAGAAAACCAGACAGCAGTGATCGTGGTGACCCACGACGAGCGGATGGTCGAGGGCTTTGATCACCTTTACCGTCTCAAGGATGGTTGCCTTCAGCCCGATTGATTAACGCTCGAGACCTGCAGGGAAATTCGAGGCCTGGACCTCACAAAGGCTCGGCAACCATTCGCCGGTTCGCCGATAGCGCGTACCTTTTCGCTCAGTCGTGCAAATTCTTTGCGTACTGGTAAAGCTCCTGCGCGTCGGCATCGGAGATCACGGCCTTTGGAAAGGCGGCCATGGGGGGACGCGGCGAGCGGATCCAATCGAGAAAGGTTTTGAAGTGGTCGAGTTTATCCGAACCCAAAACCGCCTTTCTTGGCGCAATCACGTTTCCCCCGTACGGATGACACCCGGAGCAGTTCATTCGGTAGACCATCTCCCCCGCCTGGTATTGTTTCGGCAAGGGTGGGGTTCTTCCTCCGAAAACGAGATTGGCCCCGAAAAAACCCAGTCCTACGACGGTAAAGAAACTCAGGACATAAATACTGACAAGTACGGGAGAGGTGGGTTCGACTTTTCCCCCAAAAATAACTCCAAGAACGAGGAGCACGAGAAGAAAGGAGGCCAGTCCCACCTTGACCTTAATGGGAAAAAGCCACACGCCGTGGAAAAAATGCATCCAGTCCACCACGCCCGCAGCGGCCGCAATGAACGCGAAAACAAGGGCGACAACCATGACATGCCTCGCCGAAACAGCCAGTTCCGACTTTTTGAAGACGACGGCTGCAAGTGCGAGCACCAGCGCCCCGACCACCAGCCCTATCGGCATGCTGACCAGCGCAGGATGGACCGGATGGGTATAGCCGAGCGCATACAAAGCTCTGTAGAAAGAGTCGAACATGATTATCCCCCTCGTTAAAGAAACGAACATCTCGAAAATCGAAAACCCCGCTGTAAAGTCGCCCTATTGTAAGAACAACTCCACTCGTTGACAATGCGGGAATTGCCTGTTGGCCGACCGTTTTTTGTGGCGGGTTCGAACACGATGTTGACTCTAAAGCGCTTCCGGGGATATAGTTTAAATTCGGAGCGAGGTTTCCCCCTCGCTCCGAATTTTTTTTGCGGCTGGATTATTTTCAGCCAATCACCACATTTGGCCCCGGTGATCCGAAAGATTTGAGCAATGGTTTTTTTCGGCTTTCGCGAACTGAGCCCCAATACCCGGCGCCTGCTCCTGGCCCGGGCGCTTCGCAGTATCGGCCAGGGCGCCCTTGCCGTAGACTTTGCCCTCTATCTTCGCGCCCTGCACTGGACGGGGCTCTCGATCGGGCTTGTGCTCACCGGAAGCGGGATCCTCAGCGCCGTATTGAGCGTCTTTCTCGGAATGAGCAGCGACCGGATCCGGCGCAAGCCCTTCCTTATCGGCTACGAGATCCTTTCGCTTTTCTGCTGCGTGGGGGCGCTTCTGAGCGCCGAACCGCTCCTGCTGACCCTTGCCGCCGTAATCGGCGCCTTTGGCCGCGGCGCAATGGGGGCGGCAGGCCCCTTTGCCCCGGTGGAGCAGGCATGGCTGGCCGAGGAGGTGGCCCCCCACAGGCGCGGCAGGGTTTACAGCCTCAATGCCGCGATGGGGTTCTGGGGCATGGCGCTGGGAGGTCTCATCGCCACCCTTCCCTGGCGTGGGTTGCTGCATGGGGCCATTCTCTACAGGCCCCTTTTTGCCCTGGCGGGTGTGACGGCCGCAGCCAACCTCTTCCTGATCGGCCGGACCCGGGAATCCTACCGCGGAACCGCACGGACACAGGAGCCCCCAAAACCCGAATCGGCCCGTATCCGCAGCGGAGAAAACCGAATCCTTGCCAAACTCGTATGCATCAACGGCTTCTACGGCACGGCCATCGGCCTTACCGGTCCGCTCATGTCCTACTGGTTTGCCAGGCGATTCGGGGTCGGACCGATGGAAATAGCGCCGGTAATGGCCTCGACCTTCGCTCTTACCGGGATCGCCTCGCTTCTCACAGGAGCGCTCACCGAGAAGATCGGCCTCGTGGGTTCGGTTGTCTGGACCCGGCTGGGCTCCTTAGGCCTGCTGGTTCTTCTGCCCCTCATGCCGACCTACTGGCCGGCAGCCTTGGTATACCTCCTGAGATCTGTCTCCGCCAGGAGCGCTGCGGGCGCCCAGCAGGCTCTCACCATCGGACTCGTGCGCAACGAACGGCGCGGGCTGGCAGCCAGCCTCAACACCGTTTCTTTCCAGATCCCGCGCTCCATCGGCCCGGCCATCGCCGGCTATCTCTTCCAGTACGACTGGTTTTCGCTTCCCTTTTTCCTCGGGGCGATCCTGCAAAGCGTCTATCTCGCCCTCTACAACAGGACCTTCCAGGCCTACGAACCGCCGCGCGCCCGTGAGGCGCAAAAAGACCTGCCTTCCCACCCTTGACATATCCTGCCCGATTTTCTAAATATAGATTCTTTATTCGAATTTCGTTGTCGCGTGAACAGCGGTATCAATAACGTCAAAACAGCGTGGAAGCAAACTTCATGGCCGACCCAAAGCGTTTGAAACTGTTTCGGAATCTGGGCATCATTGCACACATCGACGCCGGGAAGACCACGCTCACCGAGCGCATCCTCTTCTACACCGGCCGCTCCCACAGGATGGGCGAAGTCCACGACGGCACCGCCGTCATGGATTGGATGGAGCAGGAGCAGGAACGCGGCATTACCATCACCTCGGCGGTCACCACCTGCCACTGGCGCGACCATGAAATTCACCTGATCGATACCCCCGGTCATGTCGATTTCACCATCGAGGTCGAACGCTCCCTGAGGGTGCTCGATGGCGCCATTGCCGTCTTTTCGGCCGTCGACGGCGTAGAGCCCCAGTCCGAAACGGTCTGGCACCAGGCCGACCGCTACCACGTCCCCAAGATCGCCTTTGTGAACAAAATGGACCGCGTCGGGGCCGATCTCAACAATACGGTGCACCAGATCGAAGAAAAGTTCCGGACCATCCCGCTGCTTCTGCAGCTCCCGATCGGGATCGAATCGAACTTCCGGGGCGTAGTGGACCTGGTCTCCATGAAACAGGTGCTCTGGCTCGATGAGACGCTGGGGGCGGAATTCAAAATCGAGGAAATCGACCCGACGCTTCTGCCCGAGGCGACCGAAGCGAGGGAAAACCTCGTGGCAAAGCTCGGCGAATTCGATGACGACCTCATGGAGCTCTATCTCGGTGGAGAACAGATCCCCCCCGAGCGTCTCCTCGCCGCCGTAAGACGCCTTACCCTCGAGCTCAAAGCCGTCCCGGTCCTTTGCGGAAGCGCTCTCAAGAACAAGGGCGTTCAGCCCCTTCTCGATGCGGTCGCAGACTTTCTCCCCTCCCCCCTGGATGTGCCCGCCGTCGAAGGCGAAAACCCGGCGACCGGCGCAATCGAACAGCGAAAATCCGATGAGCGCGAACCCCTGGCCGCCCTCGCCTTCAAGATCTTTATGGACCAGGGCAGAAAACTCACCTATCTGCGCATCTATTCGGGAGTCCTGCAGGTCGGGGCCGATATCCTCAACGTCTCCAAAGGAACCCGCGAGAAGGTGTCGCGCATCTTCGAGATGCACGCAAACAAACGGGAAAGAATCGAAAAATCGGGGGCGGGAAATCTTGTCGCCGTTCTCGGTCTGAAAACGACCACCACGGGGGATTCCATCTGCGCTCCCGAAAAACCCCTTCTGCTCGAACCCGTAGACATCTACGAACCCGTAATCTCGGTCTCCGTTGAGGCCCAGACCCGGGCCGACCAGGAAAAGCTCTTCGACAGCCTCGCCAAGCTCTCTGAAGAAGACCCGACGTTTCGCTTCTCCGAAAGCACCGATACCGGACAGATAATCGTCAGCGGCATGGGGGAACTCCACCTCGAAATCGTTTTGGCAAGGCTCGCACGTGATTACCACGTCTCCGTGCACGCCGGAAAGCCCCAGGTCGTCTATCGCGAAACGATCCTGCACAAAGCCGAGGCTACCGGTGTCTTCGACCGTGAGATCGGCGGCACCAGACACTTTGCGCAGGTTCAGCTGCAGCTTTCCCCAAGGCAGCGGGGCCTTGGCAATCACATCGTAAATAGCCTCCGCGACGCCTCTGTTCCCGAGAACTTCTTCCCCGCCATTGAGCAGGGGATACAGGAAGCCACGGGCAGCGGCACCGTCTCGGGCTACCCCGTAGTCGACGTGGAAGCCGCCTATTTTTCCGGAGTCTTCCAGGAAGGCGCCTCCAGTGAACTCGCCTTTCGCGTAGCCGCCTCCATGGCTTTCCGAAACGCCTTCGAACAGGCCGACCCCGTTTTGCTCGAACCCTGCATGCGCGTCGAAATCCTCACCCCCGACGAGTCGCTCGGGGAAGTGATCGACGATATCAACAAAAGAAAGGGCAAGGTCGAAAACATTACGGCCAGAAAAGCCATCCAAGTCCTGAGCGCTGTTGTGCCGCTGTCGAAAATGTTTGGCTATTCGACCGCCCTGCGCTCCTCGACCCAGGGGCGGGCGACCTTCACCATGCACTTTTCCCACTATGATCTCGCCTCCCAATAGAGTGTTCCAGAATGCCTATTTTGCTTGATTTGATCGCAAGAGTGGTGTAAATTTTGTGGCTTCCGGTCTCTCGGCTGGCTTCCGTTTGACCGGATTACTCCGTCCCCCTCGACAAGCGGGGCCGTCTTGAAAGGCAGGTGAATTGTATTGGTGAGCAATGAAGCCGAACCGAAAGAGAATATAGAAAAAAAGATTCGCAAACTCCGCAAAGATTTTCAAAAGAACGTTCAGCCTGTTTTGCGGCGCCACAACTACTACCTTTCCAAAGGTGAGCGAAGGCGGATCAAGAAGAAAAAAGCGATCAAGCGCATACAGCGCCGTGAGCGGCGAATGATGCGTTCGGCTTGATTTGCAGCCGCGGCGAAACCTTTCCGCTCGTCTCGCGGGAAGCTCTACGCGCCCCGGTATGCCGATTCGTAAGAGCCTGCCCAGCCTATTTCGGGTGTTCGATCCCGGGGTCTCAAAGCCCCGGGATTTTTACATTCTGTGCTAAGGAGAGTGCGAAGGATGCAGTATAGCGAGGGAAGTATCGGCCGCATCTTTACCCTCAAGCTTGAAACCGGGGACCGGCTCCCCGATTCTCTGGTCGCCTTTGCCCGCGAACACAAAATCGGCTGTGCAATGGTGATGTATGTCGGGGGGGCCGACGCCACAAGCCGGCTGGTCGTGGGCCCCGAAAAGAACAGGGGCGAGGAGATCATCCCCATCGTGTACGGACTCGACGGGATTCACGAACTGGTGGCGATGGGAACCCTTTTCCCCAGCGAAAACGGAGACCCCGAACTCCACATGCACGCCGCCGCAGGAAGAGAAGGAAGGGCGACCGTCGGATGTGTGCGGGCAGGAGTCGACGTGTGGCTGATCGGCGAGGTGATTCTTCTCGAAATCCTCGGAACCGGCGGGTTTCGTAAAAAAGACCCCAAAACCGGTTTCGAAATCCTGCAGCTTTCGAAAACCGCCTAGAAAAAGTGGGGGCGCAAGGGTTTCTTAATCGATGCAAATGGGTTAGAAAAAGGTCGCGCCACCCGGGATAAGACGCTCCCCGCTTTTTATCGTCATTTTACAGGAAAACACGTTATGTCGGAATGCAAGGAAGCCTCATCGGCTCATTCGATAGCCCATCCGTCCCTGTGGGATCTCGACCGGTTCGAGCAAAACTGGTCGATTGCTCTCGATACCCTCATGAGGGAAGAAGCGAGTTCACTCATCCCTTCGGCGCGTGTCCGCTGGCAAATCGAGCACTGTGAGGCATTCCTCGATGTCCATTCCAACTGGGAAAGCATCGCGCCCGACCACAGGCTCGAGGCCTGGAAGCGGCTGCTGCTTGCGGCCGAGGAAGCCTGCCGCACCATCCTGCCTCTGTGCATACGGTGCGGCGAGTGTTGCCGACTCGCAAGCCCCACGCTCCATCTCGAAGACCTCCCGCTCCTGAAAACAGGCAAGATCCCTTGGGAAAATCTCCTAGCGCTAAGAATCGGCGAACCCGCCCGCTCGCCCTTTGACGGAAAGCCCTTCCTGCTTTCCGAGGAACGAATCAAGATCGCAGAAAAGGAGGGTTCGCGAGAGTGCGTCTTCTTTAACTCCGAAGCCAACCAGTGCACGATCTACTCCGACAGACCTCTCCAATGCCGCGCCCAAGGCTGCTGGGACCCCATTCCCGCACGCGACGCCGCAGAGCAGCCCTTCTTGCTCCGAAGCCACATCTTCGAAGGAATCGACCTGCTCCTCCAAGTCATCGCTGAGCACGAGAACCGGTGCAGCTTCCAGGCGCTTTCGGAAGCCTTCGAAACCCTGGGCCGCAGCCGGGGAGAAAATGTGGAGCAGGTCCTGGCTCTGCTTTCCTACGAGGATCACTTCCGCCGGTTCGTGAGCGAAAAATTCCAGATACCTCCCCAATACCTCGATCTGCTCCTGGGCAGAAGCTTTACCCGCATGGCTCCCCTTTTCGGCTTCCACGTCCTGGAAGAACCCGACGGGACCAGGCGCCTGGTGCCCGAGGCGCCCGAAGCGTGAGCAGGAAAGGACATTCGGACCGCAATACTCAGAGGTTTTTGAGCTCACGATAGATTTCATCGTCGTTCCTTTTGCCGATCAAAGCCACTTTGAGGCAATCTTGCTCAACCCGATAGACGATGTTGCACTCCAGGAGCTCGAGCACGCCCGAAAAAAGAGCGGGAAACCTCCCCCTTTTGTCTTCACAAATGAAAGTAAACAAGATAGGATTAGAGATTTCAGGGAGGCAGGAGTCGTGTCTGTCCAAACTCGCCGAGCGCCTCTTCTACGACTCCAGGCGGACCCCGGTTCGCCGCTGGGTAAGGGCCGCGGCCACTAAGGAAGCAGCAAAAAATACTGGAAAGCAACGTTCCACGATGATTATAAAAAAAGTTACCATCGGCGCCTTCAGGAGAGTAGCCGAGACTGCAAAGCGAGCACCCGCAAGCCTGCGAGAGTGGCGAAACTGGTATACGCACTGGACTTAGGATCCAGCGGGGCAACCTTTGGGGGTTCAAATCCCCCCTCTCGCACCACCACGGCAAGCTTTTGCAGTACCTGAAATTCTTATCTACGAGAAAGGGAGAAAGAGTGGAGATCAACGTTTCCTTAACCGACATCAGCCCGAGTCAGAAGAAGCTCCGCGTGGAGATTTCCGAGGCAAGAGTCACCCGGGAGTTGGAGAAAAAGTACCGCGATCTGGCCAAAACGGCCAAGCTCAAAGGTTTCCGCCCCGGAAAAGTACCTCTTGGCATCATCAAATCCTACTACGGCAAGGCCGTCCAGCAGGAAGTCTCATCCCAGTTCATCAAAGACACCTTCGGGGATGCGCTCAAGGAAGCCGATCTAAAGCCACTTACCCCGGCCGACGTTAGCGACACCCATTTCGAAGAAAGCGGTGCCTTCTCCTATACGGCCATGGTGGATGTGTGTCCGCCCTTCGAGCTGCCTGCCTACAAGGAGCTAAAGATTTTCAAGCCGGCCGAAGAGATCACCGATGAGCAAATCCAGGCCGAATTGGAAAAACTCGCCCAGAGTCAGGCGCAATTGCGCTCGATCGAGGAAGAGCGCCCCGTTCGCCAGGGAGATGTCGTCTCTATCTCCTTTACTCCCCATGTGGCAGACCAGCCCGCCGAACCGGGAAAATCCGAGGATCTTCTGGTCGAGATCGGCAAGGGGGATATTTATCCCGAGCTGGATGAAAAACTGGTGGGACGAAAGCCCGGAGAGAGCTTCTCCTTCGAACGCGAATACCCGGAAAACGCTCCCACCCCCGCCTATGCGGGCAAGACTGTTCACTTTGATGTCGATGTCAAAGAAATCAAGGAAAAGGAAGTCCCGGCGCTCGATGACGAGTTTGCCCAATCCATCGGCTCCGGCCAGTTCGATACTCTGGATGCGCTGAAGGAAAAAATCAGGGAAAATCTCCTCGAGCGGGCAAAACAGAGGACCACGCAAATCGTCCACGACCAGATTCTCTCGAAACTGGTGAGCAAGACCGATTTTGAGGTCTCTCCCAGAGTGATCGAAGAAGAGGCCGACAGGATCATCCAGAACCTCAAGTTCCAGTTTGAAAGCCAGGGACTCAACTTCGACCTCGATGCCTTCAACAAGGAAGAATATAAAACCGGCACCAGGCTCCAGGCGGAAAGGGAAGTCCGCACCCGGCTCATCCTGGGAAAAATTGCCGAGACCGAAGCGGTAACGCTCGACGTGGAGGAAGAAGAGCAGATTTTTAAAGACATCGCAGCCATCTACCGCGTGGACGTAGACAGGGTGAAGCGGGAGTTTTCCGACAGCTCCATCGTCGAGCGGGAAAAGGAAAGAAGAATTCACGACAAGGTGTTCACGCTCATAGAAAACCAGGCCGTCCTGGTAGACAAGCCCGAGGAGACCCTGGAACCTGACGAGGCCCAGGCGGCTCCCCAAGAAGAGCAGGCTTAACCACAGCCACTCAGGAGGAGATTCAAGTGGGACTTATTCCTATTGTAATCGAGCAGAGCAGCCGCGGTGAGCGCGCATGGGACATATACTCCAGGCTGCTGCGAGACCGGATCGTGTTCCTTGGCACGGCCGTTACCGACGATATTGCCAACGTGATCATCGCCCAGATGCTTTTCCTGGAATCCGAAGACCCCGACAAGGACATCCATTTCTACATCAACTCGCCCGGCGGCCTGGTGACGGCCGGCCTCGCGATCTACGACACGATGCAGTACATAAAGCCCAAGGTGGAAACCCTGTGCATGGGGCAGGCCGCCAGCATGGCGGCGATCCTTCTCGCCGCAGGAGAAAAGGGAAAAAGATTCGCCCTGCCCCACGCCCGCATCATGATCCACCAGCCGATGGGCGGCTTCCAGGGACAGGCCGCCGATATCGATATCCAGGCCAAAGAGATCCTGCGCATGCGCGACGACCTCAACCAGATCCTGGTGAATCACACCGGAAGGCCCGTCGATCAGATCCGGCGGGATACCGACAGGGACTTCTTCATGTCGGGCGCCGAGGCCAAAGAATACGGCCTGGTCGATGAAGTCATCCTGGAAAGAGATTCCGAACGGCCGCTAAAGCCGGTTTGATCGCCTCGCGCACCCCACACCTGACAGGATTTACAGGATTGCAGATCTGAATGATCTCGGCAATCCTGTGATCCTGCCCCGCTTTTTCCACCTTTGCCGCCTGGAAAAACAAAAACTTTGACAGGATTACAGGATTTACAGGATTGATTTCTCGTAGGGATTTGCTTTTCATCCTGTTAATCCTGTAATCCTGTCCGAGTTTTTCCGCCTTTGCGCAGCCGGCAGGAACAAAAACCTCGGACAGGATTACAGGATTTACAAGATTGATTTCTCGTAGGGATTTGCTTTTCATCCTGTTAATCCTGTAATCCTGTCCGAGTTTTTCCGCCTTTGCGCAG
>JAKAJS010000142.1 GCA_021813685.1 Deltaproteobacteria bacterium | reverse complement strand
GGCGCGGCCTTCCGCAATGAGTTCGATGAGCTGCAGGTGTTCCTGGTAGTTGAGCATGCAGATGTTTTCCACGTACCTGGCCTTTGCGAAATCAAACAAGCGCTGCCGCAGGATATTGATTTGATTGAGGAGAAGGGCATTCCGGGAGAAATGAAGGTAGACATTATGAAATTCCGTGTTGAGGTCGAAGTATTGGTGGAAGGAAATGTCTGAGACAGCCTCCAGCATTTGTTCATTGATGATTTTCATCCGCTGCACTTCGTCAGGACCAATCTGGGCGAACACGGAAAGAAGGCCGCGAGAGTCCAGGGCACCCAGAACTTCGTACAGGTCTTCGATCTCCTGCTGTGACAGTTCATTGATCAGAATTCCGCGTTGAGGCAGGAAGGTGACGAAGCCCTCCGCCTGGAGCTGCAAAAGAGCGTCGCGGAGCGGAGTCCGGCTCATGCCGAGCTCTTTGCCGAACTCGCTGATGCTGACAAAACTGCCTGGCTGTAAGCGCTGGCTTCTTAGTTCCTTGCGCAAGTGTTCGTAGACCTGCGACCTGAGGAGCTGACTGTTGGACGGGTTGGCTAAAGCGTGCATGGGTGTGGAAGCTCCTTACCTCTTTTTGATTCGGGTGCGTCCGGGCGCTTGTGCGAAATTGTGTGTTCTTTTGGAAATGGACGGCCCTCATATACCAGTATACTAGTATATCAGTCAACCTTTTTTTTGGGGGGGACATTGCCCCCAGCGTGGAGTGTATCTTCTATTTCGGGTAGCGCTCGAAGTGTCTAAAACTCGGAAACAGATCGGCTTTACGAACTTTTGGAATAGCGTTCTTCTTTCCAGGGATCGGCGGAATTGCTGTAGCCGCGCGCTTCCCAATAGCCGGGTTCATCGTGTGGTGTGACCTTGATCGCCTCGAGCCACTTGGCGCTTTTGTAGAAGTAGAGATCGGGTATCACCACACGCACGGGGGCTCCGAACTCTTTGGGCAATTGTTTGCCAAAAAAGCTGTGGGCAAGGATTGCGCTCCCGCTTTGGAGCGCGGTAACCGGCACATTGGTCGTGTAGCCTGCGGGGGCTTCGAAAATCACAAACGCACCGTTTGGGCGGGGCCTTACTTTGTCCAGGACGGTCCGAAGCCGAACTCCGCTCCATTGGGAGTCTAGAAGCGTCCAGCCGGTTACGCAGTGAACGTCGCAGGTGATATCGACCTGCTCCAGGCTAAGCAGGTCCTGGTAGGTCAAAACGGCGGGTTTTTCCACTTCCCCGTAGATTCGCAGACGCAAGTCGGCAGCCGTTGCGGTTCCGGGCGTACCCCCCATCGCCTGCAGGTTTCTTACCGCAATCTGCCCTGGAGGCAGGCGAGGTCTTCCGTCCGGTCTGGTTTGCGTTGCAAGCGAGCGTTGCTCGGCGCTCGAAAGCCTGATGAAAACGCCGGGCAGTCCTATGCTTGCGAGAGTTCCGCCTGCTGCGAGCAGGAAGGTGCGTCTGGAGAGGTTGTGATCTTCTTTCATGGCTCCCCTCTGGATTCGTTTAGCCGGAAGAAATTGTTCCGATCCTGCCTCACTCTTGTTTCTAAGAACGGTCGGCACGATTTCAAGGCAAGGAGAGGATGCCTTGCAGCGCAGTCCAAATGCCTTACAATTTGAATAAGGAGAAATTAGATGCCATCTTTTGAATACGCAGAAAAAGTAATTAGGGTCGACGAGGAAGGCTATCTCGAAAATTTCGAGGAGTGGGACGAGACGGTGGCATGTGGGCTGGCCGACAGGGAGGGTGTTGGCAAGCAGTGTCCGCTGGGGGAAAAACAGATGGAGATATTGAGCTTCATCCGGCAGTACTATAAAAAGTTCAACGCAGTTCCCGTGGTCCGCGCCGTGTGTGTCAACGTCCACCAGCCCAGGAAATGCGAATACATCGAATTTCCCGATCCGGTCATTGCCTGTAAAATCGCCGGAATTCCCAAGCTGAATACGGGCTACCCTTTGATGTGACCGCGCGTTTCGTTTGATTGATTCCCGGTGAAAGGCCGGTCGGGAATGATCGGGAAATGTTTACGATAGTTTCTTGATTGACGAGATTCCATGGGCGGGCTCCGTCACCGCGAAGGAGTAGCTTCCATGAAGAAGATGGACACCGTTTTGGTGACATTTATCCTGTTTTTTTCGGTGGGCCTTGCGGCGTCAATGCTGTCGAGCACCAACGCCTCGGCCCAATGCACGTGGATGGACGGCCTGAGCATGGTGCGCGGGTTTAATAACGTCCGCATCCACGACTCCAGATGGCAGAGAGTCGGGCCGACCTGTTGCGCAGCGGCGCAGGCGACGCGTTACTGCAGCCTCGGCGCGCAGACCGTTCCCCTGTGCGCGCAGGCAGCTTCGCCGGCAAACATTGCGGACCCGGCTCCCCGGCCGGACGTGCGGCCGGGCGTGGACAAGGCGATCCGAAGCGACACCTGTCCTTCCGCCTATGACATAGACTGTTTAGCGGCGCCGCGTTGCAGCCCGGGTGGCTGCGCGCTCGGACCCGGCTAGGAGCTCCGGGGCTGCGCCTCCTGGAAAAGACACCTTTTCTCGATCGTCAGCTTCTTTGCTCCCGCCGGTTCCTGTACGGACAGTTTTATTCCGGGCACCGAATCATCGAACAGGAGCTTCTGCAGGCTGGCCAGTGGGTAGCTGCCTGCGGGTCTGCCGTCGACCGCGATGATGCGGTCGCCCGGGGCGAGTCCCAGGCTCTGTGCCGGCGAAGGCATCCAGACGCCGGCCACATAGGTGCCTGCGTAATCGCGGCCTATGGTCAGGCCGGTGCTGAAAAAATTGTTCATGCGCCTTCCGCCTGGAGCAGGGGCGAGGAGCATCTGGTGGGCGGGGTAATCGATAGTTACCGTGTAGTTGGATAGAATCCCGTAGCCGATAAGAGCGAAAGTCTGCCCCGACTGCGTGGTGGCTACGACCTTGCCGATTCTAAGAGGCCCAATGCCGAGGTTGCTAAGGCGCACCATCCGGGCCTTGTCCATGTTTCCGAAATTCCCGCTTGCCATCGCTCCGTTGCCCTCGATCTGGCCATCCATATTGGTTTTGTCCAGATACGCGGCCGGAATCGAGAGCGGGTCATTCAGGCCTGTGTCCACCGATGCGGTGAAAGAAGCGTCCCCGCTCGTGGCCGAGACCTGCGGGACATAGGCATTTTTCCAGTCGAGCCCGATATTGACAAGAGTCTCGCCGGGAACGGAAGCCATCGGCGCCGTAGCGCTGGAAAGGGTCAGAAGCTTTCTGCGATAATCGATCCGCACCGTGAAAAACCGCAGGAAATTGGAGCCGATAAAGCCGTCCACACTGATTCCCGCCCTTTCTTTGAAATGCGGGTCGAAGACCACCGCCCCGATATTTTGGACGCCCATACCGCCAAGAGCAAGGCTTTGTAGTGTGGTTAGGCAAACCTGGCTTCCCGCACCGTCAGCGCCCCTCGCGTTGCAGGTGCCCTGCCTGGCCAGGCCCAGCCGGTCGGCGAGCCGTTTATTTACGGCGGTAACCGAGCCGGTATCCAAAACGAAGGTATACTGCGGGCCGGAGCCGTTGAGGCTTGCCTTAACGATGATCAGGTGACCGACGAGCTCGAAAGGCACGGTGACACTGCCCCCCGCGCCGACCTGCGGCGCTCCGGAGGAAAGGACGGAATAAACATTGTTTGTAGAACCGGGAATAGTCAAGCTGAGTAACGCACAAAAAACCACCAGGAAAAAGCCTATCTTTTTCAAACCTGTCTCCAATACTGTCCTTGCTATGGAAAATTACCTGAACCAGTTCTTCTTCGTACCGTCTATCAATTCCCGCCCTTCGCCCGGAAATACCTCGCAGGGCTGCGGCGGCGGGGCGGTAGGACCGAGGGTCGGGGTCGGTTTGGGCCAGACACCCGCCACGGGCTCCGGGCCCTCGAGCGCTGCCGCAGCGGGTGCGGTATCGACGAGCGAAGGTGTCACGCCAAGGTCCACACCGGGTGCAGAGGCGCTGAATTCAATCGGAATTCCGTTGGGGTCAAAGGAGTAGATCGAGCAGATGATGCCGTGATCCATCACATCGGAAACCCAGAAGCCCGCAGCATCCAGGGCCTCCCGCAGGGCGCAGAGCGCTCCCATGTCTTCGACGGCAAAGGCGACGTGATCGAAAACCATGGGGCCGGAGGCCGGCGCGCCGTGGTCCTTTTCCGCTACCGGTTCGACAGTCGGCCATTCAAAAAAAACCACATAGTTTTGAGGCGAGATTTCGAAAAAGTAGAGTTTGTAGCCTTTTTTGCCCAGCCCCCCGACCAGCCGCATGCCGAGAAGATCGCGCCAGAAACGAATGGTGCTTTCCATGTCGCGGGTAGCCATCGCCAGGTGATGAATGCCTTTTAACCCGAACAATGTTCTCTCCTTCTGTGATCACCATATGCACTATTTTGAGTAAAAAGTCACCCCCGAAGGTGTAGGGGAGGGGGTGGGTCATGTAGGCGAGGGGGCGTTTCTCAGTTGAAATCCTGCGTGGATCGTGCTATTGGAGCGTTTCGTGTGGTTACGGTCCGGGGCGCCGGCTGACAAAGAACCTGGAACATGTCGGCAGTGTCACTGACTCGGGATGTTTCTGTGGCTTTCCCGCAGCTCCTTTCCGGCATACACAATGGCTATCTCAGCAAAATGATTTGATTTTTTGTTGACCTTTCGAGATGGCGGAGTTACATCACCTGCGATTTCAAAGGCGCGTGTGCGCCTTATTCTAGCCGGCTTCCCACGCCTCGCGGGATGCCACGGGTTGGTCATGGCAATAGAACAATATCTACTCAAACATCAAGAAGAAATCAGCCGCAAATGGTTTGATCTGCTTACCAGCAACTATTCGCCGGAAAGCGTTCGGCTGTTTAAAAATGAAAGCGACCAGTTCGCCAATCCGGTTGGACAAACTTTCCTTGCGGCAGTGGACCAGATTCTGGGCGAATTTCTGGGGGAAAACAGAGCGGAGACGCTTACTCCGATGCTCGACAGGATCATCCGGGTTCGCGCGGTGCAGAACTTTTCTCCCTCCACGGCCCTGGGATTTGTCTTCGGTTTAAAGACCATCGCCGAGGAGGTGCTCGCAGAAGAACTTGCCGAAGGCGAAGTGGGGATGGTCGATTTGCGCGGCTTCGAGCGAAAGGTGGAGGGGTTGGGCCTCCTTGCGTTCGACATTTACGTGCGCTGCAGGGAAACTCTTTTCGATATCAAGGTGGCGGAAATCAAAAACAATACGCGCAGGCTCCTCGAGAGGGCGCAATTGATAATCGGCGAATAGTGAAGGGAAATTTATAAACAGCGGGCGGTGGAAAGCGACTGAAGGCGCGTTCGGCGTTCGCTCTTTGCAGGAGGTTCAGTACATGGGCATCAAGTTTTCCCTGGCAGCAGTCTTCGGCCTCATTTTGGCTGCTTACTTCGGAGTCGGGGCGGCCGGACTCTATCACTTCTTCGGCGTGACAGTGCCATACATCGCCATCGTGTTGTTTTTGTGCGGCGTTGTCTATCGAGTCCTCAAGTGGGCTCGTTCGCCCGTTCCCTTCCGGATACCGACGACTGCCGGGCAACAGAAGTCGCTGGACTGGATCAACCACGCAAGGTACGACAACCCTTCGACCAAGCGGCAGACCGTCGTCAGGATGGCGCTGGAAGTGCTGCTTTTCCGCTCGCTTTTCCGAAACACCAAATTCGAGATGAAAGATGGCCACAGGCTTTTCTACCAGTGGGAAAAGTGGCTGTGGCTCGCGGCTCTCGCCTTTCACTACTGCTTCCTGGTAATCCTCATACGCCATCTTCGCTTCTTCACCGAGCCCGTTCCCTTCTTTGTCCAGGGGATCGAAAGACTGGATGGCTTCCTCCAGGTCGGGCTTCCGGGGATATATATCACCGATGCGGTCTTCGTGCTTGCAATCACCTACCTGATAGTTAGACGCCTCATCATACCGCAGGTGCGCTACATATCGCTTCCGCAGGACTATTTTCCGCTCTTCCTGCTCCTTGCGATTGCGATTACCGGTATTCTGACTCGCTATGTGGTGCGGGTGGATCTCATCAAGGTAAAAACGCTCGCCATGGGGCTCATTTCGTTCCATCCGGTCGTTCCTGCAGGGATCGGAGCCATTTTCTTCGTTCACCTGCTCTTGGTCAGTACGCTTTTTGCCTACTTTCCGTTCAGCAAACTGATGCATGCGGGCGGTATTTTCCTTAGCCCGACGAGAAACCTTCCCAACGACAACCGAATCAGGCGCCACATCAATCCATGGAATTACCCCGTCAAGGTTCACACGTACGCACAGTACGAGGATCATTTCCGGGAAAAGATGGTCGAAGCGGGGCTGCCTGTTGAAAAAGAACTGGAGGAAGCGCCGCCCGCTGCGTCTTAGCCGTAGCGATGCGACTCCACCCCACGTAGACACCGGTGGAGTTGTGGGTCCGCAAATGACCTAATTGGCCTATATCCCTTTTCAGGAGTCAGATAAGCAATGGCAAAGGTCCCCAAACCAAACGAACTCGAACTGAATCATGAATTTCCCAAAACGGGATGGATGGATACGCCGGCCATTTTCCGTCCCGGCACCTACTCTCATCCCGGTAAGGCGAAGAGTCTCAAAGTCGTAGGGCTGGCCAACCCCAGAGAATGGTCGCCGACCGATGAGGACTGGAAGCTGCCTCCGGACTGGAAAAAGATTATCCTCGAAGGCCTGCGGGAACGGCTGGAAAAATACCGTACGCTCAAGGTCTTCATGGACATCTGCGTGCGCTGCGGCGCATGCGCCGACAAGTGCCATTTTTACCTCGGCTCGGGTGACCCGAAAAACATGCCCGTCCTGCGGGCCGAGCTCCTGCGGTCGGTCTACCGCAAGGAGTACTCGCTTGCCGGGAAGATCATGGGTAAAATGGTGGGTGCCCGGGACCTTACCGAAGACGTGGTAAAAGAATGGTTCATGTACTTTTTCCAATGCACCGAGTGTCGCCGCTGCTCGCTTTTCTGCCCCTACGGCATCGATACGGCGGAGTTTACGATCATCGGGCGCGAACTCTTGAACCTCATCGGCTGCAATATCGACTGGGTCGTAAGTCCGGTCGCCAATTGTTACCAGACCGGCAACCACCTGGGGATTCAGCCGCACGCCTTTAAAGACATGATCGAATTTTTCGTTGATGAAATCGAGGCGGTAAACGGCATTCGCGTCGAACCTACCTTCAACCGCAAGGGGGCCGAGTTCCTTTTCGTGACCCCTTCGGGCGACGTTTTCGCAGATCCGGGCACCTATACACTCATGGGCTACCTGATGCTCTTCCACGAGATAGGGCTCGACTACACATGGAGCACCTACGCCTCGGAGGGCGGCAACTTCGGCTTTTTCACCTCCCACGAGATGATGAAGCGGCTCAATTCCAAGATGTATGCCGAGGCAAAAAGGCTCGGGGTCAAATCCATCATCGGCGGCGAGTGCGGCCACATGTGGCGGGTCATTAACCAATACATGGATACGGTAAACGGTCCTGCCGATTTCCTGGAAGTCCCCGTATCCCCCATTACCGGGACCCGGTTCGATAACGCCGCTTCCACGAAGATGATCCACATCGTCGAGTTTACCGCCGATCTCATCAAAAACGGGAAACTCAAGCTCGATGCGAGCAGGAACGACAACCTCAAGGTGACCTATCACGATTCCTGCAACACCTCGCGCGGCATGGGCTTTCTGGATGAACCGCGCTACGTTCTCCAAAACGTGTGCAACAACTTCTACGAGATGCCGCCCAACACCATCCGGGAGCAGACCTTCTGCTGCGGGTCGGGGTCGGGTCTCAATAACGATGAGTTCATGGAAATGAGAATGCGCGGCGGGTTGCCCAGGGCCAACGCAGTGCGCTACGTTCACGAAAAATTCGGCGTAAACGCCCTTTCGTGCATTTGCGCTATTGACCGGGCGGCACTTCCCACCCTCATGAACTACTGGGTCCCCGATGTAACCGTGTATGGCCTGCACGAACTGGTGGGAAATGCCATGGTGATGGAAGGCGAAACCGAGAGGACCACCGACCTGCGCGGGGAACCTCTGCCAGGAATGGAGGATGCTGAGAATGAAGATATATGATGGTAAGTACATCCTTATCGGCCTGCTCGCTTTTGTCGTGCTGGCGACTTTCCCGATCTGGTACGATCACGGGAAAGCCGTTCCGCCCGCCAACCCCAGCTTGAACACCCCGGTCATAGACGCCATGGCCCACAAGCACTGCATCTTGTCCAAAGAGCAGATGATCACGGGGCACATGTTGCTTTTGAACCAGTGGAGAACCGAGGTGGTTCGCTATGGCAAAAGACTCTATGTGGCGCCGGGCGGCGAGAAGTATCAGATGAGCCTCGAGACCGAGTGCTTCCGGTGCCATTCGAACAAGGCGGAATTTTGCGACAGATGTCATAACTACGCCGGTCTCGCAAAGGCTAGCGACCCCTACTGCTTCACTTGCCACGTTGTTCCAAGCGAGACGAAACCTGGCGCCGGAGCCGTCGCTATGGGCCAGAAGGAGAACAAGTAATGGAGACGAGCAGAAGGAATTTTCTGAAAATCGGGGGCGCGTGCGCCCTTGGATTGAGTTCTCTGGAAGTGGCCGATGCCTTTGCCAAGTCCAAAATATTTTTGACCGAGCCGCAGGCCGCGACCGCCAAACGGTGGGCCATGGCAATCGATATGAAAAAGTGCTGGAACTCCAAATCCGGCTGCAAGGACTGCATCGCGGCATGCGATTGGACGCACAATGTTCCGACCGAAATTCCGGTGAAGCGCCAGGAGGTCAAGTGGCTGTGGAAGGAAAAGTATGAAAACGCTTTTCCCGACCAGGCAGAGACCATGGAGCCCGAAGAGGTGAAAAAGAACCCCTTTCTGGTTCTTTGCAATCACTGTCTCAATGCTCCCTGCGTGCGGGTGTGCCCGACCCAGGCGACCTTCAAGGGCCCCGGTGGAATCACGATGATGGATATGCACCGCTGCATCGGGTGCCGCTACTGTATGGCGGCATGCCCCTACGGCGCCAGGAGTTTCAACTGGAGAGACCCGCGTCCTTACATCAAGAAAATCAATCCTGCCTACCCGACCCGGGAGCGCGGGGTCGTGGAAAAATGCGACTTTTGCGTCGAACGGCTCCAAGTCGGGAAAATTCCCGCCTGTGTGGAGGCGTGCAAGGAGAAGGCGCTCATTTTCGGCGATCTCGACGATCCCAACTCGGAGTTGCGAAAGGCGCTTGCCACTCGCTATTCGATACAGCGTAAACCCCAACTCGGCACCAGCCCCGGGGTCTATTATCTGATGTGAGTCCGGCGACCAGGCTGAATGATATAGGCAAGAAGGAAAACCCGACCTTCGCTTTTTGCCCTTCGCCCCCTCGCGCGGGGCGATGGAAACTAAAGGAGAGTTGAATATGCTTGAAAGAGCACTTACCGGAAGCGCCAGATACAAACGGCTGCTGGGGGGGCTGGGCATCCTGATGGTGCTTGGTTTTATGGCCTACCTCACTCAGTGGGAGCACGGTCTTATGATTACCGGGATGGGCAGGGACGTGTCCTGGGGGATCTACATCGCCCAGTTTACGTTCCTTGTCGGCGTCGCCGCTTCAGCAGTTATGGTGGTGCTGCCTTATTACATCCATAATGTGAAAGAGTTTGGAAGAATCACCATCCTGGGCGAATTTCTGGCCATCGCTTCGGTCATCATGTGCATCATGTTCGTTCTGGTCGACCTCGGCAAGCCGATGCGAGTGCTCAATGTCTTGCTCTACCCGACGCTCAATTCGATGCTTTTCTGGGACGTGACCGTTTTGAACGGCTATCTGTTTCTCAATATTTTCATTGGCTGGAACGTCCTCGAGGCGGAGCGAAAAGGAACTCATTACCCCAACTGGGTGAAGACGCTCATCTACATCTCCATCCCCTGGGCGGTGTCCATTCATACGGTTACGGCCTTCCTGATCGCCGGCCTTCCCGCGCGAGAGTTCTGGCTCACCGCCATCATGGCCGCGCGCTTCCTCGCCTCGGCCTTCTGTTCGGGACCTGCGCTGCTCATTCTGCTCGCCTTGATCGTTAGAAAGTACACCAAGTTCGATGCGGGAATGGCAGCCATACACAAACTGCTGACCATCGTCACCTACGCGATGTTTGTGAGCGTTTTCTTCGTGATCCTGGAATTCTTCACCGCTTTCTACAGCAATATTCCCAGTCACATGGAAACTCTCAAGTATCTGTTCGTCGGACTCGACGGCAAACATGCGCTCGTGCCCTTCATGTGGCTTTTCGTTATCCTGGCTGTTGCCGGTGTTGTGCTGCTGCTGCATCCGGATATTCGCAAGAATGAAAATATTCTGATCGCCGCCTGCCTGTGCGTTTTCTTTTCGATGTATCTCGATAAGGGCGTGGGGCTGATCGTGGGCGGTTTCATTCCCAACATGTTCGGTCAGGTCCACCAGTATGTTCCGACCGTGCCCGAACTGATGATTGCGATCGGGATCTGGGCGACCGGGTTCTTTGTTCTCACGGTTCTCTACAAAATCGCCATCTCGGTTAAGGAAGAAGTCCGAGGATAACAAACAGCGTTGATATGCATTTGTAAGAAAATACTCCCGCCCTGGGCGGGAGTATTTTGGTTCGGGAATAGAAAAGGCCCGTGCCGGTGAGAGACCGGTACGGGCCTTTTTTTTAAATGAGCCGCGTAGCGGCGAGGGGGTGCAGCAACTGTCTTGAAAGTCAAGGGAACATGTCAGTTATTCCATACGCTATCGTCCCTTACCATTGCATTCACAATGGTGAGAAGTTTTCTCATACAGGCGGTCAAAGCAAGCTTTTTGG
>JAKAJS010000100.1 GCA_021813685.1 Deltaproteobacteria bacterium | reverse complement strand
TGGTCAATAACTTCTTGCCATTCCATTTTGTTTCTCCTTTTTCAAGGCCCCCCCGGGAAAGGTCCTCACCTGGTGACAAACGTGTGAGCTCCTCGCCGCGATCCCCATTCAGCCTGTCACCAAATCGAATTTGGAAGCGGTGTCGAAGGGAGGAACTATCCAGCCTCTCTCGCCTACTATATATCTTTTTCGCCCTGCCCGGTAGGGCTTTCGCCCCCTCTTTCCCTGTTTTCATTGCAGACGAAAAACGCGGTGGAGAGCGATTTATCATGATACGCATGTACAATGTCTATAGGAGCGGACGGAGGGTAGGCGCGGCAGGCGCCAAATGAGCCGCGAAGCGGCATGGGGGTGCGGGGGCGATAGCCCCCGCGCTTTTATGCTTTTGCTTTTGGGTATTGCGACGAGCTATTCTTTCTCGCTCATCACCTGGCTCAAGGTGGACATGGCGGAGGAGCATTCGAGGAGGATGCGCATCATGAGGACGATGGCTGCACCGTTCAGGGCCGCGCAGGCGATCCAGGCGTGGGCGGCCGCGGCCCCTGCTCCCAGGGCTGCGAAAAAGAGCGTTACGACGATCCCTGCGGGTGTGCAACGGGGCCAGCTCCTAACGCGGATGTACTGGTTTCCGCCCCCGTGTTCTTCGACCGCCATGAGCATGCGCACCGAACCCAGGAGTCCTCCGCGCAGTTCGAGGTCCCAGCCGTCGAAATCTCCCCCGCGCAGGATCCTGGTCCGAAGGGCCGACACTTTGTGTTCGATCGATTCGAGCCAGGTAATGGACGAGCGCCACTGCTGGCTCCAGATCGTAAAGTTTTTGGGCCGGGGCAGAGGGAAAGCTATACCGGAGGCCATGCCGCAGGTGCGCCAGGGGGTTAGGCCAAGCTTTACTCTTCCCAGGAAGCGTGCAAGGGGCTGCATGAGGTGCAGGCAGGCGGTGAGAGCTTTGAGTCTGCGGCGCTGCTTGACCGGGTAGTTGACAAAGGGCAGTCTTGCGGCGCACGAAAGAGCGTGTGCTACCGGCAGGGAGGCCCCGAGTATGAAAAGCGGGAGCGCGAGCAGCAGCGGGTGCCACTGCAGGCCGAGCAGGGAAAAGAAGCCGAGTGCGGCCACTACGACGATCCATTCGGGCATGAGAGGAAGCGACCAGAAAAGGCTCGGTGCCGGCTGATAAATCGATTGAAACAGTGCGCTTCCCCAGGTGCCCTGGTAGATCCTGCCGCGAAAAGAGCCCATGAATTGTTCGAACCCTTTGAAATAAAGCCTTCCGGCCCACGGAATGTGGCCTGCGGCATTGTATTTTTCGGGCCATTTACGCTCGAGATAGCCTTCGGCCTTTCCGTAGTTCAATTGCTGTTTCCAGTAGGTTTTGATCGAATTGCGGCGGTGGTGCCATACCATGGCCGCAGGGTTGAACCCCAGAGTCCATCCCTGTTTTTGAATTCTCCAGCACAGATCTACGTCGTCGCCTGCGATTCGGAACTGGGTATCGAAGCCGTCGATCGCCTCGAGGGCGGACTTTCGGAACGCCATGTTGCAGCCCGGGATATGTTCGGCTTCGGTGTCGGTCAGAAGCACATGGACCGGGCCGCCCGGAGAATTGGACACGCACTCGGCTATTGCCCCGTCATTGATGGGCGGGATGTTGGGGCCGCCGACTCCGGCGTGATCGGTGGTGAGAAAGGTCGCCGCAAGGTAGGTGAGCCATTGCGGGTCGGGAATGGCGTCATCGTCGATGTAGGCCACGATTTCGCCCTTGGCTGCACGCATGCCGACATTGCGGGCATTGCTCAAGCCTCCGTTCGGGATGGATATGAGGCGGAATCCGTATTCTTTGGCTATCGTCTCGGTCCCGTCGGTTGAGCCGTCGTTTACGACGATCACTTCAAAGTTGGGATAGTCGACGCGTTTTAGCCCTTCGAGGCAGTCGCGGATGGTGCGCTTGCCATTGTAGGTGCAGACCACAACCGAGATGCTTGGCCAGTTGAGATCGGCAGGGAAGGGGATTTGCGAATAGGCCTTTCCCACTGCGGCAAGGGATGCTTTGGGGTTGCGGTTTCTGTCGGTAAGACCAAACCCCCAGTCTTCGATGTCGAAGCCTCCCCGGTGCCATTCATCGGTCCAGGAAAAGACAAAAATCCCCGAGCAGCCTGAGGCGAAAGTCGAGCGGATCTGCCACTCGAGGGTGGAGGCCTGGGCCTCTTCGCCGTTTCGCATGCTGTCGAGCCCCAGTTCGGCCATGAGCAGAGGTTTATCGCCCGCAAGATTTTGGAGGCGCGCGAGATACCCTTCGAGCTTCTCTTTGGTCTCCAGGTAGACGTTAAAAGAGATGAAATCGAGGAAGGGAAGCTCCAGGTATTCGGTTGTCGGAAAATTCACGTAGGTGACAAGCACCTGCGGGTCTTCTTCCTTTACCGCTTTGTAGAGCCGTTCGAGAAACGATTCGATCCGGCGCCGGCCGTGCCAGCGCACGATCGAGGAAGGAATCTCGTTTCCTATGGTAAAGCAGAGAACCGCTGCGTGGTCGGCGCATGCCTTTACGCCCTCGCGAACGCGTCGTTCGATATCTTTTACAAGCTTTCTATCGTCCAGAAAGGTGATGTGTTCTTCCCAGGGGAGCCCGACCATAACGCGCAGACCGTGCTTCTGAGCAATATCGAGAAGCCATCTGGGCGGCACGGTGTAGGTCCTTACGGCGTTGATGCCGCTTTCGGCCATTTGGGCAAAATCCCGGTCGACCGTCTCGGGGTCATGGTATTCGCACCCTTCGGCATCCGGCCGGAAAGGGCCGTAGGTGACGCCGCGAATATAGAATTTTTCTTCCCCGACGTAGATGAACTTTCCCCGGGCGGTTGCCCGCACGCCTTGCTGCACGGGAATCTGCCGGGGGGGGCTCAGGTAGAACTCGGCAACCCGGGTCGCTTTGGGTTTGTCGAAAAGGGACCGCAGTGCGGGCTCTTCGGCCGGCATGCGAAAAAGATCGCCGACGCGCTTTGCGCTTTCCAGATTGAGGGCGCGCCGAAGGAGGCTGTCGCTTTTGGTCGGCCACGGGAAGGCCTGGTCGGAAAACGGCTCCAGAGGTTCGGTCCCGCCGGCCGACGATATATCTGATGGAACTGTGCAGAGTCTGCCCTTCATCAATTTTTTCTCCCGAAAAATGTTCTCTCTGTTTTTCCGGACCCGGAGATGCTTTACCGTGTCCGAAAAGCTCGCCGGGGCGAGCTGCAAAGAGACAATGGCAATAACCGTACCACGGCATAAGAGCTCGGGATAACAGGGAAATATGCTTGCACTGTGAATGTGTGCAAAATTGAAGGTTACGATTTTTGCGCACATCGGTTACGATTTATGCGCGCCTGCGCCTTTTGGGTCTCACCGGCGAACGTTCCCGGCGGAGTAGTGAGCGGGTGCAGGTGCTTGTGAAAGCGCCCTGGGACAAGTATACTTGTCGGGTCGCCACACGGATAAGCATGGGAGATTGATGGAATCGGTTCTTCTTGAAGTACGGGAACTCAAGACTTTTTTTATGACTGAGGCGGGAGTCGCGCGAGCGGTGGATTCGGTGAGCTTCGAGATTTCCGAACGGCAGGTGCTTGGAATTGTGGGCGAATCGGGATGCGGCAAAAGTGTTTGCGCCCTTTCCATCCTTCGGCTCGTGCCTTCGCCCGGGGTCATTGCGGGCGGGTCTATCCTGTTCGGGGGCAGGGATTTGCTTACCGTTCCGGAAAACGAGATGCAGGAGATCCGGGGAAACGAGATTTCGATGATTTTCCAGGAGCCGATGACCTCGCTAAATCCTGTCTTCCGTGTGGGGGACCAGGTGACGGAGGTGTTGTTGCGGCACCGGGATATTTCCCGAAAAGAGGCGCAGATTCGAACGATCGAGCTTTTGGGCATGGCAGGCATTCCCTCACCCGAGCTGCGCATGCGGGACTATCCGCATCAGATGAGCGGAGGCATGCGGCAGCGAGCGATGATAGCCATGGCGATCGCGTGCAATCCCCGGCTCATTATCGCCGATGAACCCACCACTGCGCTCGATGTCACCATACAGGCGCAAATCCTTGCGCTTCTCGACACTTTGCGGGAAACCCGCGGCATGGCGATTCTTCTCATCACTCATGATCTCGGGGTAATCGCCGAGGCGGCCGATGAAGTCATCGTGATGTACACCGGCAGGATAGTCGAGCGGGCGCTCGTAGAGGAACTTTTTGAAAACCCGCTCCATCCCTATACACAGGGGCTGATGCGCTCGGTCCCGGGCCGCGCCGCCAAAAATGGCGGCAAAAGGCTCGAGCCGATTGCGGGGGTCGTTCCCAGCCTGCTCGCGCTGCCGGTAGGGTGTAAGTTCAACACGAGGTGCCCTTTCGCTTTCGATCGATGTTTCGTGGAGGAGCCCCGGCTGGAGCCGCCGGCTGCGGGGGGGCATTTGGTGCGGTGTTGGCTGCATGTACAGTGAACAGTGAAGAGTGAGCAGTGATCAGTGAAGAGTGAACAGTGAGCAGTGAAGAGTATCAATTCCGTTTCTGATCACTGCTCACTGCTCACTGTTCACTGCTTTCAGGGAGGCGACTTTTTGCTTCAGAGATCGGAGCTTGTAAGACTGAGCGGGGTAAAGAAATATTATCCCGTAACGAGGGGCGTATTCCGGCGCGAGGTGGGGGCGGTAAAGGCCGTGGACGGGGTCGACCTCGCGATATCTCGGGGGGAGACCCTGGGGCTGGTGGGAGAGAGCGGATGCGGGAAATCCACCCTCGGACGGGTTGTCCTGGGGCTTGAGCCTCCGACGGAGGGGAAGATTTTTTTCGACGGCCAGGACATCTCTTCAGTTTCGGGGGAGGAGTTGCGCCGTCTGAGAAGGCGGATGCAGATCATATTCCAGGACCCGTATGCGTCGCTCAATCCCCGGCAGACGATCGGGCGCACGATCGGGGAGGGTCTCATCATTCACCGGCTGGGCAGTGCTTCCGAGCAGCGGGAAAGAGTTCGCCAGATCATGGAAAAAGTCGGCCTTCGTCCCGAGCACGCGGGCCGTTATCCCCACGAATTCAGCGGCGGGCAGCGGCAGAGGATCGGAATAGCCAGGGCGCTCGCCCTGCAGCCCGAACTGGTCATCTGTGACGAGCCGCTTTCTGCCCTCGACGTCTCCATTCAGGCGCAGGTGATAAATCTCTTGGAGGATTTGCAGGAGGAGTTCGATCTCACGTATCTGTTCATCTCGCACGATCTTTCGGTGGTGCGCCACATCTGCGACCGCGTGGCGGTCATGTACCGCGGGCAGATAGTGGAGCTGGCACAAAGCGGGGAGCTTTTCGAAAACCCGCTGCATCCCTACACGCGGGCGCTTCTTGAATCGATCCCGCTGCTCGAGCCGGGGCGCGCGGTAAAAAGGCAGGGGGGGCTCACCGAGGCGACAACCGAAGCGCTGCCCGATGTTTGTGCCTTTCAGCCCCGCTGTTCCATGGGGCAGTCCGCCTGCGGGGAAAATGCGGCTGAACTGCGGGAAATCTCTCCCGGCCACTGGGTTAAGTGTTTGGCTTTCGGGCCTTCGGGCCGCGAGATGGAGAGTTCTGGAAATGGCTGAGAAGTACGACGTGATCATAATCGGAGCGGGCCACGCGGGATGCGAGGCAGCACTTGCCTCCGCGCGCCTTGGCTGCAAAACCCTGGTTTTGGCCATTTTCCTGGATACGGTGGCACACATGCCCTGTTCGCCTTCGGTGGGAGGAATCGGCAAGGGACATCTGGTGAAGGAAATTGACGCGCTCGGGGGCGAGATGGCCAGGATCTCCGACAAGACCGCGATCCAGTTCCGGTTGCTCAACACCAAAAAGGGGCCGGCGGTTCGGGGCACCAGGACGCAAAACGACAAGGTGCGCTATCGGAGCGCAATGAAGCACAGGCTGGAGCTCGAGCCCAATATTCGGCTGCGCCAGTCTACGGCGGAGTCTCTTCTGATCGAGGGCGGAAAAGTGGCGGGTGTGACCGACCAGTCCGGCAGTTGCTTTGAAGCCCCTGCCGTGGTGATCGCCACGGGGACGTTTCTGCATGGGCTCGTTCATATCGGGACGAGCACGATAGCCGCGGGAAGAACGGGCGAATTTTCCTCCATCGGGCTTGCCGAAGGGCTGCAGCGCATCGGGTTTTGCGTTGGCAGGATGAAAACGGGCACTCCGGCCCGAATCCTTCGGCGCAGCATCGATTTCAGCGCTTTTCGCGAACAGCCCGGAGATCCGGAACCGAGGCCCTTTTCCCTGTTTACCCAATCTGTTCCTCTTCCCCAGGTCTCGTGCCATATCGGAAACACCACCGAGCGGACCCACGAGCTGGTCCGGCGCCATATCGGGCTTTCTCCGCTCTACAACGGGACTATCCGCGGGGTATCGGCCCGCTACTGCCCGTCGCTCGAAGACAAGGTCATGAAGTTTCCGCACAAGGATTCCCACCAGATCATCCTCGAACCCGAGGGGCTCGATACCGAGGAGATCTATGCGAGCGGCACGGGCAATTCGCTCCCCGCAGAGGTGCAGGCGGAGTTGGTCCATTCGGTCCCGGGGCTGGAATATGCCGAGATAATGCGGCCGGCCTATGCAATAGAATATGATTTCATCCACCCCACTCAACTCTATCCGACGCTTGAGACAAAGCTTGTCGCAGGGCTTTTTCTGGCCGGGCAGATAAACGGCACCTCCGGCTACGAGGAAGCCGCCGCTCAAGGCATGTGGGCCGGGATAAACGCCGCGTTACAAGTCCAGAGACGACCGCCGTTTCTTTTGGACCGCTCGGAAGCCTATATGGCCGTTATGATCGACGACCTGGTGACAAAAGGCACCAACGAGCCCTACAGGATTTTCACCTCCCGGTCGGAATACCGCCTGCTTTTACGAGAAGACAATGCCGATCTGCGTCTGCTGGAAAAGGGGTTCGAACTCGGACTGCATGAGCGTTCGGTTTACCGGGAACTCGTGGAGCGGCGCGAAGCGGTGCGCGCCGAACTGGACAGGCTTCGCAGGACCTTCGTCCGCCCTTCTGCGCAGGTGAGCGAAATACTTGCCCGAAAGGGATCGAACCCCATCGAGGAACCGGCCACGCTTGATAAGCTTCTAAAACGCCCGGAGCTTTCCTACTCCGATGTAGAAGACCTTAGCGGGACTGTTTCGACGATTTGCCAAAGAGTCCGGGAGCAGGTAGAAATCGAGTGCAAGTATGAAGGCTACCTGAGGCGGCAGGAAACGGAGGTGGGGCGGTTCAGACAAATGGAACAAATCGGTATTCCGGCTGCGTTTCCCTATGACAGGGTGCCGGGGCTTTCTCACGAACTGAGGCAGAAGTTGGAGGAGGTACGGCCCGTCTCGGTGGGGCAGGCTTCCAGAATACCGGGAATGACTCCCGCCGCGATTTCTATTCTGCTGGTTTTTCTCAAGCGTATCCGGGAGTTATCGGGAAAAACGGAAAGCACTGCCTGAAAAGACATATTCTCAAAAGATTGTACTTGCTTAAATAAAGTCCACTTTATATATAGAAGATACAGTGGTTCTTTGAATGTATGCGCGCAGTGCCGTTCGGAAGAAAAGGGAAAACGGAATCATGGAGGGGAAAAAAGACAAAGACTTCATAGCAACTCTCAGGGACCGCGGCCTTCAGGTAACCTATCAGCGCCTGGCGATTTATCAAAGCTTATATTTTTCCAAAGAACACCCCAGCGCCGAAGTGATCTACCAGCATGTAAAGAAGAAGTTCCCGATGATTTCGCTGGGAACGGTCTACAAGACCCTCGAGAAGTTCTACGACGTCGGATTGATCGAAAAGGTGAGCCCGGTGACCGAAGTCGCCAGATACGACGCCCAGACTGGTCCCCATCATCACATGGTTTGTCTGGGATGCCAGGCGATCATGGATGCTTACGGTCCGGTCGAAGAGCCCGGGATACCCCTTTCGGGGCAAAACGGGTTCCACGTGCTGCGCAAGCAGGTGGTCCTGCAAGGCTACTGTCCTGCGTGTAAAACCGCATTTATTTCCAAGTCTTAGCGATTGTTTCGGATTCAATCTTTGGCGATGTTGGGCCTCGCGGGCGGAGCCGCTGGTGTAGCTTCGTCCGCGCTTGGCTGCGCTATTTGGAATTTCATGTTTCATTATTTCTAAGAGGCATTACGTCTGCCGAGATTATCAGTCCGATTACAAAAAGGAAAAATATTGCCTTTAAAATTAGTCCTATAGTTCCGACTATGACGGCAAAACCCAGAACTCCCTGGATAACTGCCAAGATCAAAAAAGCTATTGTTGCCATAATTACCATTGTTAATCTCCATATACATACATCTGTCTTGTTTAAAAATAGAACGGCATGCTAGTTTCTGCTGTGTACCAGCCTAGGCTTCTAGGGTAAACACGGTGGGAAATTAAGTGTACGCTCTGCGATGATTTAGTGTTCCAAGCATCCGGCCCGGTGGACAATCCGCAGAAGGCGGCCGATTTCAATCGCACGAAACTCAAAACCGAGTGCTGTATGCTGCATTCCGGGAGTTTGGCAAAATTTCCGGAATCCCTGGCGACACGCTCCGCCTGTTCTTTATCCAAGGTGACGCCAAGGGTCCCGGCTTCGTCAAAAACAACAGTGTATCCGTGTGCGAACTGAAACGGAGTGGCTGGGTTGCCACGTTTGAAGCTAAGATCAGCGGCAGTGTCCCGGAATCCATCGTCCAAAACGGTTGTAATGGCCTGGGACCCAGTGACGAGATCTCCAGTGAGGGGGAATCCATCTATGGTGCCATCCGAAGTGTCCAGGGACCCAAACCCTTCCGCAATATGGATGGGCTCCCACATTGACTGTTAAAAATACAGACAATACGGCAAAGAAAACAGCAAACACCAACAGTTTCAGTTTCATTTGCAACTCCTCCTATTGCGTTGAAGTGATTCGGAAAATTTCCTCGTTGCAAAGAGACCGTAGAAGAGATTATTTCGTCTACATGCTGTAAAATTTTCCTTTCGAATCCGAAATGGATCTCTCGATTTTTTGTGAGCCGGACAAACCCCGGGTATTATGTTCCCCTCCATTGACAATGGCATCGTGTTGCTTAAAGTATAAAGCGGACCCCAAGAGGTCGGAGGAAGTTGCCCGATTGAGATGCTCTGCGGAAATACTCGACGGAAAGAAGCAAGTTTAAAACTTTCTTCGGGGAAATTGAGAAAAGAAGCGGAGATGAGCCAAATTTGGCAAAGTTGGGCAGACTGAGCTGTCACTTGGGGTTCAACTTTATACATATTCCGGCAATGTATTACGCCTCAACCCTTGTATCAATCATAAGTAAGGTTCCACTGGAGGAACTCCCCTCTCGCCCGGTTCCGCCCACAGCACATATCGGCAGGATCGGCCCTTTCTCATCCGATTCATTCGTAAATCACCAAGAAGCAATTGCGCGGCCGGGTATATATTCACCCGAGAATAAATTTACCGGTATCTTGAAACCTGTATATTTATGCTTATCTATGCGGTTAACAAGCATTTTGAACGTTACCAGCTTTTATTCAGTTTAACAACGCATAAGCCCCCTTGACGACTCGCCCGTTACCTTGGAGGAAGCTATGAGCGCCCTGCCTGGAGTTGCAGAGATGAAACGGCTCGATGAATGCCGAGACTCAAATATGGCATGGAGAAAATGGGGTCCGTATCTGAGCGAGCGGCAGTGGGGAACGGTGCGCGAGGACTACAGCGACAACGGTGATGCCTGGAACTATTTCAGCCACGACCAGGCGCGCTCTCGCGCGTACCGCTGGGGTGAGGACGGGTTGGGGGGCATAAGTGATGAGCACCAGGTATTGTGTTTCGCGACCGCGCTCTGGAACGGCAGGGACCCCATTATCAAGGAGCGGCTGTTTGGCCTGACGAACAGTGAGGGGAACCATGGCGAGGACGTGAAGGAATACTACTTCTATCTCGACAGCACCCCCACTCATTCATACATGAAATTCCTCTACAAGTACCCGCAGGTGGGTTATCCCTATTCCGACCTGGTAGAGAAAAACAGTCGCCGTTCACGCCATGAGATGGAGTATGAACTCCTTGATACGGGAGTATTCGATGGCGACCGCTATTTCGACGTACTCACAGAGTATGGCAAGGCGGGTCCGGAAGATGTGTTGATCAGGATCACCGTTTGGAATCGTGGGCCGGAACCGGCCACTATACATATTCTGCCAACCATTTGGTTTCGCAACACCTGGTCCTGGCCGGATGGCGGATCGAAGCCGATTTTGAACAGACTGAGCGACGCGGACAAAGAAGCGATTCACGCCCATCACACCGACCCTCTCTTCCAGGAATCTCTTAGCGACTATATTCTCTATTGCGATGGGAAGCCGGCCTTCCTGTTCACCGAAAATGAGTCGAACAATGAGCGTCTGTTTGGAAGCCCTAACGCAACCCCTTATGTCAAGGACGCATTTCACCATTACCTCATTCAGGGTCGGACCGGCGCAGTAAACCCTGCACAGGAGGGAACCAAGGCGGCGGCACATTACCCGCTGGGCGTCGATGCCGGCAGGAGCGTTGTGATCCGCTTGCGCCTCGCCACTGCGACCATTGAGGGAAACCCCTTCGGGGCGGATTTTGACAATATCATAAAGACCAGGATCGAGGAGGCGGACGAGTTCTACCGTGCGATTACCCCGCCCTCGGTCTCAGCTGATGGCGCCAACGTCATGCGCCAGGCCCTTGCCGGCATGCTCTGGAGCAAACAGTACTACTACTTCGATGCCGATAAATGGCTGGAAGGTCACGATGCCCATCCGCTTCACGGCCACACTCGCCAGGTCAGGAACCGCGAGTGGTTCCACATGATAAACGACCACATCATCTCCATGC